>REEU01000088.1 GCA_007694905.1 Gammaproteobacteria bacterium | reverse complement strand
CCGGCAGAAGCATGAAGCTTGCGGAGAAGTACACCGCGTCGTAGGGACCCCCGCTGTGATCGTAGACGGACTCGAGGTGGACGTTGATCTGGTCGTCCTGGCCGGAGCGCCCGATCTTGCTGCGGGCGCGCGCAACGTAGTCGCGGTCGATGTCGATGCCGGTGACGCGGAGCCGTTTCTGTTCCACCAGGCCGGCGTTCGCGAGCAACGCGCCTGCTGTGCCGATGCCGACGTCGAGCACGGCTGCATCCTCAGGGACACGTCGCAGGACCTCCGCGTACCAGTTGGCGGTCAGTCCGCGGAGCGTGGCGTCGTAGATCGTGCTTCGAATCACGGCTCGAGCGTCCCCCTGGGAGCCGGTCGGACTGCGCGGACTTCGGGGTCAGACCAGGCTATCTGATGGATTGAATGGTGAAACGGCCACGAAAACGCAGTGGTTTTCGCCTTAGAGCCCCGGTTTGCCCCCTCGAATCGGGCATCTAAGCGGCGCGTTCTTCCCCCAGAAAACACCATGCTAAGGCCCGAATCAAGGCACTTCAGGTATCCGAACGCCCGCGCGTCGCGGGATTGGGTTGGTCTGACCCCGGAGTGCCGGAGTGACCTCAGGGATGCAGGGTCAGCTCGGCGGGCTGGTTCGGCGCCACCAGCGCGTTCAGCACGGTGAACGTCAACGGCACTTTCGCCGGTTCGTCCATGTTGAACGTGACTTCCGTCTCGCCGTGCGCAGGCAGCTCGATCAGCTGAGCGTGGATGCTCGGCTGCAGACCCGTGTCGTTGCGCAGCGTCATCCGCGAACTCGAATGGTTGCGAAGCAGGACACGGATACCCCAGGACGTGGGCTCCATCTCGGCGATCTCGACACTGGCCTGCAACAAGGGCAGCAGGTGTTCCGGCCGGCCGATGAGCGTGTCCTTCCACCACACGACGGTGCGCCGGGCGAACAGCGCATCGCGCATCGACTCGGGCGTCTTCTCGTCTGCAAAGATCAGGGTCACCGGACGATGGCCGGGGTTCTCGGCCGCCTCCGGGCGATAGTCCCAGTCGATCAACTCGTGCACATCCGAGACGCCGATCAGCGCGAGGTCGTGCTCCAGCGCCAGGCGGTGCGCATTCTGGTAGTAGCGGTTGCCATTGGCGATCTCGATGCCGTGCAACAGACCCGCTTCGATGGCAGTGGAATGGAATGCGTTGAGGCCTGCGTCGACCGAGTCGAATTCCGGGTGATTCCAGAACAGAAAGGCGCCCTGCTCATTGGCCGTCTGCAGCACCTCCTCGGGTGGTCGCGTGTCGGCATAGGAGAACGTGACCAGCGTGAAATAGGTGGCCTGGTCCTCGAAAGGCATCCACACCTGCCTGCCCTGGTGCTCCACCTGGTGTGCGCCGCGAAACGCGCCGTTCGATTCGGTGATGGCGAAGTTTTCCGCATCTTCACGCGTGTCGAACATGTGTTCTTCCTGGCGGCGCAGTTCCTGCTGTCGCGCCACCAGTTCGTTCGCATCCGTGATGAATACGGCGTTGATATGGCCGGGATCGCCAAGGCGTGTGATCTCGACACCGGGAATCACCATCAGATCGAGATTCGCAGCAGCGCGCTTTGCCTCGAGCCAGGCGCGGTTACGATCGGGGTGCGGGATGTCCGTGATATGGGGCTGATACTCGAGATGCTCGGTGACCGCGAACGCGTCGAGGCCATCCCGCTCCGCCTCGGCCACCCGGACGGTTGGCCAGACGTGACCATCCGAGAAGACCGAATGGGTATGCAGATCGGCAACCAGCGTTTTGTGGGTGCTCGTGTCGGGAAACACGATGGTTCGGCTGGTCACGGGGTGGGGTGACACCATCCCGTGCGCGAGACACAGCGAAGGCACGATCCAAACGAGAACCTTAATGGCGACGCCAATGAAGCGAACCATGATCCCCCTCCTCGATCACGCTGTCCCGAGGCCATAGCCTATCGGCAACCATTGACCTCGGCCAGCCTGGGGTCTGACTTCGGAGGGGCCCTTGGACACTGCCAGAACCGAGGCGCGGCTGCCGTGGCGCAGGGCGCGTTGGGGTTCCAGCAGCAGCATGAAGCTCGCGGAGAAGTACACGGCGTCGTAAGGACCACCGTGGTGCTCGTAGACGGATTCGTGGCGGACTTCGACGCGGTCAAGGCATTGAAATCGCCATATTTTCAATTATTTATCGTGCGCTTGCGGTGGTCTGACCCCAGGGCGGTATCGAAGACGTTGCAAACCGCGGCGGTGGATACCATCTTTAACAGACGCAGTGCTGCAGCGGGACCGTTATGCCTGAGCCCCCCGATCGCCAGACGGGTCACCATCGAGATCACGACCCGCAGCGTCCGCCCGAGTCCGGCGACGGGCAGTCCGCCCAGACGCCGGTGTGGCCTTGGCTGCCCTTCGTCTGGCTGGCCTTGGTGATTCTGCTGTTGTTCCACTACCTGGACGCCACGGAAAGGACGGCACGCGTCGAGATCGGCTACTCGGAATTCCGCGAGGCGGTCAGCCGCGGCTGGGTCGAGGACGTGATCCTGCGCGGCGAGGTGATCGAGGGCCAGTTCACGCCGCGCGGTCGCGAGGCCCTCGGAGCGCCGGAACCCGGCCGGTTCCGCAGCATCCGCCCCGACCTGGAGGACTCGCGCCTGCTCGAGCTCCTCGAACGCCACGAGGTGGACGTCTCGGCCCGCTCCGCCGAACCGCCGTGGTGGCACGTCATGCTGGTGGGCGCGCTGCCATGGATACTGATCCTGGGGCTGCTGTTCTGGTTCTGGAACCGGATGCAGTCGCGGATGATGGCAGGCGGCGGGCCGTACTCATTCGGCCGGTCCCAGGCACGCCGCTTCCGGCGCGATAACGTCACCGTCACCCTGGACGACGTCGCGGGCGTTGAGAACGCCAAGCGTGAGATCGTCGAAGTGGTGGAGTTTCTCCGGGATCCGGACCGCTTCGAGAATCTCGGCGCCAAGATCCCCCGCGGCATCCTCATGATGGGCCCGCCGGGTACGGGCAAGACGCTGATGGCCAAGGCCATCGCCGGTTCCGCCGGCGTACCGTTCTTCAGCATCAGCGGCTCCGAGTTCATCGAGATGTTCGTCGGCGTGGGCGCCTCCCGCGTGCGCGATCTGTTCCGCCAGGGCAAGGAAGCTGCACCGTCGGTGATCTTCATCGACGAGATCGACTCCGTGGGCCGCACCCGTGGCGCCGGCCTCGGCGGTGGCCACGACGAGCGCGAGCAGACCCTGAACCAGATCCTCGCCGAAATGGACGGTTTCGAGGGCCACGAAGCAGTGATCGTCCTCGCCGCCACCAACCGGCCCGACGTCCTCGACCCCGCGTTGTTGCGCCCGGGCCGCTTCGACCGCAAGGTCACGCTGGAGAACCCCCATCGCGAAGCGCGCCGCGCCATTCTCGCAGTCCATACCCGCAAAATGCCGCTGACCGATGACGTCGACCTGGACCATCTCGCCCGGATCACCATCGGTTTTTCCGGCGCCGACCTGGCCAACCTGGCCAATGAAGCCGCGCTACAGGCCGGCCGCAGGAACCTCGACCGCATCGACTGGTCGTGCTTCGTCGATGCCCGCGACCGCCTGCTGCTCGGCGCCGTCCGTGAGTCGACGCTCTCCGAGCGCGACCGGCAGATGGTCGCCTACCACGAGTCCGGACACGCCATCCTCGCCTGGCTGCTGCCCCAAGCAGACCCGCTGGAGAAGGTGACGATCGTTCCCCGAGGCCAGGCCCTCGGCATCACCGCGCAGATGCCGGACGAGGAACGTCACAACTTCAGCGAGGCCTACCTGCGCGACCGCATCGCGGTCATGTTCGGCGGGCGCCTGGCAGAATCCATTGTCTTTGGCGAGGTGAGCAGTGGTGCCGAGCATGACCTCCGCCAGGCCACGCAGCTCGCCCGGCGTATGGTGGCCCACTGGGGCATGAGTGCGCGCATCGGCCCGGCATCGTTCCCCCAGGCCGACGAGCACGTCTTTCTCGGCCGCGAGATCAGCCGCGCCCGTGAACACAGCGAGGCCACCGCTGCCATGATCGACGACGAGGTCAGGAAGCTGCTGCGGGAGCTCGAGGCGAAGACCCGCGAACTGCTCGAACGTCACCGCAAGGCACTGGACGTCCTGGCCGCCGAGCTGCTCGAGAAGGAGACGCTGGGCAGCGACGAACTGCAGGCGATTCTCGAGCAAAAAGAGGCCAAGGCCCCCGGGAAGCTCTCGATTCAGTGACCGGGCCTGTTCTGACCATGCTTCGGGTGGGCCCCGGCTGGTATGGGTTGGAGTTTCGATGAACGATAGAAGGCAGAATCGCTTCACTGCACGCGATGGCGTTGAGCTTGTCTGGCACGAGCGAGGTGATGGGCGGCCCGTCGTGCTTTTGCACGGCCTGTTTTCCAGCGCGACGGTCAACTGGATTCGCTATGGCCATGCGGACACGCTCGCGGAAGCCGGATTCCGTGTCGTCATGCCGGATCTCAGGGCGCACGGTGACAGCGGCAAGCCCCACGACGACGAGCACTATCCGCCTGATGTGCTGGTCGACGATCTCTGCGACCTGATCGAACATTTGAAGCTGTCCGACTTCGATCTCGGCGGGTTCTCGCTCGGTGCCCGGACCTGTGTCCGGGCTGTGATCCAGGGTCTGGCTGTGCGGCGGCTGGTGCTGGGCGGCATGGGTTTGTCGGGCCTCGCCGGCTGGGGGCAGCGCAGTGCGTTCTTCGAGCGGGCCATTGCCCGCTACGAGACGGCGCAGAGGGGAGAGGACATCTGGATGGCGATCCAGTTCATGAAGACGATGAAGGTGGATCGCGTGGCGGCGGCCCATGTGTTGAAGAGCATCACGGATACCCAACCTGATGCGCTGCAGCGCATCACCATGCCGACCCTCGTGGTCTGCGGCGAGCAGGACCGCGACAACGGTTCGCCGGAGGAACTGCTGGCGAGGCTGCCGCAGGGGACGCTGGTCAAGGTTCCGGGCAACCACATGTCGAGCGTCACGCAGGCGGCGTTGGGCCGTGCCATGGCCGACTTCCTGTCTGCTTGAATGGCGCTGGCGGCATCAGCGCGGACTGGCCTCCAGCATTCGCCGGCTCGCTCCTCGACGCAGTGATCTGTCGCTCAGGTCCGCCTGCCGCGCGCGACCTTGGTATTGCCTGCTTTCAATGGGTTACGGTGATCTGGCCCCAGAACAGTCCGGAGCACCAGAAGGGCACTTGGCCACCGCGAGCACCGAGGCGCGGCTACCGTGGCGCGCCAGGTTGGTGAACGCCTCGAGCTCGAGGTTGGCGGCGCGAATCTGTGTTCGGAAATCCTCCTCGTAGGTCACCCGGCCGAAGTCGATGCTCGTGACCCGTTTCAGTAACGGCTTGATCGTCTCCATCCAGCGCGAGCGCTGCAGCTGAATCGTCTGGGTGAAGTAGATGCGCCCGTCCGGACGCAGCAGTGAACAGCAGTGGCGCAAGGCGCGCTCCGGTTCCGGCAGCAGCATGAAGCTGGCGGAGAAGTACGCGGCGTCGTAAGGGCCACCGTGGTGATCGTAGACGGATTCGTGCCGGACCTGGACGCGACCCTGCAGGCCGGCGCGCAGCAGCTTGTCGCGAGCGCGCGCGATGTAGTCGCCGTCAATGTCGAGGCCGGTGACGCGAAGCCGCTTCTCCTGCACCCGTTCGGCATTCGCCAGCAGCGCGCCCGCCGTGCCGATTCCGACGTCGAGCAGGGCCGCGTCTGAAGGGACGCGTCGCAGCACCTCCGCGTACCAGCTGGCGGTGAGTCCGACGATCAGGGTGTCGTAGATGACGCTTCGTATCACGATTCAACAGGTGCATCGGGCAGAGGGCGATGGGATCGTCTGCCCATCCTCCGTGAGACCTTCCAGATCAAACGCGATGGCTTTCTGCATGTTCGCAACGACCGCCTCCTCCGACACCCCGTGCTCACGCGCTCGATCAGACCAGCCCGGCGCCATGCGGGCCGCGCCCGGTCTTAACGATTTCCGCGAGCCTCGCGCTTTGCTTTCCAGTCTTGTTAATGGTCCATCTCAACCAGCTTACCGGCAGCCAGCGTCATGCGCTTCTTGATCACCTGGCCACCCAGGTCGGCATCCGCCAGCCGAGGACGGTCCGGGTCTTGAAGACGCGTCGGATCATCGATCCACACCACCCGGTGCAATCCCACCGGGGACGCTCGAGCGCGCGGAGCAGGGCGCAGATTCAGTGACCGTTCGGTTGCTCTGGCCAGCGGCCCGAATCACGGGTTGGGTGTGGGGCTATAGGGCAGTAACGCGCCATACCAGTCCAGTTCCAGGCTGGTTACCGGACCCGATTCGGGTTCGAAGCGGAACTCCATGGACTCGTCGTGGGCGGCCATGAAGTGACGGCCGGCCACGTGCTGCAGCGGCACCGACTCCCCGGGCGCATGCATGCCGCCCAAGCGGACGGCCAGTTCACCCTGCTCATGAGCGACGATTCCCAGCGACGGCAATCCCATCTGCACCCGACCTGGCAGGTAATCTCCGGTCAGCGCATTCAGTTCGTCAGCCGTCAGAGACGCATTCGATGGCTGCAGTCGCGGCACCCCCAACACCATGCGGGCGATACGTTGCTCGATCGCAATCGGGTCCGGCAGGCTGGCGCCAGCGTTGGTGAATACGACGATGCTGAGCGCGTCATCCGGGTACCAGGTCAGGTAGGAAGAAAACCCATCGATGGCACCAGGATGGCCAAGCTGGCGGCGTCCCAGCCTGTCCCGGTCGATGAGCGCGCCCTGGGTGTAGTTCAGCAGCGGACCTTCCGGCAATGCCGAACGATGGGCGATCAGTTCGCTGACGTCCTCGCCGAACACCGCTGCTTCATGCACCTGCTGGATGTAGCGCTGCATGTCCGACAAGGTCGAAGTCAGCGCGCCCGCAGAGAAAGGGATGAGTGGGTACAGCCAGGGCGCGTTGACGAAGCCGGACTCCGTTGCAGCGTAGCCTCGAGCCCGCCGCGGAATCAGGGCTTCGCGGTCTCCGATGCTGGTGTCGGCGAGTTGCAGCGGGTCCAGCACCCATTGCTGCAGTGCAGTTGCGTAGTCGTCGCCGGTCACTGCCTCGGCAATCAGCCCGAGCAGATAGGTCCCCGAGTTGGAGTAAAGGAATTCGCTACCCGGCGCGTAGACGAGGTCGGCGTCTGCAAACATTGCGACCATCTGTTCGCGTGTCAGCTTGCCCCAGTAGGCGTGCGGAAATTCAGGCAGATCCGTGTAGTTGAGCAGCCCCGCCGTGTGGTTCATCAGCTTGCGGACGGGCACCTCGCCCGCGGGCCCGGCGTAGGCCGGCAGATAGGTGGCGACCGGCAATTCCAGATCCAGCTTCCCCTCCACAGCCAGCCGGGCCAGCAGCAGCGAAGTGAAGGATTTGGTCAGCGAGCCTATGCGGAACACCGTGTCAGCGCTGGCCGGAACCTGATGCTCCAGGTCCGCGAAGCCTTGCGCAGCATGGTAGACAAGCGTGTCACCCTGGCGCACAGACACGGCGACGGCAGGGTAAGCCCCGGCGGCAATGATGTCCTGAACATAGGCATCGATCCGTGCCTCCAGCTCGCTCGAGGACGCTGCATCGGTGGCGGACAACTTCGGCAGTATCAACGCCAGCAGCATGAGGCAGAGCAGCAGGTTGACGACCGCAACGCTGCCAGGCCGTTCTGACATGATCGACATGGTCGAGTTACTCCTCAGATTGTCGAAGCAGATGCTGCAAACGCTCATGCGGCAGGCCGAAGACTTTCGAACCCCCACGGCCATCCATGTCCTCACCAGCCACCAGCGCGTTGAGAATGGCTTCCTCGGTGGCTTGTGCCGCTGCTGCAAGCAAGGGATCGAGCATTTCATTCGGGAGCGCCGCATGCTGACTGAGCTCGCCCGTTGCAAAGGGCACCCGGGTCGCAGTGGAGAACGCCAGAAAGATGTCGCCGGACGTGGCCGTACCGAAGGTTCCGGTACGCGCCATGCCGATGGTGGCGCGACGGGCGAGCCGCTCGAGCTGCGTTGGCAGCAACGGTGCATTGGTGGCGATGATCACGACCAGCGAGCCATCCCCATCGGCCAGTCCTGATGCCGGTTGCGCATGCCGAGGCATGTCGTCGGTCAGGGACCGACCTACGGGTACACTGGCCACTTTGAGCTGGTCGCGGCGACCGAAATTGGCTTGGACCAGCACGCCTACCATGGCCGTTTCCCCGATGCCCGTCGTGACCTCGCGGGACGCGGTGCCAATGCCGCACTTGAACTGATAACACACCATGCCCGTGCCACCGCCCACGGAGCCTTCCTGCAGCGGACCCGGTCGAGCACCGTCCAGCGCCTGCAGCACATCCGCGCGAGTGAGCGGCAGACTCCAGGCATCACTGAGCCCACTGTCATCCGTCTCGGCCACTACTGGCAGCATGCGACTGGCGCGCTGTATCGGGTCGCTGATCCGATCACGGCTCCAAAGTAGGGCGCCGTCGCGCGCGACCCCCACGCCCAGGGTGCCGGTCAAAAGGATGGGGCCGAACAGCGTTCCGAACTCGCGGATCAGATGCGCGCCGGTCAGCTCGCCTGTTCCGTTGAAGACCGCCAAGCCAGCCGGTACGCCAGCGAGCTCATCCGGCCCAAGCGGCAGGATCGCGGTTACGCCGGTGCGCGCCTCGCCCTCAAGCAGCGAAACATGACCGACCTGCACGCCGCTGACATCCGTGATCGCGTTCAGTGGCCCCGGTTGCCCGGCCAGCACGATCCCCAGGTCTCGGGCGCGAGTTGTGCCTTCACTTGTTGCTGCGCTGGCTCCTGAGGCGAGCAATGCCGCTGCCAGAACCGTCACCCACCTGCGTTGCATGCGAACTCCCGCATGTGCTGTTGCCAGACCGAGCGCTGTCTCGGTTCCAGCCCCTCGGTCTCGTGTCCACGGCCTGGGGCAGGCCTGGTTGACAGCGCGTTATGCAAGATCAGCGCCGCGATCCGCGGTTCCAGGGCGGCGTTGAGAAGCGAAGCGCCATGTTTTCGATCGGTTACCCTGCGGTTGCGGTGGTCCGACCTCAGAGCGCCCTGGACCGCTGGTTCGCCCATGGCCCGCCGCACGGTGATCAGGTCAAGGCGCGCCGAATCCGCGGCGCCCACCAGCCATCTCCAGGGCGGGCGTGAGCCTGAAGCAATGCATCGATCTGGCCTGGCAGATCGTCGCGAACGCCGAGCGCATCCGCCGCCTGGGTAAGGTGGCGAACGAGCAGATCGAGGTCGATCTTCTCCGGGTCGAAGGCATCCCCCCGAAGCAGGCCGCGCAGCGCCAGCAGGCCGCAGCGCAGGGTAAATGGCGGCTCCGATTCGGCATGCTGCTTTACCGCCGTGATCAAGGTCGCGGGTTCGGTGGCCGAACGCTCCGCCAGCGCGACTGCGGCGTCGAGCAAGCCCGCCTGCCGGGCTGCGGCGAACCACCGACCCTCCTGGCCAGGTGTGGTCGCCACCAGCGCCGCGAGCATGGCGCCGGGGTCCCGCTCCGGATAAGCCGCCAGCAGGGACTTCAGCCATTTCACCCGCGAGGACGATTCATGGGCCGCCAGGGCGTAGCGTTCGAAGGCTTCCTGGTGGCGGCCGAGCTCGCGCAGGAGTTCCTCACAGACCTGTGCCGGATCGCCGACGAACAAACCGCTCTCCGCCGCGGTTTCGGCCCGACGCAGGGCCGCTTCGGTCTCGCCCTTGGCCCGCAGCGCGGCGACCGCCCAGCGGACGTGGAGCCAGAAGTCGTCGTGTTTCAGGGCAGCGACGATGGCGTCGTAGCGCCCGGCCTGGAGGGCGGCGCTGAGCCACGGCACGGTGCAGCGGTCGTAGGGTTCGTAGGGCTCCCGTTCACCACGTGGTCGGCGCGGTCGCGGGGTCAGCCGCTCGGACCAGCGGGCGGCGGTCATCGTGTCGCCGCACAGGGCGCCCCACAGCTCGCCGAGGCCCTCGATCCAAGGGCGCTCGTCGTTCTCGTAGGCGACCCAGAGACGCTCCAGCCAGTCTTCCCGGGTCCGGGCATCGGCCCCGGCCGCGTTGATCAGGTCCACGGCGAACGCCAGCAGATTGCGGATGGCGTTGCCGAGTGCGCCGCTGGAATCATCGGTCTGTTCCAGCGCCGGCGGCAGTCGCTCGATCAGGCGGACCGCACCTTCCGCCGCCAGGACGGGGTCGCGTTTCGCCGCCCGTTTCAGCTCGCTGACCGCTTCTTTCAGGCGCGTCCGCGGCGGACCGTTGCGCCAGCCGAAGGCGTTGCGGCGAAAGTGTCGCTGGAGCTGCCAGACGATTTTTGGCGTGCGCGGCATGTCTGCTCTCCGGACTTCTGGTCCCAGAGCCGCGGAGCCGGTCGGGCCCGCATGCGGCTCACTCTGCGTCGCTGCCGTCCGTCAGCCAGTCCCGCATCAGCTGCTTGATCAGCGTCTGGTAGGGCACGCCGGCCAATTCTGCACGCGCCTTGAACGCCATCAGCAAGTTCTCGGGTACCTTGAGGCTGATGAGCTTCGAGCGCGACGGTCGGCTGGACTGCAGCGTGCGGAAGTCCTCGAGAAAGCGGATCACCTGATCGGAAGTCATCCGGCGGCATTGATCCAGGTAATCGTCGCTGAAGGTCTGCACGGGCCTCATTGCAGCCGCTCCAACGCATCGACGTCGGCCAGATCCTGTGGCCGACCGCTCCTCTGTTTCATCGCGATCAGGTCCTTGCGGCTCAGTACTCGGATGGCGCCTGTCCGGGTCTGCATGCTGATCGTGCGCTTTCCCTTCAGATCCTCGCTGATGACGATGTCCACCTGCTCGGTGAGATCTCGCGGGTTATGAAAGTTCCAGGCGATCAGGTTGCGGTTGCTGATGTACTCGTCACGGAATTGATAAACGCTTTCCGCCGTCACTGGCAGGCTGGAAACGAGGCCGAGGCTTTCGAGCGCACCCTCGGCGCTCTCGAGGTTGCGCAGGTTCCAGCGCACCACGATATCGATGTCGACGGTGCCGCGAACGGCGCCGTGCAATGCAACGGCGTAGCCGCCGACGACCGCATAGCAGACGCCTGCTGCGTCGAGGGCCCCTCCAACTCGCGCCAGGAATGACATTGCCCAAGGATATACCGGTATATACCTATGCGCCAGATGCCCTAAGCAACACTGGACAGCCACGCGTTTCGGTCAGAGAGCTGAAACGTGGACGTCCAGGCTTCCTTGGGGGGCTTGCGCCCAGGCAGTCCGCCGGGCAGCCTTCTGCGCCATCCTCCGGGTCGGAGCGTGGGCGGTATGGTAGGCGTCAACCAGGAACTCAGCCGAATCCGAGGTGCGGGTACCTTTGCCCTCACTCGGAAGCTGCCTTCCGGGGCACTCGAACTCAGCGTCAAGGACGTCGGTGCCCTGACGCTGCCGCTGACAGCCGCCAGCGCCGAGGCGCTGCGCAAGGTGGCGCGGCCGGCACGCTATGGGCTGCGCGAGGCGACCGTCCTCGACCTCAGTGTGCGCGATGCCTGGGAAGTGCCGAAGTCGCGCATCCGGATCGACCAGCGCGCCTGGAAGGCGAAGCTGGCACCCGAGCTGGAGCAGATCCGTATCGCGCTCGGACTGCCGGACGGCACGCGCCTGAAGGCCGAACTGCACAACCTGCTGATCTATGGTCCGGGCCAGTTCTTCGCGCCCCATCAGGACTCGGAGAAGTCCGACGCGATGATCGCCAGCCTCGTCGTGACGCTGCCCTCGCGCTTCGGGGGCGGAGCGCTGGAGATCGAGCACGACGGCGAGAAGCTGGTCTCGCGGGGTTCCGCCAAGCACCTCAGTCTCACGGCCTTCTTCGCGGACTGCTACCACCGGGTCAAGCCGGTGACGGAAGGCTATCGGGTTTCGCTGACCTACCATCTGCTGCTGGAGGGTGAGCCGGCGGCACTGGTGGCACCCAGACCTGTCGCGGCGCTGACCCATGCGGTCAGGCAGTTCTTCGAGACGCCGGTGGAGAAGTCCTGGCGCAAGGAACCGGACCCGCCGCCGGAGCGATTGGTGTACCTCCTCGACCACCAATACACCCAACGCAGCCTGCGTTGGGAAGCTCTGAAGCAGGACGACGCGCTGCGGGCCGCGGCCCTGCGTCAGGTGGCCGAGGAGCTCGAATGCGAGGTGTTTCTCGCCCTGGCCGATGTCCACGAAACCTGGGACTGTGTGGACGAGATCGATCGTCGCCGCTGGCGGCGGCGCGGTTGGGACGACCACTGGGATGACGAGGCCCCAGGCAGCGTGGCCGCCGATACTGCCGGTCTGAGCCTGACTGAGCTCATCGACAACGAAGTGCTGCTGCGCCATTGGGTCGGCTCCGGCGGCGCCAAGCCGCCCCGAGGCAGCAGTCCCGTGGCGTCTGAAGAGCTGTGCTGGACCCGCGCGAGCCGCGACTGCGAGCCCTTCGAATCCGAGTACGAACCCTATCAGGGCAATTGGGGCAACACGGTCGACCGCTGGTATCACCGCGCCGCGGTAGTGGTCTGGCCGCGCAAACTCAACTTTCTGCTGCGCGCCCGGCAGGATCCGGATTGGGCGCTGGCGGAGCTGGCGCGCTCCTATCGACGCGGTGACGCCGAAGCGGCACGCGCGAATCTGGAGCAACTGCTGTCGTTCTGGCAGCGCCATCGCCTGGGTGGCGATCTGCCGGCATTGTTGCCGCGTGCTTTCGAAGTGGCGGCGCAGGTGGCTGAAGCGGAACGGGCCACAGCCCTGATCGCGCCCTTCAGTATGGAAGACCTCACACCGGCGGCCGTCGCGCCGTGGCTTTCGGTCATCGGCGCTCATGGTGCTACCCTGGGCGAGCAGTGGCTTGCACAGCAGCAGCAGGGGCTCGAGGACTTTTCCGGTTTCGATTGGCTGCGCGAGTTGCCGGCCCTGTCTGCGGCATTCGTCGAGCAGTCATCGCCCAGCGGCAAGGAACTCGCCAAAAGGTTGTGTGACGTTCAGTGGCGGCGTTTCGAGACCCACATGGAGCGCACCGTCCGGCGTACACCGCCATTGCGTCTGCTCGCGACCCTCGAAGGTCACGAAGCCACCTGGCTCAGTCTGCTCGGTTCGAGTGTTCTGCTCGATGACCACCGCCTCACATCCAGGATCCTCACAGCCTTGCAGGATCCGGCACGAACCGGTGATCCCCGTCACGTCGCCAACATCCTGCGCCTTGCAGGTGACACCGTTCCCGCCCTGCTGCCCTGGCTGGAGCCGGTCCGCGCACACCAACTGGCCGAGATTCGAGCACGGTTGGCCTCAGCGCCGCGAGCTCCCGGCAACTGGTCCATCGAGGCGGCGCTGCGCTGCGACTGTGGCGTATGCGCAAAGCTGGGCAACTTTCTGAGAGCGGCAAGTGAGCGCAAGCTGTCCTGGCCACTGGCCAAGGACGGGCGGCAGCACATCCATCAAACACTGGATCACTACGCACTTCCGGTACGCCACGTCACGAAGCGTCAAGGGCGACCCTACACGCTCATGCTCGAGAAGACCGAAGCGCTGTTCGAACGCGAACGTGCCGAACGCGCAGAGCTCGAGGCTGCGGGAACCTTGTTGGAGCGTCTGGGGTGTTGATGCAGTTCATCGCGATCCAACCCGAACCGCGGTGCGCTTGCTCGCTTCGAAGCGCTGCTGCAAGTCGTCCGCATCGGCGCGTCCGGCCTGATGGTCCCAGGACGGTTGGAGGACGAAGGGGGTACAAAGCCGCCCGAGAATCTGCTGGAAGAGCGGATTGAGTGCCAGTCCGATGTCGTGAACCGATGGAGTGAACGTGGGGCACTTCTGTAGAATTTGTCAGAGGATCCGGGCGAGTGAGCGATTCTCCGGTAAGGGGCATCGAGTGCATGTCTGCAAGGAATGCATGCAATTACCGAAAGCAACGCGCGATGTCATCAAGCAGGAAGAGGAGATTGGCGGATTTCTGGAGCAGTCGCGGATATCCGAGAAGAACTTAGAACGGCTTCGGGTACTGGCTGCGTCGGACCAACGGCGCATTGCGGAGCGGGCCGCGCTTGTCATCGAGGTCGCTCAGGTCAGGCCCTTTAAGAAGCGGCGCCTCGCGGTGCTGGCACGCGAGAGAAGGGATCTACTCGACGCTCTTGAGCGTGCCGGATTGCTTGATCCAGACCGGATAGGAGACTTCAATCTTTAGCGGTCTGGAGGCTGCACTCCACGGCGGTGCTCACAAGCAGCCATTGCTCCGGATCGAGTGAAGTCCTTTCAGATCGCCCTTCAGGCGCTCGAGCCGGTTGCCTGGCGGCGATTTGGGTGTGGCGGTGATCTGACCCCGCAACGGGCCACGCCGTCGCCAGTGCAGAACTCCTCGGTTACGGTTCTACGCAGCCACCTCGACGTAGGCGGAGCGCGAAGACGGCGGCGGGATCGGCTGCCCGTCCTCGGCGAGGCCTTCAAGATGAAACGCGATGGCCTCCTGCATGTTCGCAACGACCGCCTCCTCCGATGCCCCAGTGCTCACGCAGCCGGGTAGGTCTGGCGAGTAGGCCGAGTAACCCGTGGTGGTTTTCTCGATGACGATCAGATATTTCACGGCTTCAGCCCCGCCTGCTTGAGCAGGCTGTTGAGAGTGCCTGGAGCAAGATCATCGCTCAGTTTCGCTGGCGTCTCACCCTAGCGCACGCTCAATGGGCCGCGGTTGCTCAAGGTGGCGAAGACGAAAGGATAAGCAATGCTGACTCCGCTTCCGACTCGAAATCGCGGAGCCTCTTCGAACTCGTACGGAGCAGCGTAGCAATAGCCCCCGTTCCCGCGTTGCCGACCTGAAGCCAGACAACTTTTGGTGGTGCGCCGTGGAGAAAGCTGCGCTGGCGGAAGTCGTCGTCCTTCGAGACGAGGAGATGGCCGTGCTCCTGGGCGTACTTCCAGATGATCTGATCAGACTCTCCGGACAACCCTAGATCCCGGACGTGTTCGGCCGACGGGTAGATATCTTCGAGCAGTCGAACCAGTTTCGGGCTGATGTTCTCGTCGAGCAGCAGCTTCAAGCGGCCGGGCTCGAAAGGCGCCGCTCACGCGCAGCGGCGAAAGCGAGACAGGCTCGAATGTCTTCTTTCGCCAAGTCCGGGAAGTCTTCGAGTATTTGGGCCTCGTTCATCCCGCCCGCC
Source organism: Gammaproteobacteria bacterium (assembly GCA_007694905.1). Classification (GTDB taxonomy): domain Bacteria; phylum Pseudomonadota; class Gammaproteobacteria; order Pseudomonadales; family Azotimanducaceae; genus SLTB01. The sequence goes on along the minus strand of REEU01000088.1, from coordinate 2,662 downwards.
AGGTACTCGAGGATGTCATACACCGTAATCCGAGTTCCCTGGACACATGGCTTCCCGCTCCGTATCGCCGGGTCGACTGAAATTCGGGCCTGCCAGTCCATTTGCCCCTCCGATCTCAATGCACGGTGAGAATCTCACGCTTGAAGTGTCGATGGGGCATCTCGTGGCGTCAACGGGCTGTGGCGCTTTGGAGGCCTTGAGGTCAGACCAAGCTATCCAGCGCTATCTCGTAGATTGGAAGCTGGAATTTTCGCGAGACTGCGCCGAATGTCGCCTTAGGAGGCTCATTTGGCCCCTCGAATCGGGCGTTTAAGCAAAGCGGGAGCCCCGGGCGCGGTTTAGCGGTGCGGTCTTGGTCCCGAAAACGCGGTGCTAAGGCAGAATCCAGGGCGGTAGCAGCCTCGGAATCGTCAGGCTTTCAATCAGTTACCCTGCGGTTGGGGTGGTCTGACCCCAGAGCGCTCGGGTCAGTGTGCCTGCGCGTGGCGTGGCGGTCAGCAACGCCTCAGCCATCCGTGTCCGACGATTCCGCGGAAGCGTGCCACGTCGCCCGATCGCGACCGGTCCTCGATAGTGAATCGTCGCCACCCGGTTCGAGCGCCAGAAACCCCTCCGCCAGCAGCGCCAGGGCATCGGCCCGGCGGGCGGCCAGGGTGGGGCGGTCGGTTGTGTGATCTGTGGCTGACGCGTCGCTCGCGCCGCGGCAACCCGAACCGGACGATTCCGCGGAATCGTCCTGGCACTGCATCTCGTCCCCTTCGTCCCCCGGGCCGGCGTCGTGATCCAGCCGCTCCATGGCCTGATCCAGCGACTGCAGCAGCAGGGCGCCGACCTCGGCCGGCACGCGGCCCTTGAACGAGACCGAGCCATCGGCCTGGGTGTGACAGTCGAATGGATAGTGCTGCAACGCGAGGAAGACCGCGGCAGGCACGTCGCGGCGGCGGATGAGATCGAGCAGTCGGGACTCGGTGCCGTGGATGTCTTCGCAGAGATCGGCGATCCGTGTGCTCAGATTCTCGAAGGTGTCGGTGGGCGCCTGATCCATGGCGGAATCTCCAGATAACTGTTTGGACGTACAGCATCGTGGGTCGTGCCGCGTATCAATGCCGACGGTGAATCGCAGCGGCGAAATCCGACCTCCGCCGACGAACGGTCGTGGTACGGCACCGCTAAGGGGTGCTCTTCCGGTAGGAACAAAGGCTTGCCGTGGTCTGCCCGCGGAGACCCCCGAGAGGTCAGAAGCTGAGGGTGAGCCAGCCCAGTGCCCGGAGCCAGATCATTCGCGTTGGCGCCGTCTGACCCGGTGAGCCCAGGTCACAGCAACGCCTCCAACCCTTTGCGCTCGATGAGACTCAGCAGTTTCAGAGACGGACCGCTCGGCTTCTTGTCGCCAACCTCCCACTTCTGGACGGTTGAGACGCTGGTGTTCAGAACCGCGGCGAAGACGGCCTGACTGACGTGAGCGTGCTCCCGCAGGGCCTTGATCTTTTCCGGCGGCATGTCGTCGATGTCCAGCTGACACAGAGCCTCGAACTCGCTCATGCGGCGCTTACTGATCAGGCCGACGCCATGCAGTCCGCGGGTAGTCTCAAGGATTTCCGCGAGGATCCGGCTTTGCTTTCCCGTCTTGTGCATGTTTCACCTCAACCAACTCTCCGGCTGCCAGCGCGATGTCGAGCTCGGTCTCATCGAATCCCAACAGTTCTTTCGCGAGCTCCTGAAGGCCCCTCAGGGCCCTTCCATTGATGTCGCCTTGCTCGTTCTTGCTGAAGCCGTAAAGGAAGAACCAACGCTCGGCGAGCTTCGTGGCCACGAGGGCTCTCGCCCCGCCGCGTTTGCCCAGGCCGGGCAGCGCGATTCGCTTCTTAACGACGTGCCCACCCAGGTCAGCATCCAGCAACCCGCGACGCATGTCGTCGACGCTCGTCAATAGCATGGCGTCGGTCAGGGCGATCCGCTTTGTCCAGCGCGCGAAGGTGCGAGTCTTGAACACGCGCAGTGTCATCGATCTATACCACCAGGTGCAATACCAAATGAGTCATGCAATCTGACGCGCAGCAGTGACTCGAGGATCTTGCTGGCCACCGGGCCCGCCGGCACACGCATGCTGAAGTCGTCGAGCATGTGCCGACTCCCTGCCCAAAGGGGTAGGTCCGGTTAGATATCAGCGACCGCAAGAAGGCGTCTCGCGGTGGCGGCGATGTCTCGCATTCAGGCGGGGCATGTGCCTACAGGGAGCAGATGGGGTCAGACCAAGCTAGTCAGTGCTATCCAGTTGATGGATAACTGGAACTTTCGAGAAAGTGCGCCGAATTCCGCCTTAGAAAGCCATTTGGCCACTGGAATGGCGCGTCTAAGCGAAGCGCGGTTCCAGGGCGCCGCTTAGACGCGCGTTTTTGGCCCCGAAATAGCAGCGCCAAGGCGGAATTCGAGGCTGTTCAGACCTCGGAGTCGCCGCTTTTTTCAATCGGATACCTTGCGCTTGCGGTGGTCTGACTCCAGCGCACCATTGGCGACAAGGACGTACCGAGGTCAAAGACCCCGCTGGTCGAGTCTGCCCTGGTGGATGTGGGATACCGACTACAGTGGTCTGGTGTTGCGCGCCTCGCAGGTGTTCTTTCCGTGCATCGGCGCCTGTGACAACCTACAGAAGCGGCTCGAG
>REEU01000174.1 GCA_007694905.1 Gammaproteobacteria bacterium | reverse complement strand
CACGGGTAAACTGCGCCCGGCCTTCGCAGTAGGCGCCGAAATCGAAACGGCTGAGCTGGATGGGGCGTAGGTCCTCGACGAAGAAGGTGTAATCGTCGTCCTCGATCTCGTTGTAGGCGATGGTCACCTCGGCCCAAAGCCCACCCTGCAACAGGCGCTCGTGGTCGCGGTAGAACTTCTCGCTGATCGCGACGCGCCGGGAGTCGAAGTTCTCCAGCGCAGCCCAGTGCCGGCGGTCCTTCTCGACGTAGTTCACGTGCACCTTGTCGATGAAGCGGTGCTTGCCCTTGGTGGCCACCCGGGACTGCGCCGCGTTGGCCTCGTTGGGGCGCACGTAGTTGTCGTTCAGGGTTTCGAGCACCGCTTCCATGCCGGCCTGGATCTCGGCCGGCTCGTTACTGGCACAGAACCGTGCGAGCAGGAATTCCAGGACGAAGGTGGGCACGTTGGTGCCCTTCTTGATCCGGTGCAGCAGGTCCTTGCGAACGACCTTGCCGTCGAAGATCGACGTCAGTTTCTGATCCAATGCATCCATCGCTTACACCGTGTAGTCGGTTTCCAGGTCGATCTGGCTGTAGATCGCGTGAGTCTTGGGGTTGAGCGCCTTCACCTTGAACTTGCCCTCGAACTCAAGCTGCATCTTCAAGGTAACCTGCACCTTCTCTCCGGCGCGCAGGGTCAGCGTACCCGTCGCGGGGTTCACCCGGCCGCCGGCCTTGGCCTCGCCGACCACATTGCCCTTCTTGTCCTGGGCTTCGAGCAGGATCTCGAAGTCGTTCTCGGTCGAGAACATGTCGACTGCGTCCACCGAGATGTCGATGACCGGCACGCGAGTCGCGATCCGTGTTGCCCCGTTCTTGTAGCTGATGCTGATCTTGGCCTGGGTCACGCTAGGCTGATCCGCCGCTTTGAGTTGCATGGAGATCACCGGCACGACCAACTCCTGTAGGGATGCGCCGCCGTGGTAATAGAGCAACCCAGAGCGATACGCGGCGAGCGACCGCGGCGCCGCGAATTTCGCGAAGTCGCCCCGGATCCCCATCGTTGCGGCATCCAAGACGAAGTGATGCGAATCCGCAGCCCCATCGCCCAGCGCGCAGCGTTCATGGACCGTCACCCAGGCCCCCTCGGGCTTCGGGCAGACGTCGCCCGCTCCGGCGTGCGTGTTCATGAAGAAGCCGTGGTCGGTCGCGATCACGACTTCCCGAAAACCCTGATCGATCAGACGATGCACCGCCATCCGGATGCGTTTCAACGCATTCACGATCTCGGCCGGCGCTGTGTCGGGATGGTTCTCGAAGTGGCTGTCGATCTCGACCGAACGAAGGACCAGCAAGTCCACGTCCGGGCTGAACTGGACCTTGCCCCGAACGAAGTCCTCCAGCCGGCCCTCGGCAAAGCGCTGTCCCAGACGCTTGCGGATGGTCTCCATCCGTTGGGCTACGCTGGTCACCGGCAGATCGCCGAGCATGGGCACGATGCTGGACTCGCCCTTGCGCAGCGAGAGCTGCTGCCCCGCGCCTGGCAGCAGGCTCGCCATACCCACCGGCGTGACCGAGGGCAACACCGCACAAGCCGGTTGCAGTTCGATCACACCATCCTCAGCCAGCTGTTGTTCGAGCGCGACGCCCAACTCGTAACGCAGTGCGTCGACCATGAAGTAGGCCACTTTGTACCCGTTCTGCTGCAGCTTTGGCGCAACGATGCGGTCGAACACGTCACTGTTGGCGAAACATCCCGGCAATGGCCAGCCGGCGTCAGGCAACAACCGGGTGAAGACCGACTGCATCGTCTCGACCAACTTGCCGTAGCGCTTGCGCGCCGACTTCTTGATCGGCTGCAGCAGCCCCTGGGTGTCCTGCCACTCGGCATCGCTGACGGCCTGCTCGAACTCACGGTGCAGACGATCCACCTCGCGTCCCGAAGACACGTAGAAGGCCACAAGCGCATCCAGTGAACGGGTGTGGTCTCCCAGCTGCCGATCCAGATCGTCGCAGGACAGGGCCAGCTCCACCGCCGCCGCTACCAGGTCCCACTGACCCTGGTTCTCGCCGCGCCCGGTCCACACGGAACGCTGGTGATGCGCCAGAATCTGTTTCACCTGATCGAGGTCGTCGGCCTCGAAGGCCGCGATAGTCTTGCGCAGCACGCTGCGTTCCTCGAAGGGGAAGGTATCGCGCTGCCCCAGGTCCGCCGACGCGTCGAAATACGTGGCCAAGTTCAGTTCGCTTTCGACAGCCTCGGCTCGGGTGATGTAAAGGCCCTGCGAACGTCGGTCGTTGCGCAGATCGTCGCAGAGTCCCTCGACGACCGGTCGGGCCAATACCTCGGCGTGCGGGATGTCGGCCAAGGCCGGCGGAAGATCTTGCGGCAAATCGAACGCGAACTCGCTGAACAGCACGTAGCGCCAGAGCTCATCCGCAACCGAGGACCAGGTCTTGCCACGGGTTTTCAGCTTCAAGCCGATGCTGGTCATCAGCAGATCCCGAACCTCGGTCACCCAGGCGTCGCTACCTTTCAGCGCCGCGGTCTGCGCATCACTTGGGGCGAGTAAAGCCGCCAGGATGTCGCGGCTCGATTCCACCTGGAGCAAGGTTCGAAGGTTGGGCCAGCCGATCCCCCCGCCCACCGCATCGATCACGGCGAAACTGGGGTTCGGGTCGGCGCTGAAGATCTTGCGGATTGCGGTCGTGTGATCCGGCTTTGCCCTCAGGCACAGGCTTTGGAAGCTGTCGCTGTCCCCGCGCGGAAACACATCGCCACACACACCAAAGACCGAGAACGGGTCCGACTGGCTATCCTCCTCCGTCAGCGGAGCGGCGACTGGCACGTATACCAGCAAGCCATCGAGGTCGTTGCGGCCCAGGGCCTGCAGCCCTGCTATGGCCTGCTCGCGGCTTTCGATGCTGCTCTCCGTCGCATCGATGACCCGGCTGCGTTCATCCTGCAGCCCAAGACACATCTCCCGGTAACGGCGATCGGGGTCGTAGACGACGAGCACCGCGTGCTGCCGGAGTCGTGGAGCAAGCACTTCCTGCTGAATGAAAGCTTCAATGGTCATGCTTCATACTCGATCGATGGCATCATGCGTTTGAGGCCCAGAGCCCCTGTGTTGTCGCTCATCAATGCGCCGCTAGCGCGTTTGTCAATCACAAAATCCATTCTATGAGCGACAAATGCGCTTGGTGAGCAGAGGTGCACATCAAAACGCTTCCCTCCCCTCGGCGATGTTCAGTAATGCGGGAAAGCACAGGACGGCTGCGCGCCGGCCGCTCGCCTCGACCAAGGGCCGCAGGACCCGGGCTTCTCGCAGCACCGCCAGGATGCGGCGGGCTGTCGGTGCTGGGATGCCGGCACTGGCGACGAAATCGGAGCTCTTGAAGATGGGGCGCTCGAACAGCCAGTCCAGCGCGAGAATTCCGTATTGGGATCGGGTCTGCTCGACCACTTCCCGTTTCTTGCCCTCGTACAATGCCAGGATCTCGTTGGCCTTCTGTTGGTTCTCCTCTGCCTGCATCTGCACCCCCCGCAGGAAGAACTGGCACC
>REEU01000022.1 GCA_007694905.1 Gammaproteobacteria bacterium | reverse complement strand
GGCGTACGAAGAACCTGCGGGCCGTGCAACTCCTGCTTGGACACCGCAAGCTCGACTATGTCCCGTGCCGGACTATGTCCCGCCGCATGGGTCGCCCTCAGTGGTTATGCGGATGCGGCGGCGGACATAGTCGGCATTGTCAGAGGCTCTTGAGGAACGCGAGGAGCCTGTCGCCGGGTCGGTATCTCCCGGGCTTGCCATCGGGCGGTGTGGTCAAGTCCAAAATCCGCTGTTTCAATTCAAGGTTGGCATCCAGGTAGATCTGCGTGGTCTCGATCGACTCATGACCGAGCCATAACGCGATCACGGACTGCTCGACACCTTCTTGAAGGAGGTCCATGGCCGTCGTGTGCCGCAGGACATGCGGACTTACACGCTTGTCCTTCAGCGATGGGCAGGCGTCGGTCGCGACGGCAACGTGTTTGGCCAACAGGTAGTGCACGCCGTGCGCACTCAATCGACCGCCCCTCGCATTTGGAAACAGCGGCTGAGCCGGGTGCCTGAGGGGTTCTCTCACCCAGGCGGCCAGGACAGCCCGGGTGTTCTTGCTCAGCGGTGTACACCGCTCCTTGCGCCCCTTGCCGATGACGCGCACATGCGCGCCGCTGCTCAGATTCAGATCCTCCTGCCGAAGAGCGATCAGCTCCGACAAACGCAATCCCGTCTGCACCGCCAGCAGAATAAACGCGTGATCGCGGCGCCCTGACCATGTGCGCTGATCCGGCGCAGCGAGTAACGCATCGACCTCTTGTCGATTCAAAAACGGGACCAGCGCGCGCGTGAAACGCTTGGCCGGAATGGCCAGCACGCGCTGGATCTGCGCGGCATGGGTGGGGTCCTCGAACGCAGCGTAGCGGAAGAACGAGCGGATTGCTGTCAGGCGCAGGTTGCGTGTTCTGGCGGTTACGCCGCGGGTCTTCTCCATCTCATTCAGGAAATCGACGACCAACGGTGCATCGATGTCCTCGATCGCCAGTGTTGAAGGCGACTTGTGAAGTTGTTTCTGCACGAACTGCAGTAGCAGCCGGAACGTGTCGCGGTAGGAGGCGATCGTGTGGGCACTGGCTTGACGCTGTTGCATCAGCCGATGCGTGAAGAAGCCTTCCAGCAGCGGGGCAAAGCTCGCTTGGCCCTTCATGATGGCGCTCCCCAGCGCCGCTCCAGACGCGCCATCGCCTGTACCATCAACTCGGGCCAGCTACTCAGATACCAGTAGGTACCGGACACGAATACGTGCCCAAGGTAAGTCGACAGCACCGGCAGTTGTCGTGCCGGGTCTTCGCCCGCCTCGTACCAGCGCGTGAGCGCCTGGACGGCAAAGCGATGGCGGAAGTCATGCAGCCTGGGGCCCTTGCTCGCACCGGCTGAACGCAGACCCGTTTGCCGAGACAGCGTGTAGAACGCGCGATGAACGCGGCCAATATCCAGCCGGGTACCACGGTTGGAAATGAACACGTAGGCGGAACCGCGCTGGCCCAGGAACTGTGCGCGCCGCTCAAGATAGTCGGCGAGCACCGTGTGTGTGGACGGATGGATGGGCACCAGACGGGATCGACCCAGCTTGGCCGCCCGAATCGTCAACACGTCTTGATCGAGATCGACATCGCCCAGTTGTAGATCGAGCGCCTCGGAGATCCGCAGCCCCGTGACGCTGAGCAACCCCAGAAGGCAATGGAACACCCATGGCCGCAATGGCGTCGACGGCCAGGTCGTCGGCAGCTTCAATGCCGCATCCAGCAGGCGCTGTACCTCCTCCTCGGTGTACAGGTAGGGCTGGGCGCGGGTCGAACGGTACGGCAACAGATCCGGCGCAGGCACCTCATGGAGAGCGTCGATGGCACTGCAGTAACGAGCGAAGCCACGTACGAAGACAAGACGCCGAGCCCGTTCCGCAGGTTGAACATTCTCGGCCTGTTGCGCCCACTCCAACGCGAGCTGGACGGTGATGTGATGCGCCTGACGCTCCTCCATGAAGGCGACGAACCGTGGCAACAGAAGGCCGGCGGATTGCATCTTGAAGCCCAACCCACGGCGCAGCGCCAGGTAGTCCTGCAAGGCCTCACGCAGCGTGTTCATCGCGCACCTCCCGGCCAGGGCAACGCCAGGGACCGCAATGAACTGATGTCCACCCTCGCGTAAATGGAGGTGGTCTGTGGGCTCCGATGGCGCAGGACCTCGCCGATCTCGGGAAGCGAGGCACCGGCTTGCAGCATGCGCACCGCCAAGGCATGCCGAAACTGGTGGGAACCACTGTGGGGTGCATCGACCTGGGCGCGTCGGAGCGCGTAGCGCACGATGGATCCGATCGGGTCGGAGCCTACCTTCAGGCCGCGGATCGGCGCCATAGAGCGCAGGAATAGGCGCCGGTCCGTGGCGGTGGGTCGCCCATGTTCCAGATACCGAGCAATGGCCTCGCCGACATCGGCAGGCATCGGCAAGAGTCCCTCGCGCCCGCCCTTGCCCTGCACTCGCAGGTGCCCGGTGTCCCAGTCGCAATCCTCGAGCGTCAGCGCGATGATCTCATGAGCGCGCAGCCCCAAACGGGCCAGGAGCAACAGTACAGCGCGGTCGCGCTGGCCGATCGCAGTGCTGAGATCGCAACTGTCAATTGCGCGCTGCGCATGCTCGGGCGAGATGGCCTTGGGCAGTCGCGGCGTGGTGGCCCACGAGGCCACGGCTGGCACGGCTGCAACGAGTTCTGGGGACACCTGGCCGCAATACTGTGCGTAGCGAAGGAATGAACGCATCCCGGTCACTACGCACTTCAGCGCGGGTGCCTGCATACGTCTACCTTGGCGCTGCACGAACTCGATGATCTCGAAAGCGCGCAGTGCGCGCAGATCCACGTTGCCGCGCTCCGTAAGGAACTGCCGTGCGACAGTCGTATAGCGTGCGATCGTTGCAGCGGCCAGGCCTTGCTGGTCCTGAAGATGTTGTCCGAATCCGGCCGCAAGATCCTCGGCCGGGGTTGAGTTGGCCTGGGCCGCTTCGCACAAACCGCGAGTGCGCAAGAATCCCAGCAAAGCGGTGACCTCGTAGCCCTCGCGCCGCCGGGTCTCGGCACGGATGCTCCGGCGTCGCCGTCGCCGCCGGCGTTGGTACTGCTCGATGTGGATCTCGCCGAGATCCGCCAATGCCACGCCGTGCTTCGCAAGCCAACGGTCGAACGACACTGCGTGCCGTACCTTGACGTGGACGACGCTCGCCGCGTACTGCTGGTCAATCAACGATGCGACGAATGGGCCAAGATGTCCTGCCAGTGGACCAGCAGCCCGGCAGGCGAGCGCCACCGCGCTCTCATACGACGGTTCCATAACTCTCTCCTTGTTGCAGGCAGTTGTGCCTGACAAGGAGTGTCGCTATGTCCAGTGAGTAGCGCGCCGACACCACGATACTGCAACCTGCAACACCATCAGGGGACATAGTCCGGCACGGGACGTAGTCCAACTTGCGATGACCAAGCAGGAGTTGCACGGCCCGTAGGTTTTTCGTACGCCGGTAGATCAGCGTCGCCTTGGTCCGGCGCAGAGAATGGGTGCCGTACTCCTG
>REEU01000081.1 GCA_007694905.1 Gammaproteobacteria bacterium | reverse complement strand
GACGATCTGACCAAGCAGGCCTGGGCATACCGCCAGATTTCGCTGCTGCTGCGCCGCCCGCCGGGCCGCGAAGCCTACCCCGGTGACGTCTTCTATCTGCACTCACGGCTGCTCGAGCGTGCCGCGCGGGTGAACGTCGACTACGTCGAGAAGTTCACCGACGGCAAGGTCAAGGGCAAGACCGGTTCGCTGACTGCGTTGCCGATCATCGAGACCCAGGCGGGTGACGTGTCCGCCTTCGTACCGACGAACGTGATTTCCATCACCGACGGTCAGATTTACCTCGAGCCGGACCTGTTCAACTCCGGCATCCGGCCGGCCATGAGCCCAGGCATCTCGGTATCGCGGGTCGGGGGCTCGGCTCAGACCGCGTTCGTGAAGAAGATCTCCGGCGGTATTCGCCTGGCACTTGCCCAGTACCGCGAGCTGGCCGCGTTTTCGCAGTTCGCTTCGGACCTTGACGCCGCAACCCGTGCCCAGCTCGAACACGGCAAGCGGGTGACGGAATTGATGAAGCAGCGTCAGTACGCGCCGATGAGTATCTCCCAGATGGGGGTCTCCCTGTTCTCGGCCACCCAGGGTTTCCTGGAAGACGTCGACGTGGAGAAGGTGCTCGACTTCGAGGGCGCGCTGCTGTCGTACATGGCGGAGGAACACGCTGAGTTCATGGCGGAGATCGATAAGAGCGGTGCTTACAACGACGACATCGTCGACCGGTTGAAGAAGGCCATCGAAACCTTCAAGACGACGCGCACGTACTGAAGCTCGATTAAGTGCGTCGGTTAACGAGCAGGGATCACTCATGGCAGTAGGCAAGGAAATTCGCACCAAGATCGGAAGCGTGCGCAACACGCAGAAGATCACCAAGGCGATGGAAATGGTGGCGGCTTCGAAGATGCGCCGTACCCAGGAGCGCATGGCCCAGGGACGTCCCTACGCCACCCGCATTCGCCAGGTGGTGGGACATCTTGCCAGCGCCAACCCTGAGTACCGTTCCGTGTTCATGCTCGAGCGCCCGGTCACCCGCGTCGGCTACATCGTGGTGTCAACGGACAAGGGTTTGTGCGGTGGACTCAACGTCAACCTGTTCCGGGAGATGGCCAAGCTCATGCAGCGCAACCAGGCCATGGGCGTGAAGGTCGACCTGGCGTTGATCGGACGCAAGGCTCAGGCCTTCTTCCGTGCCCATGGCGGCAACGTGGTGGCCACGCTCGACGGCCTCGGTGAGTACCCGCAGCTCGAGAACCTGATCGGCGGCATCCGGGTCATGCTCGATGCGTTCATCGAGGGCCGCATCGAGCGCCTCGACATCGCCTACAACATGTTCGCGAACACCATGACTCAGGAGCCGACCGTCAGCCAGCTGCTGCCGCTGCCGGCTTCCGGGGAAGCGGATTACAAGCACTCCTGGGACTATATCTACGAGCCCAATTCGGAGAGCCTGATTGATCCGCTGATCACCCGTTACATCGAGAGCCAGGTTTACCAGTCGGTGGTGGAGAATTCGGCCTGCGAGCAGGCGGCGAAGATGATTGCCATGAAAAATGCCACCGACAATGCCGGCGAACTCATCGAGGAATTGCAGCTTCTCTATAACAATGCCCGCCAGGCGGCCATCACCCAGGAGATTTCGGAGATCGTGGGCGGCGCGTCCGCGGTCTGACGGAACGGGTCGCCGCGCAGGCGGTGCCCATAGGCAAAGAGGAAACGAGGAACATGAGTAGCGGACGCATCGTGCAGGTCATCGGCGCCGTCATCGACGTGGAGTTCCCGCGCGACAGCGTGCCCAGGATCTATGACGCCCTCAAGGTGGGTTCCACCGGCTTGACGCTCGAAGTGCAGCAGCAGCTCGGCGACGGCGTGGTGCGGACCATCGCCATGGGTTCGTCCGAGGGTGTCTCCCGCGGGCTCGACGTCGAAAACACCGGCGCGCCCATCAGCGTTCCGGTCGGTCCCGAGACGCTGGGCCGGATCATGGACGTGCTTGGCGAGCCCATCGACGATAAGGGTCCGGTGGAGACGGCCGAGAAGGCGCCGATCCACCGCAAGGCACCCACCTACGAAGATCAGAGCGGTGGTACCGAGATTCTCGAGACGGGCATCAAGGTCATCGACTTGGTCTGCCCCTTCCAGCGGGGCGGCAAGGTTGGCCTGTTCGGCGGTGCCGGCGTGGGCAAAACCGTGACCATGCTCGAGCTGATCCGGAACATCGCCATCGAGCACTCGGGTCTGTCCGTGTTCGCCGGCGTCGGTGAGCGGACCCGGGAAGGTAACGACTTCTACCACGAGATGCAGGAGTCCAACGTTCTCGACAAGATCGCGCTGGTGTTCGGTCAGATGAACGAGCCCCCGGGTAACCGTCTGCGCGTCGCGCTCACCGGCCTGACCATGGCTGAAAAGTTCCGCGACGAAGGCCGCGACGTGCTCCTGTTCATCGACAACATCTACCGCTACACGCTGGCAGGGACCGAGGTGTCGGCTCTGCTCGGGCGGATGCCGTCCGCGGTGGGCTACCAGCCCACCCTGGCGGAGGAGATGGGTGTGCTCCAGGAGCGCATCACCACCACCAAGACCGGTTCCATCACCTCAATTCAGGCGGTGTACGTGCCTGCGGACGACCTCACCGACCCGTCGCCGGCGACCACGTTTGCTCACCTTGACGCTACCGTGACGCTGTCTCGATCCATCGCCGAGCTCGGTATCTATCCCGCCGTGGATCCGCTGGACTCGACCAGCCGTCAGCTCGATCCGCAAATCGTCGGCCAGGAGCATTACGAAGTGGCCCGCGGCTGCCAGCAGGTGATGCAGAAGTACAAGGAGCTTCGCGACATCATAGCGATTCTCGGTATGGACGAGCTGTCGGAAGAGGACAAGCTCACCGTCTTCCGGGCCCGGAAGATCCAGCAGTTCTTCTCGCAGCCGTTCTTCGTCGCGGAAACCTTCACCGGCAACCCGGGCCTCTATGTTTCGCTGGCCGATACGGTGCGCAGCTTCAAGGCCATCCTCGACGGTGAAGCGGATGACCTGCCGGAACAGGCCTTCTACATGGTCGGCACCATTGAGCAGGCCCGCGAGAAAGCGGGCAAGCTCTGAGCAACCGCGTGAGCGAGGAGGCCTGATATGGCCATGACCATGCATTGTGATGTCGTCAGCGCGGAGAAGGAGCTCTTCTCCGGTCGGGTGACGATGGTGGTTGCCACCGGTACCCTCGGGGAACTGGGCATTTTGCCTGGGCACGCGCCGCTGCTGACCGGCATCATGCCGGGGCCGGTGCGCCTGCTGTTCGATAACGGGACCGAGGAGATGATCTTTGCCTCCGGCGGCTATCTCGAAGTCCAGCCCGGTATCGTCACCGTCCTCGCGGACACAGCGGAGCGTGCCGACGACATCGACGAGGCCGCTGCCATTGCCGCCAAAGAAGCTGCGGAAAAGGCGCTGGCCGAACAGACCTCGGACTTCGAGTATTCTGCTGTCGCGGCCCAGCTCGCGGAGGCCTCTGCTCAGCTGCGCATCCTGCGCAAGCGCAGGGGCCGCGGTACCGGCTGATGTCACTGCAAGCATGCGAAAGGTGACACCGTCCTCCGGGGACGGTACAAAGCAAAGGCAGCCCACGGGCTGCCTTTTTCGTACTGCCCAAGGAGTTTATCGCGATGTTTGCGCCGCCTCTCGCGGTGGTCATCCTTGCCGCCGGCAAGGGGACCCGGATGCGATCCAGTCTGCCCAAGGTGCTGCATCCGCTGGCCGGTGTACCCATGATCCGCCGCGTCGTGAACACGGCCCTCGAACTGACCGACGCCGTGACCGTCGTTACCGCACCGTATGCGGACGCCGTGCGCGCATCGTTGAGCGACTCAGGCGTCACCTTCGCGGTCCAGGAAGAACAGCGTGGTACGGGCGATGCGCTGGCGGCGGCACTCCCCGCGGTGCCGGCTTCCGCCCGCCAGGTGCTGGTGCTGTGCGGCGACGTGCCGCTGCTTGGCGTCGACACCCTGAAGCGCCTGCGAGCGGCCACGCCGGAAGACGCCGTGGGGCTGGTGACCGCCCGTTTCCCTGATCCCAGGGGCCTCGGCCGCATCCTGCGGGACGGGGAGGGTTGCATCACCGCCATCGTCGAGGAGCGGGATGCGACACCCGCGGAGCGGCGCATCGACGAAATCAACGCCGGTATCTATCTGTTGCCTGCGCAGCGTCTCGGGGATTGGCTCAGTCATTTGAGTGCGGACAACGCCCAGGGAGAGTACTACCTGACCGACGTCGTGCGTTTCGCCGTGGAGGCGTCGCTGCCGGTGGCGGCCGTGACCTGCGACGATGTGGCGGAAGTAGCTGGCATCAACGACCGCGCCCAGCTCGTCCGTCTCGAACGCCTGTACCAGCAACGCCTGGCGGAGCGTCTGCTGGCAACCGGCGTCACGGTGATGGATCCGGACCGCATCGACGTTCGCGGTGAACTCGAAGCCGGTGAGGATACGATCATCGACGTCGGCTGTGTCTTCGAGGGCGCCGTGACCCTGGGCCGTGGTGTTCGCATCGGCGCCCATTGCGTCATCGAGCACGCGACCATCGACGACGGCGCCGTCATCGCGCCGTTCACCCATATACATGGGGCGCACATCGGTTGCGACGCCCGGATCGGACCGTTTGCGCGGCTGCGGGAAGGCACGGACATCGGCGCAGGCGCCCGCATCGGGAACTTCGTCGAGACCAAGAAGACCCGCCTCGGTGCAGGCAGCAAGGCCAACCATCTGGCCTATCTGGGGGACGCGACCCTTGGCAGCGGGTGCAACGTGGGTGCGGGCACCATCACCTGCAACTACGACGGCGTGGACAAGCACCCGACCCGCATGGGCGACGAAGTGTTCGTCGGTTCCAACTCCACCCTGGTGGCCCCGCTGGAACTGGCCGACCGCGCCTACGTGGCCGCGGGCTCCACCATCACCAGCCGTGTCCCCGCGGACAGCCTCGGCGTCGGCCGGGCGCGGCAGCGCAACATCGATGGTTGGAAACGCCCTGCCAAACCCAAGCAGATCGACTGAGGAGTACGCCGGAATATGTGTGGCATCGTAGGCGCGGTGGCGCGTCGTCAGGTCTCGGGAATCCTGCTCGAAGGGCTCGATCGCCTGGAGTATCGCGGCTATGACTCTGCCGGAGTCGCCATCGTCCGGGAGGCGGAAGGCATCGACCGGCGTCGCACCGTGGGCAAGGTCGTCCAGCTGCGTGAGGCGCTCATCGAATCGCCGGCCACCGGCACCACAGGCATCGCCCATACCCGCTGGGCGACCCACGGCGTACCCAGCGAAGCCAACGCCCACCCGCAGATGTCGGGGGATACGGTTGCGCTGGTTCATAACGGCATCATCGAGAATCATGACGAGCTGCGGGCGCGCCTCATTGAACTTGGTTATCAGTTCAGCTCCGAGACCGATACCGAAACGGTGGTGCACCTGATCGATCATCATCATCGTGCCTGCGGTGATTTGCTCGAAGCGGTGCGTCTGGCACTGGGGGAACTGAGGGGTGCCTACGCGATCGGGGTGGTGCATCGCGACCATCCCGATCGTCTCGTTGCGGCGCGGCGTGGCAGCCCGCTGGTGCTCGGCGTCGGCATCGGTGAGAACTACATCGCCTCCGATGTCCTGGCATTGCGCCCGGTCACGGACCGGTTCGTGTTCCTCGAGGAAGGCGATCTCGCCGAAGTCACTCGCGACGGTTACCGGATCTTCACCGTCGACGGTGGCACCGTGCAGCGTCCTGTGGAGCGGGTGCGGATGGGCGCCGAGGACACGGGACGCGGCAACTACCGGCACTACATGGCGAAGGAGATTCATCAACAACCCGAAGTGGTTCGCGCCACGCTGGAAGGCCGTCTGTCCAGCGAACGCGTGCTCGAGCCGTCATTCGGCTTCCGTGCGCGGGAGATTTTCGACGCTACCCGTGCCGTGACCATCGTCGCCTGTGGCTCCAGCTATTATGCGGCCTGTGTGGCGCGATACTGGATCGAATCCCTCGCGCGCATGCCCTGCAACGTGGAGATCGCAAGCGAGTACCGCTATCGGGACGTGGCCGTGGCGGCGGGTTCGCTGTTCGTCACCATCACCCAGTCCGGCGAGACCGCCGATACCTTGGCGGCATTGCGTCTGGCAAAGGACAGCGGTTATCTGGCGTCGCTCACGCTGTGCAACGTTCCCACCAGCAGCATCGTCCGGGAGTCTGACCTTGCACTGATGACCGAGGCCGGCCCCGAGATCGGCGTGGCTTCCACCAAGGCATTCACGGCACAGCTCACGGATCTGTTGCTGCTCGCCGTCCTGCTCGGTCGTCGAGGTCCGATGACTGCTGATCAGGAAGCAGAGATCGTCGCCGCCCTGCATGGCCTGCCGGCAAGTATCGAACGCGCGCTTCGGCTCGAGGGGCGCATCGAGCAGTTGGCGGAGCAGTTCGTGGAGCGTCACCATGCGCTGTTTCTCGGCCGCGGCGAGCTTTATCCCATCGCGCTCGAAGGTGCCTTGAAGCTCAAGGAAATCTCCTACATCCACGCCGAAGGTTATCCGGCGGGGGAGCTCAAACACGGTCCGCTTGCCCTGGTGGACGCGGACATGCCGGTGATTGCCGTGGCACCCAACGACGATCTGCTCGAGAAGCTTCAGTCCAACCTGCACGAAGTGCGGGCCCGCGGCGGGCAGCTGTTCGTGTTCGCGGACGAGGCCGTGAGTTTTCGCGAAGACCCCGGCGTGACCGTGATCCAGATGCCGGCGGTGAACGCGTTCGTCTCGCCGATGGTCCACAACGTGGCGCTGCAGCTGTTGGCCTATCATGTTGCGGTCCTGCGCGGCACCGATGTCGACCAGCCGCGTAACCTCGCCAAATCGGTGACGGTGGAATGATCACCTCCGACGATAGCGGTCGCAGGAAGCAGACATGGATCTGACCCACATTCTGGAGGGTCTGAACTCGGCTCAGCGCGAGGCGGTCGCGGCGCCTCCTGGGCACCTGCTGGTGCTCGCCGGGGCCGGTTCCGGCAAGACCCGGGTGCTGGTGCATCGAATCGCCTGGTTGATCGAGGCCGAGGGCGCTTCGCCGCATGGCCTGATGGCGCTGACCTTCACCAACAAGGCGGCTGCGGAGATGCGCCACCGCACCGAGGCCCTGCTGGACATGCCTGTGGGGCAACTGTGGGTCGGTACCTTCCATGGCATCGCTCATCGGCTGCTGCGCTACCACTGGCAGGAAGCCGGTCTGCCTCAGGGCTTCCAGATTCTCGATGCAGACGATCAGCAGCGGCTGGTACGGCGCATCCTGCGCAGCCTCGATCTGGACGAGAAACGCTGGCCGGCGCGGCAGGCCGTCTGGTACATCAACAGCCAGAAGGAAGAGGGGCGCCGGGCCCGCCACCTCGGCAGCGACGGTGACCTGTTCGAGACCACCATGCTGCGGGTCTACGCCGCCTACGAGGAAGCCACCGAACGTGGCGGCATGGTGGACTTCGCCGAGCTGCTCCTGCGCAGTCATGAGCTGTGGCTTGAGAACCGGGACCTGCTCGAGCACTACCAGCGCCGCTTCCGGCATCTGCTGGTGGACGAGTTCCAGGACACGAACACGCTGCAGTACGCGTGGCTGCGCGTGCTCGCAGGCGACACTGCGCAGGTCATGGTGGTGGGCGACGACGACCAATCCATCTACGGCTGGCGCGGCGCCCGCATCGAGAATCTGCACAGCTTTCAGAAGGACTTCCCTGACGTCCAGCTGGTGCGGCTGGAGCAGAACTACCGGTCGACCGGGACCATCCTCGCGGCTGCGAATGCGCTCATCACCCACAACGCGGACCGTCTCGGCAAGGAGCTGTGGACCAGCGGCGACAGTGGTGATCCCATTCGACTCTATGCGGCGCACAACGAACTCGATGAGGCGCGTTTCATCGCCGAGCGCATCGAGGAGTGGCTCGAGGGCGGCGGCGCCGCCAGTGAGGCGGCCATTCTCTATCGCTCGAATGCCCAGTCCCGCAACCTCGAGGAGGCCCTGCTTCGGCTGGAGATTCCCTACCGGATCTACGGTGGCGTCCGCTTCTTCGAGCGGGCGGAGATCCGCAACGCGCTCGGCTACATGCGCCTGCTGGCGAATCGCCATGCGGACGCTGCCTTCGAGCGCGTGGTGAACACACCCACCCGCGGTATCGGCGAGAAGACGATGGATACGATTCGTGCCCACGCCCGCGAGGCTGGCATCTCGCTGTGGAGCGCTGCCGTCACTGCCAGTGCGGATGGGGGCCGGGGTGGTCGTGCCCTGAAGGGTTTCATCGATCTCATCGACGAGCTTGATGAAGGCACCTCAGGCATGAGCCTCCACGAACTCACGGAGCATGTCATTCAGGTATCGGGGCTGTACGAGTTTCACGGCCGCGAGAAAGGTGAGCGCGGTCTCGCCCGCAGGGAGAATCTGGACGAACTGGTCACCGCCGCGCGGCAGTTCACGGGCGAGCTGGTGCTGCCTGTGGACGAGGACGGCGACGAGACGCTGTCGGAGCGGCGGCTGCTGGAGGAGTTTCTGAACCTGGCCGCGCTGGAAGCGGGGGATGCACAGGCTGCCAATGCGGGCGAAGCCGCGCAGCTCATGACGCTGCATTCGGCGAAGGGCCTCGAGTTTCCGCTGGTCTTCCTTGCCGGAGTCGAGGAGGGCCTGTTCCCGCACCGTATGGCCATGGAGACGCCGGGCGGTCTCGAGGAGGAGCGGCGCCTGTGTTACGTGGGCATCACGAGGGCCATGCGGGAGCTGTACCTGACGTTCGCGGAAAGTCGCAGGCTGCATGGAACCGACAGCTACAATCGTCCGTCCCGCTTTCTTCGGGAGATTCCGTCGAAGCTGCTCGAGGAAGTCCGCCTGAGCGCGTCCGTGACCCGTCCTGTAGGCACCCCCGCCGCTGCGGATACGGGCATGGCGCTGGGCGCCCGGGTGAGCCATCCCACTTTCGGCGAGGGCGTGGTGATCGAGAGCGAGGGTGAGGGTCAGCGCGCGCGGGTGCACGTCAATTTCGATGCCGTGGGGGCGAAGTGGCTCATACTCGGCATGGCCAGCCTCCAAGTCATCGACTGAAGGCCGACGGCCTCCCGCCGGGCCGACTGCGGCAGGGTTTCATGCGGCCAGCGCCCGGTCCGCGATGATGCCGACCAGAACCAGGATACCCACCGCGTTGTTGCTCTTGAACGCGCGGAAGCAGGCATCGAGATCGCGGCCGCGTATCAGCCACTGCTGCCAGGCACACACGGCCGCGGCAGCCGCAACGCCCAGCATGTAGATCCAGCCGTACTCGAGCCGATCGCCGAGCAGGAGCAGCGAGAACAGGAATCCGAGCTGCAGGATGCCGATCATGAGCCGGTCGAGGTCCCCGAACAGGATCGCTGTGGACTTGATTCCCACCTTCACATCCCAGGGCCGATCCACCATGGCGTACTCGGTGTCGTAGGCGACGGTCCACATCAGATTGGCGACGAATAGCAGCCACGCCAGTTCCGGTACGGAGCCCGTCTCGGCGGCGAAAGCCATGATGATGGCCCAGGAGAACGCGGCGCCGAGAAACAGCTGCGGTAGATGGGTCATGCGCTTGGTGAACGGGTACAGCGCTGCCAGGGCGACCGCGACCGGGGCCAGCAGAATGGTCAGCAGGTTGGTGAACAGCACCAGTACGAATGCCGCCAGGAGCAGCGCGGTAGCCAGCATCAGGGCCTCGCGACTGCGGATACGACCCTCGGGCAGCGGCCGGCCTTTGGTGCGTGCCACGTGGCCGTCGAAATCCCGGTCGGCCCAGTCGTTGATCACACAGCCGGCAGAACGGGTCAGCACCACTCCCAGGGTGAAAATCACCAGATTGGCCAGGCTCGGGATGCCATCTGCAGCGATCCAGAGCGCCCACAGGGTGGGCCAGAGCAGCAGCCCGATGCCCACCGGCCGATCGAGACGCGTGATCTCGAGCCAGACGGGCATCCGGTCGCGCAGATGGTCGAGGGTGGAATCCATGGTCTGGCAGAGGTCCGCTATCGGCTGAGGTCGCTTGCCTGTGAGTCTAGCCCGCAAATCTCACCGAGGCGCGAAGCGAGGTCGTGGAGATGCCGGTCAAGACAAGGCGCGCGACAGTTCGGGCACGCAGGCGTACTTTACTGTACGTCGAGCACCCGGACCGAGCGCAACCGCACCGGCGGACCGGATGGATCTGCCGGTATATCCGCGGCCGCAGCCGTGAATCGGTGAGATTTGCGGGCTTATAGCCCGCACAGCGATTCCAGCAGCAGAAGTGGCTCACGCCGGATCCGGAACAGCGTAACGCGGACGAGGCTGCCGCGGCGGTCGCGCCCGAAGCGACGCAGCTCGCGCTGCACGTCGGGGCGCAGGCGATCGTGCCGGAACAGCAGATCCATCAGCGGACGGTCCCCGAGCCGACGAAGGTCGCGTTGCAGTCGAACAGCATCCGGCGGCGCCAGCGTGCGTCCTTCGAGCCGCACCCGGCCACCGGCGAGGAGTTTGATCTCCCGACACCAGAAGCCGCCGCGTTGGCGTCGGTCGAGCAGGCGTGCCTCGTCGGGCCGCGGCACCACCAGCCCTTCGCTGCTGCGCTCCACCCGGACGGGACCGAAGCGCCGCGCCAGGGCGCGGGTCATCGAGCCTTCGCAGCGCAGCAATCGCAGGTCGTCGTCACCTCCGCCCTGCCCATGAAGGCGTGCGAAGAGTGCGGCGGGGGTGGTCGGGAGCGGCTTCAGGCTCATGGCGGGCGCACTGTGCGCGAAGCCCTGCCCGATGGCAATCCCTGCAGGCGATGCTGCCTGCGCGATTGATTTCCGTCGGTTCGATCAGTACTTTACAGCGCCTTCGCAACCGCTCCCGGAGTCAGGCATGAAGAAGTGGCAATGCATCGTCTGCGGCTGGATCTACGACGAGGCCGAAGGCTTCGAGGACGAAGGCATTGCGCCCGGAACGGCCTGGGAGGACGTGCCGGATGATTTCGTCTGTCCGGAGTGCGGCGTCAGCAAGGAAGACTTCGAGATGATTGAAGTCGGCTGATCGTGGAGTCCGCAGGGGAGTCGATGCGTTCGGACGCGTGAATTGCGATCTTCGGCCGTGACCGCTAGCTTAGCGTCTTTCCCCGGCGCGGACGTCTCATGAGTCTCACTGCCCGTATCCTCACCGGCATGGCCGCCGGGTTCGTGCTCGGATCCATCGTCCATGCGATGGGGCTCGATCCTGAAGGCTACTTCCGCGTCCTCGTCATCGATGGCCTGCTCGACGTGGGCGGGCGAATCTTCATCGCTTCCCTGCAGCTGCTGGTGGTTCCGCTGGTGCTGGTGTCCCTGGTCTGCGGCGCCAGTAACCTCAGCGATGGTGCAGCACTCGGCCGCCTCGGCGGCAAGACCCTCGGCCTGTATCTGTTCACCACGGCCAGCGCCATCACGCTGGCGTTGGTGACTGCCTTGATCATCCGTCCCGGTCGCGGTGTGGATGCCGGTATCGACGTCGAGTTCGAGGCGCAGACGCCGCCGAGTCTCAAGGAAGTGATTATCGGCATCTTTCCCACCAACCCGGTGGAGGCGATGGCGGAAGGATCGATGCTGCAGATCATCATCTTCGCGCTGCTGCTGGGGTTCGCCGTCGCCCGGGCCGGTTCGGCGGGCGCGCGCATCAAGAGTGTCTTCGAGGATTTCAACGCCGTCATCATGCGCCTGGTCACGATTCTGATCTGGCTTGCGCCCTACGGCGTGTTCTGCCTGATGGCGACGCTGTTCGCGACCATGGGCTGGGGCGAGATCAGCACGCTGGCCGCCTATTTCCTGACAGTGGCAGGCGTGCTGCTGATGCATTTGTGTCTGGTGCATCCGGCGCTGCTGATGATCCTCGGTCGCGTCTCGCCGAAGACCTTCTTCCTGAAGATGCGGGAACCCATGCTGGTCGCCTTCTCCACCTCGTCGAGCGGCGCGACGCTGCCGGTCACGTTGGAGACGGTAAGGGCGCGGCTGGGCGTGCGCAACGAAGTCGGCTCTTTTACCGTGCCTCTCGGCGCCACCATCAACATGGATGGCACCGCGATTATGCAGGGCGTCGCAACGGTGTTCATCGCCGAGTACTACGGCATCGACCTGGGCCTGGCGGAATACCTGATGGTTATTCTCACGGCGACCATGGCGTCCATAGGCACGGCCGGCGTGCCTGGGGTGGGCCTGATCATGCTGACCATGGTGCTGCAGCAGGTGGGGCTGCCGGTGGAAGGCATCATGCTCATCATCGGTGTCGATCGCCTGCTGGACATGATGCGTACGGCGGTGAACGTGGCTGGTGACGGCATGGTTGCGGTGGTGGTCGGTCGCAGCGAAGGCAAGATCGATATGGAACGCTTCAACGACATGAACGCGACCGTGGACAACGAGGACGAGAAGGTCCCGACGTCCGCAGCCTAGCTGTTGGGCCAGGAAGGGCTTCAGGCGTGGGCGTAGCGGGCGCGGCTGCCGAGCCAGCGTTCGATGATGCGCGCGGCCTGTTCCGGATCCCGTTCGAGCAATGCCTGAGCCCGGGCCTGGACCTCCGGCAGGAGGTCCCGGTCCCGGGCGAGATCGGCCACCCGGAGATCGACGAGACCGGTTTGGCGCGTGCCCAGCAGTTCGCCTGGCCCGCGCAGTTCCAGATCCTTCTCCGCAATCACGAAGCCATCGGTGCTTTCCCGCATCACCTTCAGCCGTTCACGGCCGGTCCGGGACAGGGGCGGCTGGTAGAGCAGCACGCAGTGGCTCTCGGTGGCGCCGCGACCGACCCGGCCGCGCAGCTGGTGCAATTGAGCGAGCCCGAGCCGTTCAGCGTTCTCGATCACCATCAGGGAGGCGTTGGGGACGTTCACGCCCACTTCGATGACCGTAGTGGCCACCAGCAGATCCACCTCGCCGGCCTCGAATGCGGCCATCACCCGGGCCTTCTCCTCGCCCTTCAGGCGACCATGAACCAGGCCGATGCGCAGATCCGTGAGCTCCTCACCGAGCAGCTGCGCAGTGTCCTCGGCAGCCTGCACCTCCAGCGCCTCGGATTCCTCGATCAGGGTGCAGACCCAGTAAGCCTGACGGCCCGCGCGACAGGCCGCACTGACCCGCTCGATCACGTCGAAGCGTCGCTCCTGGCCCACCACCACCGTGCTGACCGGGGTGCGCCCCGGCGGCAGCTCATCGAGCACCGACAGCTCGAGATCGGCATAGGCACTCATGGCGAGGGTGCGGGGAATCGGAGTCGCGGTCATGACCAGCTGGTGGGGAACGCGCTCGCCCGGCACGCTGCCCTGTTCGCCCTTGGCACGCAGGGCGAGACGCTGATGGACGCCGAAGCGGTGCTGCTCGTCGATGATCACCAGCGCGAGATCGTGGAAGCTGACGTCACCCTGGAACAGGGCATGGGTCCCGATTACCAGGATGGCCTGGCCCGATGCGACTCGGGCTTCCTCCGCGCGCCTCTGGGCGGCGCGCTGTCGCCCGGTGAGCAATGCCACCTCCAGACCCAGGGGTTGCAGCCACTCGATCAGGGTGCGGGCATGCTGTTCGGCCAGCAGCTCTGTGGGTGCCATGAGTGCGCTCTGGGCTCCGCTGCCGGCGGTGATCAGTGCGGCGGCGGCAGCGATCACGGTCTTGCCGGAGCCGACGTCGCCCTGCAGCAGGCGCAGCATGGGCGCGCCGGCGGCCAGGTCCGTGGCGATCTCGCCGATGACCCGATTCTGGGCCGCGGTCAGCGGAAAGGGCAGCCCGGCCCGAAACCGCTCCAGCAGATCCCCGCGTGCCTCGAGCACGGGTGCCGGCTGACTGCGGACGCGCCGGCGGGCCTGGAGCAGGGACAGTTGATGGGCGAGCAGCTCGTCGATGGCGAGTCGCTGCTGCGCAGGGTGGCGGCCGGATTCCAAAGCCGCCAGGGAGATCTCCGGCGTCGGGCCGTGCAGCAGTTCGAGGGCGGCGACGATGTCAGGCTCGAAGACCTTCGGCTGCCTGCGCAGCATCGCCAGCGCCTGACCGCAGAGGCTGCGCACCCGCTGCTGGCTGATACCTTCGGTGACCGGATACACCGGCGTCAGCCGATCCGGCAGCGATGGCGCCTGATCGCCGAGCACCCGGTACTCCGGATGGTAGAGTTCGAGGCCGGTGGCGCCACTGCGGGCCTCGCCGTAGCAGCGGACGCGCGCGCCGGGTTTCAGCTGCGCGCGCTGGGCCGGCGAGAAGTGAAACAGGCGCAGCGACAGGGTGCCGCTGCCGTCCTGGACCCGGCACAGGAAACTGCGACGGCGACCGAACACCACGTCCGCGGCCATAATGTTGCCTTCGATGACGGCACTGGTACCCGGACGCAGGCTGCCGATGGGCGTCAGGCGCGTGCGGTCCTCGTAGCGCGCGGGCAGATGAAAGAGCAGATCCTGGATGCGGTGCACTTCGAGGCGGGCGAGGCGCTCGGCCAGTCCTGCTCCGACACCGCGCAGGCGCTGAACCGGATCACCGAGTCCGGCGGGCGGAGCAGGGGCTGAGCGGTTCCGGGTCATGGCGGTGCCGGCAATGACAGAATCGACAGGAGTCTAACCGTATGACGGACACAGCGCTGAACGGTCGACGCATCGGAGTGATCGGCCTCGGCGACCTGGGTGCTGCCCTCGCGAGTCGCCTGGTGGTTGCGGGCGCCCGCGTGACTGGCGTTCGCAGGGGAACGGAGGCGCCGACCGGTGTAGAGCTGTTGCGCGCGGATCTGGCGGATGCGTCTGCGCTCGCTTGCCTGCGCGACGATCTGGAGGCCTTGGTGGTCAGTGTCACTCCGGATCGATACGACCTCGACGGCTATCGCGCCACCTATCTCGAGGGTGCACGCAGCCTGGCCACCGCGCTAGCCGGCCGCGGGCTGACACGGGTGTTCTGGGTTTCGAGCACCGGTGTGTACGGCGAGCAAGGCGGCGGCGACGTGGACGACGCCACCCCTGCAGAACCGGACAGCGAACGCGGCCGCGTGCTGCTCGCAGCCGAGCAGGCGCTGGTGGAATCGGACTGGCCGGTGACGGCGGTGCGTCTGGCGGGCATTTACGGGCCGGGCCGAAACGCGCTCATCGATCGGGTGCGGTCGGGGCGGGGCGCGCCCGAGGAGCCGGTACAGTGGACCAACCGCATTCATCGGGACGACGCGGTGGAGGTGATCGTATTCCTGCTGGCGCGAGCGCTGGCGGGCGATCGAGTGCCTGAAGTGGTGATCGGCAGTGATGGCGCGCCAACGCCGCGGCACGAGGTCATGGCATGGCTGGCCGAACAGCTCGGGGTGACGCTGACCGTGAGTGCCGAGGAGGAGGGCTCGCGGGCGCCCAGCCGGCGTCTGTGGCCGCGGGCGCTGAAGGAACTTGGCTTCACTTGGCGCTATCCCGATTACCGGGTCGGGTACCGCGCGCAGCTCGACGCAGCCGAGCGAGGCCGTTTGTAGGCACGAGCGCGTGCGCTCGGCGGGCTTGGCGGCGCGTACACGCGCTCGCCTACAGAGCGAGTTTCGAGGTGTTTTTGTAGGCCCGAGCGCGTGCGCTCGGCCAGGGAGGGGGCGCGCACGCGCGCACGCCCACAGAGCGGGTGAGGTCGTTGGGGGTCAGGCCGGCAGGCGGAGGATGGCCTCCACTTCCACCGCTGCGCCCTTGGGCAGGGCCGATACGCCCACCGCTGCGCGTGCGGGCCAGGGTGCCTCGAAGCGGGCCTCCATGGCCGCATTCACGCGCGGGAAATGGCTTAAGTCGGTGAGGAACACATTCACCTTCACCAGGCGGGCGAGGCTGCCACCGGCGGCCCGGGCCACCGCCTCCAGGTTGTCGAACACCTGGGCGATCTGCGCGTTGATGTCGCCGGCCACCAGCTCCCCGCTGGCGGGATCCAGTGGTATTTGACCTGAGATGAACACCAGCTCGCCGGCACGCACCGCCTGGGAGTACGGACCTATGGCGGCTGGGGCTCGATCGGTGTGGATTGGCTCGAATGGGCGGCTCATGTCAGTTTTTACTCCGGGACAGGCTGATGACACTGCTCAGGGCCCGCAGGCGGCGCATCACGCGGGCCAGGTGAACCCGATCGCGGACTCCGAGTCCGATGCAGACCGTGGACAGGCGCGGGTTGCGCTCTTCGGTGTTGATCTTTTCGATGCTCGCGTCAAGGCTGGTAATCAGTGCGGCCAGTTCGGCGATGACCCCCTTCTGAGGCGCGACCTGCACCCGCAGCTCGGCGGAAAACTCACCCTCGATGCGGTCGGACCAGCGCACCGCCTGGAGGATCTCGTCCCGCTTCTTGCGGAGTTCACCGAGGTTGCGGCACGTGTCCCGATGGATGACGAGGCCGCGGCCGGAACTGATGTGCCCGACGATGGGGTCGCCGGGCAGCGGATAGCAGCACTTGCCGTAGGTCACCACCATGCCTTCGGTGCCGCGGATCGCGATGGAACCGCCTTCCGGCTCGGCCACCGAGTCGTCGTCGACTCCGTCACTGGCGACGAGTCGGCGGGCGATCACGTAGGCCATGCGGTTGCCGAGGCCGATGTCCTCGAGCAGGTCTTCTGTGTGTGCGAAGTTCAGCTCGTCAAGGACCACTTGCATCCGTTCTTCGGGGACGTCTTGCAGAGAGCTGCTGACATTGGCCAGCGAGCGGTTCAGCAGCCGCCGGCCGAGCGCCCGTGACTCGGTCACCTTCTGATTCTTCAGGGCGTGGCGGATCGAGGAGCGGGCCTTGCCGGTCACCACGAAGGACAGCCAATCCGGATTCGGGCGGGCATCCTCGGCGGTGATGACCTCCACGGTCTGCCCGCTGGACAGCTGGCTCGACAGTGGCGCGAGGCGACGGTCGATGCGGCAGGCGACGCAGGTATTGCCGATGTCCGTGTGGATCGCGTAGGCGAAGTCAACGGGGGAAGCGCCGTGAGGCAGCTCGAAAATGCGTCCCTTCGGCGTGAACACGTACACCTCGTCGGGGAACAGGTCGATCTTCAGGTTCTCGATGAACTCCATGGAGTCGCCGGCGCGTTGCTGCAGCTCGAGCAGGCCCTTCACCCACTGCCGGGCGCGGGCATGGCTGCCGCCGCCCTGGACGTTCCCGGTATCCTCATCGGATTTGTACAGCCAGTGGCCGGCGATGCCGTTGTTCGCCACCGCGTCCATCTGGTGGGTGCGGATCTGGATCTCGATGGGCACGCCGTGCATGCCGAACAGGGTGGTGTGCAGAGACTGGTAGCCATTGGCCTTGGGAATCGCGATGTAGTCCTTGAAGCGTCCGGCCACCGGTTTGTAGAGATTGTGCACCGCGCCGAGCACCCGGTAGCAGGTGTCGACCTTGTCCACCACGATGCGAAAGGCGAACACGTCCATGATCTCGGAGAAGGACTTCCGCTTCTGCTTCATCTTGCTGTAGATGGAGTAGAGGTGCTTCTCGCGGCCCACCACCGTGGCCTCAAGCTGCTCGTGGCCGAGGCAATCCCGCAGGGTCTGCTCGATCTGCACCACCAGTTCCCGGCGATTGCGGCGCGCTGCCTTCACCGCGCGGGCAATGCGCTCGGCGCGCATGGGGTGCAGCGCCGCGAAGCCGAGGTCCTCGAACTCGACTCGGAGATCGTGCATGCCGAGGCGATTCGCGATGGGGGCGTAGAAGTCCAGCGTCTCGCGCGCGATGCGGGTCCGCTTCTCTGTGCCGAGCGCACCGATGGTGCGCATGTTGTGCAGGCGATCGGCCAGCTTCACCAGAATGACGCGGATGTCCCGCGCCATCGCCATGGCCATCTTCTGGAAGTTTTCTGCCTGGGCCTCGGCCCGGGACTGAAAGATGGTGGCGAGCTTCGAGACCCCATCCACCAGGTCGGCCACGTCCGCGCCGAAGCGGTCGCGAAGGGTTTGCTTGCCGACACCGGTGTCCTCGATGACGTCATGCAGCAGGGCGGCCATCAAGGTCTGATGGTCCATGTGCATGTTGGCCAGGATGTA
>REEU01000271.1 GCA_007694905.1 Gammaproteobacteria bacterium | reverse complement strand
CCGGTCATGGCTGTCCGCTTGGGTACGCCGCGTGGTCCAGCGTGGGGGATGCGGCCTACCCAGACGGTCATGGGCGTCCGGTTGGGTACGTCGCGTCGGGGGAGCGGTGCGGCTGGGTCCTTGGGCCGGGGCGGGGCGCAGGGCGGCGGTTGTGAGGCGGTGAGCGACGGCTGCCGAACCTTCGGGGGTTTGGCAGGGTGTCAGGCGACACGTCGTTTGAGGATGGTGGCGACACCCAGCGCAAGGACGAGATGAGCGTGTGCGCAAACGGGGTTCGGCCCCTGGCGACGATCTTGGGAGGTGCGGCGAACGTGAGAGGCCGGTGGCGGCGCGCGGGTTGTTCTGCGCCCTGTTGACTGCGGTCCTTCGGGCCAAGGTCCGCACTGCGGGCGGCGTGGTGGCAGGAGGTGCGGGCAGTACCACTGGGCGTATTGATGCAGGCCCTGGATCTGGGATGCGCCCCACGGCCTTCGCTGCCGTGCTTGGCTGCGTTTCTGAGAGCGGCTATCGATTTCGAGGCTGGCGGGGGCGGGGTGGAGCGGTTTGCGGCGCGGCCGGGAGTTTTGAGCTAGACATTGCCGTCCGGAGGACGGGGGGTGTGTGATCGATGTCGAGGTTGCCGGGCTTGGCAAGTCGTACAAGGTGCCGGTTCGCGAGGCTGGACTGAGGGCTGCGGTCAACAGCCTTGTGCGTCGTGAGCATCGGCAGGTGCATGCCGTGTCGGGGTTGTCGTTCTCGATCGGGCGCGGCGAGATGGTGGGCTTCCTGGGTCCCAATGGTGCGGGGAAGACCACGACGCTGAAGGTGCTTTCGGGTCTGCTGCATCCGTCGGCCGGTCGGGCCCAGGTCTTGGGCTACGAGCCGTATCGTCGGGAGCGCGAGTTCCTGGCCCAGATCACGTTGGTGATGGGCAACCGCAACCAGTTGCAGTGGGACCTGCCCGTGGTTGACTCGTTCGAGATGAACCGCGCGATCTTCGGTATCGCCCGTCCGGACTTCGAGCGCATGCGGGACGAACTCGTTGATCTGCTCGAGATCGGTCACCTGGTCACCAAGCCGGTCCGCAACCTGTCACTGGGCGAACGCATGAAGGCCGAGATCGCGGGGTCGCTGCTGCACCGGCCACAGTTGCTGTTCCTCGATGAGCCGACCATCGGGCTCGACGTCACGATGCAGAAGCGCATCCGCACGTTTCTGGCGGCCTACAACGAGCGTTACGGCGCCACGGTGATGCTGACGAGCCACTACATGGCGGACGTCACCGCACTGTGCAGGCGGGTCATCGTCATCCACCACGGCCGGCTGCTCTACGACGGCCCGCTGAGCGAACTCGCTGAACGGTTCGAGACTGCCAAGACTATCGGTGTGACGCTGGCCGACGCCGGGCGTGATCTGTCCGGCTACGTCGAGGTGATGGCGGTTGACGGGGTGCGGGTGACCCTGCGCGTGTCGCGTGCCGATGCGTCTGCTGTGGCATCACGGTTGCTGGCCGACCTGCAGCCGACGGACCTGGCCATCGAGGATCCGCCGATCGACGATGTCATCGAGCGGGTCTTCGCCACGCCCGACGAGCCCGGCAGTGCACGCCGCGACAGTGGGCAGGACGCATGACGAATGCGATCCCCTCGGCCCGCCCGCCGGCGATGCCGCTGCGGCGGGTCGGTCGGTTCCGGCAGATGGTGGACTTCTACGCCACGGTGTCGCGCACGGCGGTGCAGGAGCAGTTCCAGTATCGGACCGCGAACTACATGTACATGATCGGCATGGTGGTCGAGCCGGTCGTCTACCTGGTGGTGTGGTCGGTGGTGGCCGAAGCCAGCGGCGGCTCGGTCGGTGGATACACGCCGGGTGGGTTCGCGGCGTACTACATCGTGTGGATGCTGGTACGGAACATGAACATCGTGTTCACGCCCTACGGCTGGGAGTTCCGCATCCGCGAGGGGCAGCTGTCGGGGATGCTGCTCCGCCCGATCCACCCGCTGCACTACGACCTGGCCTACTTCGCCGGCTGGAAGGTGATCGCGGTCTTGTTGTGGATCCCGATCGCGGTCGTGCTGGCGCTGTTGTTCCCGCCCGAGTTGACGGTGAACCTCGCGCAGGTGGCGACGTTCCTGGTGGCGATCTGGGGTGCCTACGTCATCCGCACCCTGCTGCTGTTCGTGCTCGGGATGGTCACGTTGTGGACCACCCGGGTGGCCGCGCTGTTCGAGCTGTACTTCACCGCCGAGCTGTTGCTTTCCGGGCGGCTGGTGCCGCTCGACCTGATGCCCGACTGGGTGCTGCGCTGGGTCGACTGGCTGCCGTTCCGTTCGACGTTCGGTTTCCCGATCGAAGCGCTCGTCAGCGACCTGTCCGGCCCACAGCTGGTCCGCGGCCTGGTGGCGCAGTTGGTCTGGATCGCCATCGGTTGGGCCCTGGCGATGGTCGTATGGAAGCGGGCGATCCGGCGCTACAGCGCGGTGGGCAACTGATGGCCGCGCCGCAGCCACCGCACGCGACCCGCTTGACCCCGCCCCACGGGTTGGCCCGTCCCGACCAGGTCCGGCGGCGCGATGTGGTCCGCACGCTCGTCGGCGTCAGTGCACTCAACGAACTGCAGTATCGGGTCAACTTCTTCCTGCAGCTGTTCCAGTCGCTGGTGGCGCTCGCGACGGCGATCGCCGTGGTGGCGCTGGTGTTCCTCTACACCCCGACGCTCGGCGGCTGGTCGCCGTGGGAACTGATGGTCTTGGTCGGTGTTCACACTGCGCTCGGCGGGGTCATCCGGTCGGTGATCCAGCCGTCCATGCAGCTGCTCATGGAGGACATCCGTGAAGGCAAGCTCGACTTCGCACTGACCAAGCCGGTCGACGCACAGCTGCTGGTGAGCCTGCGCCGCATCACGGTGTGGCCGCTGGTCGACGTCATCGTCGGACTCGGCGTCGTGGTCGTGGCCGCACTGCAGGCCGACGTCAGCATCACGCTGGTCGGCGTCGCGATCTTCCCCGTGACCCTGGTGCTGGGCGCGGCGATGATCTACTGCCTGTGGCTGATCATCACCACCGGCGCGTTCTGGGTCGTACGCATGGAGCACGTCGCCGAGTTGTTCAACGGGCTGTATCAGGCGGGGCGGTGGCCGATCGGGCTGTTCCCCGGATGGTTGCGCACGATCTTCACCGTGCTGGTGCCCCTGGCGTTCGCGGTCACGCTGCCCTCCGAGGTACTCACCGGCCGCGCCGGGCTGCTCGCACTCGGCGGGGCCACCCTGTTCGCACTCGTCCTGGCCACCTTCACGCGATGGTTCTGGCGCCTCGGGATCAAGAACTACGCCGGCGCGAGCGCTTGAGCACCGTGATGAACCATCGCGGATCACCCTCCCCGGATACCACCACCTCACCATCAGCCTGATCCACAGACCGCATTC
Organism: Gammaproteobacteria bacterium; assembly: GCA_007694905.1. Classification (GTDB taxonomy): domain Bacteria; phylum Pseudomonadota; class Gammaproteobacteria; order Pseudomonadales; family Azotimanducaceae; genus SLTB01. The sequence continues at coordinate 189 of REEU01000271.1, read as the reverse complement.
AGGACCCTCGACAAGCAGCCGGCAGGCCCCGACCCATCCCTGTCGACCCCGGTCCTCGCGGCGTAGTCAGTGGGCAGAGCCTCCCCGGACCTGCGGGCAAGGACCGTATGCCCGACCTCACCTTTCGGCTCGGGAGCAACCGGCGGGGCCTGCGCGGCAAGCGATATCCGCCGCGCTCAGCTCGACCGT
>REEU01000023.1 GCA_007694905.1 Gammaproteobacteria bacterium | reverse complement strand
TCACGATGTTTGCGCGGTAGCCACCCTCGTACCACGGCTGTTTCGGAACCTCGGCCTCAAGCTTCCGGAAGATGATGGCCTTGGCGATCAGTCGACGGTACCAGAGCTCGTCATACTTCGTATCGCTCTTCGACCATGCTTCCCCGATTTCCTTCGCGAATTCGGCGAAGTTCTTCTGGGCGCCCTTGGAAACGATATGGGGATAGCCTGCGGCCGAATACTCGAACTTGGCGAGGTCAGTCTTGCTGAAGAGCTGCGCCTTGGGAAACTCGAGATCGAACTTCTTCTGTTGCGCAGGCGTCAGCCGCCCACGCGCGTTTATGAACTGCCCGCGCGAGCGCTCGTAGAACCATTTGCTGTCGTGGCGCTCCCCTTCGCGCGCCGTGAAGATCACGCTGCGCGAGAACTGCTCGATCCGGATATGGAAAGGGTGGTTCGAGAAGAAGTCGGCTGCATTCACCTTGTTCTGGGTGTTGGCGTATTCCGAGATCTTCGGGACGATGTCCTCCGATCGGTCCGGGGGGACGACCGTCAGCTTCATCTGCACAAAGACCTGGGACAGCTGCTCCTTCGCGGATTTCAGGCCTGCATGGATCGAGCCTGTCGTCTGCGCCCCGTTCACGATCTGCAGGTTGCTGATGGAGGCAATTGCCAACCCGTCATGGGTGCGGACGCAGGTCACCTCGTCCGCGGTGGCGGACAGACCGTTGTTGTAGGGGAAGAAGAGCTCCGGCTCCTCCTTGACCGTCTTCTGGATGCCCTTGTTGGTCTTGGCGCGTGCCTGAAGAAAGGATCGAACGTTGGCCTCGAGAAGGCGCGCTCCCCAACGGTCATAGATCGCCGCCAGTTGTTGCCCGGGCACGATCATCAGATAGCTCTCCAGGGCTGCGCTGGTCTGGGAGGCCCTCAGCGCTGGAAGCGGGGCGCCGAAGTCATTTGCGAAATCGATCACCATGTCCTCGCGCGCCTGACCGGACCGGTCAAACCGCTCGAACCGTGCAAGATCCCACACCGAACGTGTGACCTGCACATCGCCCAGTTCCGCGAGCTTCACGGCATCGTCCCTGCCGATGTACTGGCGGTTCGACACGAGGATCAGCTTGACCTTGGTGACATTAGGCCACGTCGTGATGATGAGGTCGGACACCTGGAAAGCCGGACTGACCTCGTTCAGGGCATCCCGGAACTCCTCGGTGCGCGCCTTTTTCAGAAAGCGGATCAGCGGGTTGAGAATGCGCGGCACGTCGCTCTTGCCAAAGGTCTGAACTTCGTCGCTGTCCACGAAGTCACAGACGATCAGGCCAAGAACACCCTCGCTGTCGCGCGGATCACCTGCATAGCCATCGACCCTGATCTTCTGGGCGCCTTCGCCGCTCTGGTGGAAGGCGCGGTCGGCGACCTCGAGCTCCCCGGCCTCGGTCAGACGCTCGGTCATGCGGTCGAAGAACGCCTCGACCATCAGGACACCGCTTGCATCGGCTTCCCGGCGGATATCGGCCATCAGGTTCTGGTGGTACTCGTGAAGCTCACTCATCCCTCGTCCTCTTCAGCGAGGCCCGCGCGAACCTGCTCCCAGTCCGTCCTGAACGGGGCGCAGGCCGAGAGCGCGAGCGCATAGGTGACGCCGGCGACACCCAGCGGGACGGGTGCCGCGATCCGCGGAAACCCTTCGGCGACCGCGTGGAATTCGGGCGTCGAGACGATCCAGCGCCAGTGGGTGTAGTCATGGAGGGAGTCGTAGCCTGCGTCAGCCAGATGCAGGTCCCAGTCCATGATCGCAGAGGGTTCGGTCCGCTCGAGCAGGTCGGTGACTTCATCGACGTGCTCTGTCAGCGTCCGGCCATGGGGCGGCTGGACCTTGTCGACAGCGAGAACCCCCAGCCACAGGCGGCGCCCCGGAACGTCGGCGAGCTGATGTTCGCTCGTGATCTTGACGAACGGCTGCGAGGCCCCGCGTCTGGCCTTCACCTCGATGCAGTCCGACCTGAGCTCGAAGTCCTTCGGCGCGCCCGATGGCCCCGTCCAGGCCGAAAGCGCCGGTCTTGTGCCCAGCGCGGCGATCAGGAGCTTCAGGACCTCGATCTCGCCGATCAGGCCCTTCTGCGCCTCTTCTGACAGGACCTCCAGCTTTCCGCCGCGCAACAGGTAATGCCACCTGAATGTACGGCCGATGGCGCGCTCGAGCGCCTCGGGTTCGGTCTCGGCAAGCTCTCCCGCCGTCATGACGTCGCGGCAGAGGGTTTCGAACAGCTCAAGCTGTGCGTTGTCCTTCAGACGGATATAGAGGATCGGGCCTCCGGGCAGGGTCTGGAACCGGATCTCGAGGTTCCGGAGCTTTGGCAGATCCGGAGTTGGCTTTGGCAGTTCCTTCAGCTGCAGGACGAACGCGACATCGGTCCGCGGCATCACGGCCCAGAACCAGTTCCACCGGGCAGAGGCCGAAACCCGCCGCGTATCGGTCTTTCCGACCTCGAGGCCGGACCATGGCGTGTCACTCGGGATCACCGCGCGCCTCCTCTTCGATCTCCTCCTCGCCGAACATCTCGCGCATGCGGATCGTGTTGACGACGTACTCGACGGTGCCGCCCTGAACATCGGACGGCGGGAAGCAGATGCTCCATGCGAGGACATTGCCCGGCGACTTCAGTTTCGGATCGTCCGGGATTGTGGGGTCGACGAAGCGCAGGATGATCAGGGGACGGCGGCCGGGTATCTCGCAGAAGATGCGCGGTGGCAGGGTTTTCGGGGGTTCCCGCCCTTCGCGCTTGCACTCCTCGTGGAACGCCCTGACCGCCGCATCGATCTGTTCCGGGGTCAGGCCGACACGCTCGTCGCCCGGCGAACCGACGCGCCTGCTGGTGCCACTGATCGAAAGGACACCCTGACGCAGGTCGGTCTCACCGACTGATCGGCCGAAGGCGCGCATCCCGATCCCGGCCAGCTCATCCGGGGTCGCGTCTGCCTTCTGCGCGCTGGCAAGCAGGACGTCCCAGGCCTTGAGCTCGCTGTCAGCGCGGGCATCGATATAGTCGCTCATGAGCCGAGGATCGGTCAGGGGATCGGCGGCATCGGCGCGGAAAACCCGCAGGAAATCGCGCACGAGGTCGACGGGAACGGATTTGTAAAGTGTGCCCCTGGAGGGGCGGTCCTCTGCCAGCCCGCGGGCCTTGATGGCTGCCACCAGATCTCGTCCGGCCCTCCGGTTCCGGTCCAGCTGTTCGCGGTCAGAGCGGATCCGCGTTGTCTCCACCAGCTTGCCTGCCAGCCCGACCTTCATCGGAAACTCGCGGCCCGTTCCCATCTTGTTGCGGGCCGTCACGATCAGCGATTCCGGATGGCTGCGCACGGCCAGCCCGAACTGCTCGGGTGTGGCCTTGGCCAGCTCCATCCGCTTCAGCTGTGCCTGCAGGTCGTCCATCGCCTCGTGGATGTGGGCATACCAGCCGACCCCGTCAGCCGGGATCCAGACCCTGCAGAGGTCTTCGTAGCCGGGCCGGTAGCCAAACCAGCGCCCCATCTGCATGAGCGTGTCGTACATCATGGAATTGCGCAGGAAGTAGCTGACCGTCAGCCCTTCCAGCGTCAGCCCGCGCGACAGGGAGAAACCGCCGA
>REEU01000024.1 GCA_007694905.1 Gammaproteobacteria bacterium | reverse complement strand
TCTACGGCCTGATCACGGCCGGTTTCTGCCTGTGGCTAAAGCGACGAAGGGGCGTTGTTGCCGGCTGCGCATTTCCGCACAAATTTGGCGTCGGTTTATGGCGGCGTGCTGGGATGTGGCGGAGGTAGTTTGATGGGTTGCCAAACGATTCAGGGGCCGTGACGGCCCCTGCTTGATGACGGTGACGGGTTGTCTCAGAGCGGTGGATCGGTTTCCGGCCCGTCGAAGCTCGTGATTTGTTCTTCAGACAATTGACGGATGAGCTCAAGCTGGTAGTGGACCCAGATGCGGTCGCACAGATCGTTGAGCAACTCGAACACGGCCAGCGCTTGTTCGGCAGACCAGTTGGGGTTGATCAGCAACTCGAGCCCCTGGTGCAGACCGGAGGGTGGGTGATACTGACTCATGATGGCGTCCTGCCCTTGCGCCTGCTCGACTGCGCGGCGCTGCGTTCCTGGGCCTCTTTGCGGCGGTAGGATTTGCCTTTCAGGGGGATGATTTCGGCGTGATGGACCAGCCGATCGATCATGGCGACCACGCAGCCGGCATTGGGAAAGACCTCCGACCATTCCGAGAAGGACTTGTTGGTCGTGATCAGCGTGCTTTTTTTCTCATGGCGGCGGTTGATCAGCTCGAACAGCAGATCGGCATGGCGGTTGGAGTAGGAGAGGTAGCCGACCTCGTCGATGACCAGTAGATGGGGTGCGGCATAGCGGCGCAGCCGGTAGCGTAGTGCCGAGTCACTGTCGAGTCCGGCCAGATCGCCGAGCAACTGCCCGGCGGTCGCGAACAGCACGGTATGGCCGCTCAAGACGGTCTGGTGGGCGATGTTCTGGGCGATCATCGTCTTGCCCAGCCCGCTGCTGCCGACCAGGATCACGTTGTTGGCCGCCTGCAGGAACTCCAGCGTCATCAACTCGGTGATGGCACGCTGGTCGCACTGTTCGGGCCAGGCCCAGTCGAAGTCGGCCAGCGGCTTGAAGCGCCCGATCCGGGCACTGCGCAGGCGGCGCTCGAGTGAACGCCGTGCCCGTTCGGTCTCTTCCCAGACCAGCAGCGGCTCCAGCCAGTCCTGATCGGCACATTCGGCCCAGTGGGCCAGCACACCGTGCAGCTGCAGGGCGGCCGCGCGCTGGTGGCGGGGATCATTGGCGTTCATGCTCAGGCTCCATCAATTGGTCATAGTCATTGAGGGGATGCGGACGGACCGGCGTGTCGCGTTGCTTGAGATGCTCGGGCAAGCTGACCGCCAACGGCGGTGGCTCAGCCAGTGCCTGGCGGCGCCGCTCAAGCGCGAGGCGGACGGCATTGGGATGCGGCACGCCGCGCTCGAGCGCCTCGCTGATGGCGTGGGTCAGTTCGGCCACACCGTAGCGCTTGAGCAGGTCGAGGAGCACACGCACGGTGCGTCCCAGCGGTTCGCCCCGCTCAACCGCCTGACGGAGCAGTTCCTGACTGGCTGGTATGACCTGGACCAGTTGATCGGTGCCGCGATGGGCGCCGGCCTGGTGCTTGTGCTCAAGCAAGGCGGTGATATGCTCGGGGCGCTCGATCTGCCGGCGACGGTCATAGCTGCGCGGATGGGTGGCGATCACGCTGGGGCCGTCGAGGATGCGCACCTGCTCCAGGCTGGCCGCGACGGTGAGGGTGCGCGCCACGCAGGTATGGGGGATCGAGTAGTCATTCAGGTCGAAGCGCACATACGGTGTCTTGCCGGCCGCGACCGCCTTGATCTCATCACAGGGGAAGGGTTCATCGGGCAAGGGAAGTAAGCGCGCTTGTTCTTGAGCGAAGGCCTGAGCGACGCTGAGTGCGTCATCCTCGGGGCAGCGCCGTTGGCTGGCCGGTCCGCTCGTCCAGGCATCGGCCTGGGCATTGAGGTCGTCCAGATCCTTGAACTGCCGGCCGGCGAAGAAGGCGTCACGGATGTAGCGAATAGCGCGCTCGACGCGGCCTTTCTCGTTGCCGCGCGCCGGCGCCACCGGCCGCGGCTCGAAGTGGTAGTGACCGGACAAGGCCAACAGCGTGGGATGAAAGCGGATGACCTGCCCCTGGCGCTCCAGCACCGCGCTTTTCAGGTTGTCATACAGGGCAACACGCGGGCAACCACCCCAGCTGCTCAGCGCACCGACATGGCCGCGCAGGAAGTTCTCCATGTGCGCACCCAGAAAGAAGCGCAGGAAGATCTGGCGTGACCAGGACAGCACCGCAACAAAGCCCATCAGGGCGCGTCGGGCCCGGCCGATCTGGAGGTGACCGAAGTGGCCCCAGTCGACCTGCATCTGCTCCCCCGGCAAGGTGCGCAGGCGCAGATAGGCCTCGGCCTGCCGGCGCGGGCGGTAGCGAGCGATGAGATGGCGGAAGTGATCCGGACCGCCTGGGTAGCCCCGATCCTTGACCATCTGATACAGCCGCGAGGCCCGCAGCCGGGGGAACTGCGCCAGCCGCTCAAGAATGAACGGCAGGTAGGGATCAATGGCAGACGGCCGGCGGCGTGGCCCAAGCGCGGGCAGACCCGCCTGGGCCAGCACCCGGGACACCGTGTCACGGTGCAGATGCAACTGGGTGGCAATGGTGCCGACGCGCCAGCGTTCAGCATGGTAATAGCGCAGGATTTGCGCTTCAACTTCGGGCGTGAGGGGCATGCTCTCTCCGGTTCGGTGGGTGAGTGCGAACCGATGAGTGCAAGAAGTCCTGGCGGACCCCATCCGACAACGGCCGGTGACACTTCCAACAGGCTCCAGACACCGGTGATGCAGGCACCTTCGGTTCAGGAGACAGTGGAACAGAGCCGACCCCGGGCGGGGAACCCTGATGCGTCACTTTTGCGCATCGGGCACGATAACGGCGCTGCCGCTCGGCATGCGCACGCCGACCCGCCGGGCTGTTCTGATAGCGGCATCCGGCCGCCCGCATCAAGCGTCGACGCGCCTGCTGGGAACAGCGCGGGCTACAGTAGCGCTGACCCCGATCGCAGTGGCTGCAAATCACCACCGCCTTGGAACAACCCGCACAGTGATAACGTCTTCCCGTATCCATGGCCTCAAAAGGGCCGATGGGGAATGCTGCGGGGACCTGCGCTCTGTGGGATACTTTGCTTGCAACGTCGCCCGCTTGGGCTGCGGGGCGCGACATCGGATGTGCTTCGAGGCTTTTACCGATGTCGCGCCTGCTTTTCCATCGGCCAAGCCCTGTTCTACCGCATCGGCACCGCCGCGGCTGGTCCAGGCTCAATTACACCCTCCGAAGAACCGCTTGGCTGCGCACGACTCCCGCGACCGCCAACACCCTCGCCCCAACTCAATCCGCTGACAGGAGCCGACTCAAGCCTCACCCGGCAGAATGACGCTACAAATCCGTCGACGCCAGATTTGTGCGGAATTACGCAGCCACTAACAGCCATGCCACTCCCTGGCGACGATTTCAAAGCTGCTGGCGTCCTGGCTCTCTTTTGCCGCTTTTTCGGCTTTCCGGTGCTCGCTGGGGTCAACCTCGTTGGCCAGCAGTTTGCGTGCTTCGTCACGGCGCTCCCGGGCGTCCTTCAAGGATATTTCCGGATAGACGCCGAGCGACAGGCGCTTTTCCTTGCCCCCAAATCGGTACTTCAGGCGCCACCACTTGCCCCCGG
>REEU01000025.1 GCA_007694905.1 Gammaproteobacteria bacterium | reverse complement strand
CACGCCCACCGCGGAGGACCTGATCCGCCTCGACCGGGCGCGCAAGGGCAAGAAGGGGTCTGATGCCGGAGAGGGCAGAATGACACCCTAAGACTTTTCCCTCTGCCGCTTCATGATGTCGAGCACGGTGTTCTTGCTGATACCGAGGTCGTGGGCGATCCAGCGGTAGCTACGGCCCTGTTTGACGGCTTCGATGACCTTGGGAGCGAGCTTGTCGGACTTTGGCCGCTGTCCGGGCTGGCGCCCCAGCTTCTTGCCGCGCGCCCGGGCGGCGGCGAGACCTGACCGAACCCGTTCGCTGAGCAGGTCGCGCTCGAACTGGGCGATGCCGGCCAGCAGCGTCGCCATCATGCGGCCGTGCGGGCTGTCCAGCTCGAAGGTCATGCCGCTGAGCGCGATCACCGAGACCCTCCAGGCAGCCAGCCTGTGCAGCGTGTCGAGAAGATCCTGCGTCGATCGTCCCCAGCGCGACAACTCGGTGACCAGAACGGCATCGATCTTGCGCGCCTGCGCCAGGTCGATGACCCGGTTGCGTGCCGCCCGGTTGGCGCGGGTGCCGGGCGCCGTCTCCCGGAAGACGCCGACGACCTCATATCCGCCGCGGTCGGCGAAGGCGGTGAGTTCGGCGACCTGCCGGTCGCACGACTGGTCAGTCGTGGAAACGCGGGCGTAGATGGCGGCACGGCGTCCCAATTGAGCCCCCCATGCATCCTGACCTCCAAACCCTTGGATTCATTGGGGCGGGTGACGTCCCATACAGACAAATGGCTAGCAGGGACAGATTCGCATGCCAAGACGCCATGTCCTTACCGAGCGCCAGCGATCTGCCCTGTTCGACCTGCCTACCGACGAGCCGACGCTCCTGCGGCACTACACCTTGGCCGACGACGATCTTGGCCACATCCGCGAGCGGCGGCGACCGGAGAACCGGATAGGATTCGCCCTGCAGCTCTGCGCCCTGAGATATCCGGGGCGGCTGTTGACACCGGGCGAGGTGATCCCTGAGGCGATCTCACGCTTCATCGGCGCGCAGCTGGGCATGACGGGGGACGCTCTGCTGGCCTACGCCGAGCGCCGCCAGACGCGGCAGCAGCATTTGGAGGCGTTGCGCGAGATCTATGGCTACCGGATGTTCGCGGGCCGCGGTGCGCGGGATCTGAAGGTCTGGCTGGACGGTCAGGCTGAACTGGCGCCGACGAACGAGGACGTGGTGCGGCGCTTCGTCGAGGAGTGCCGGCGCACCCAGACCATCCTGCCGGGGCTGACCGTGATCGAGCGGCTCTGCGCCGACGCGCTGGTTGCGGCGGAGCGCCGGATCGACGCGCGCATCGCTGCCCGTCTTGACGCTGGGATGCGCGAACGGCTCATCCGCCTGCTCGAGGAGGAGGTCGGGCGCGTCAGCCGTTTCGTCTGGCTGCGCCAGTTCGAGATCGGCAAGAACTCGGCAGACATGAATCGCTTGCTCGACCGGCTGGAGTTCCTGCAGGGGCTGGTGTTCTCGGCCGACGTCCTGAACGGGGTACCGCCGCACCGGATCTCCCGGCTGCGCAGGCTCGGGGAGCGCTACTTCACCGACGATCTGCGCGATGTTTCGGGTGATCGGCGGCTGGCGATCCTGGCCACGTGCGCGGTGGAATGGCAGGCCGGCCTTGCCGATGCGATCGTGGAGACGCACGACCGGATCGTCGGGCGGACATGGCGGGACGCGAAGGCGCGTTGCGATGTCCGCATTGCCGATGCCCAGGCGGCATTGCAGGAGACGCTGCGGTCTTTCTCGGATCTGGGTGCCGCCCTGCTGACGGCGCACGACGATGGCGTCTCGCTCGATGGAGCCGTCGTATCCTCCTGTGGCTGGCAGAAGCTGCAAGGGCTGGTCGCGATGGCCAGCTCGCTCACCGACACGATAGCAGCTGACCCCTTGGTCCATGTCATTCAGGGCTATCCGCGCTTCCGGCGCTATGCGCCGCGCATGATCCGCGCGCTCGACATTCGGGTGGCACAGGTGGCCGAGCCGTTGCTCGCGGCGGCGAAGATGATCGCCCAGAATGCTTCGGCCGGCCCCCGCCCAACCACTTTCCTCCGCCGCTCGTCACGGTGGCACCGCCATCTCCAGCGGCAGGAGGTGGGCGATGATCGTCTGTGGCAGGTGGCGGTGCTGTTCCAGCTCAGGGACGCCTTCCGCTCCGGCGATATCTGGCTCGCGCACTCGCGCCGCTATGCCGACCTCAAGGAGGTGCTGGTGCCGATCGCGGCGGCCCAGGCCACGACCCGCCTGGCGGTGCCCTTCGATCCGGCGGACTGGCTGGCGGACCGGAAGGCGCGCATGGCCCAGGCGCTGAAGCGCCTCGCTTTGGCCGCGAAGGCCGGAGCGATCCCCGGCGGCTCCATCGAGGACGGCACCCTGAAAATCGAGCGTCTGACCGCGGCCGTTCCGCCCGAGGCGGGCGAGTTGGTGCTGGATCTTTACCGGCGTCTGCCCGAAGTGCGGATCACCGACCTCCTGCTCGAGGTGGACGCGGCGACGGGCTTCACCGATGCCTTCACCCACCTGCGCACCGGCGCGCCCTGCACCGATCGGATCGGGCTGCTCAACGTGCTGCTCGCCGAGGGTCTGAACCTCGGCCTGAGCAAGATGGCCGAGGCCACCGACAGCCACGATTACTTTCAGCTGTCGCGCCTGTCGCGCTGGCACGTCGAAAGCGCGGCGATGAACCGGGCGTTCGCCACGGTGAACGAGGCGCCCTACATTCTGGACGGCCTGCTGATGAACGAGCAGGGCCACCGGATCCGCGAGAACTACGCCGATACCGGTGGCTTCACCGATCATGCCTTTGCCATCACGGCGGCCTTGGGTTTCCGGTTCGTCCCGCGGATCCGCGACTTGCCGTCGAAGCGGCTTTACGTCTTCGACCCTGCGCGCGTCCCGAAGGCGCTGAGGGGCCTGATCGGTGGCAGGGTTCGCGAGGACACCATCACCAGCAACTGGCCCGACATCCTTCGCAGCACGGCCACCATGGTGGCGGGCGTCCTGCCGCCGAGCCAGCTCTTGCGGAAGTTCGCAGCCTATCCGCGCCAGCACGATCTGGCCGTGGCGCTCCGCGAAATCGGACGGATCGAGCGGACGCTCTTCATCATCGAGTGGCTGCTGGATACCGACCTACAGCGGCGCGCGCAGATCGGGCTCAACAAGGGCGGTGCACCATGCCCTGAAGAACGCCCTCCGCATCGGCCGCCAGGGCGAGATCCGCGACCGGACGGCCGAAGGCCAGCACTACCGGATGGCGGGCCTCAACCTGCTCGCCGCCATCATCATCTACTGGAACACTGCGCACCTCGCCCGTGCTGTCGCCGAGCGACAGAACGCCGGACTGGCCTGTCCGCCCAAACTCCTGGCACACACCTCGCCCCTCGGCTGGGCGCACATCCTGCTGACCGGCGAGTATAGATGGCCGAAACCGTAGCTCTCACTCTCAACGCACGATCCTACCCCTTCCGGCAGCAGCCCTCAGCTGCGGTAGCATGTCCCTCACGTCTCAACAGAGCTAACGAGCTTAGGGTGTCATTCTGCCCCGCCCGGCATCAGGCCCCAAAGTTGCCGTCGCGCCAAGCGCGACCGATCCCGATGCCGGCGGACGGCGAGG
>REEU01000026.1 GCA_007694905.1 Gammaproteobacteria bacterium | reverse complement strand
ACGCGATCGAGGCGGTGCAGACCCATGGCGTGTTAAAGGGATGCTGGCTGGCACTGCACCGGATCGCGCGCTGCCATCCGTTTCATCCAGGCGGTTACGACCCAGTACCACCGGCCGCGGCCGATCGGGAGCGTAAGCAGTGCTGATTCGCGAGCTCTTCGAATTCGCGAACGCTCACGCCGTACGCGGACACAGCCGGCAGCACTTTTCACTGCCTACCCGCAGTCGGTTCGACAGCGGCGAGCCGTTGCTGACAGCGGATTCCGACGCTGCACGAGGAATAGAGCAACGGCTGCGCGGCGCCGGGCCGCGCCTGGGGTCGGGCGTACGCAAAGAAAAGGCCGTCGATAAGCTCCGCAGGCAGACTATAAAGCGCGTTCCAGTCCTGCTCCTGTTAAGCGCCGAGGAAACGACTTCCGGACCGGTTGCCCTCCCTACCCTGGATCAGGCTGCACAATGGATGGCACAGGAACGCCAGCGAAACGGGCAGAGCGCGGGCGAAGCCTCGCCGTCGGCCAGCATGGAACCGCAAGGGATAGGCGCATGACCGGCACCGACGAGCTGACCCGTCGGCTGGAGCGCCGACATGCCGACCTCCTGGTGCACGGAGGGACAGTGTTCACCCCCAATGGCCCAGAGCGCATCGATGTGGCCTGCCTGGCAGACCGTATCGCGGCGCTGGGTGATCTGCGCGGGACCTGGAACGCCGATGCCACCCTGAATGCCACCGGCCTGCATGTTCTCCCGGGCGTGATCGACAGCCAGGTGCATTTCCGCGAGCCTGGTCTAACGCACAAGGAGAATCTCGAAGCGGGCACGCGAGGCGCGGTGCTGGGCGGCGTGACCGCCGTATTCGAGATGCCTAACACCCACCCGCTGACCCTGAGCGCCGACGACTTGGAGACGAAGCTGGATGCCGCCAGGAATCGCGCTTGGTGCGACCATGCCTTCTACATCGGCGGCTCGGCCGTAAATGCCGAACATCTGCACACGCTAGAAACCCTGGCCGGCTGCGCCGGCGTCAAGGTCTTTATGGGCAGCTCTTTCGGCGACCTGCTCGCCGACGACGAGGCTGTGCTACGCCGTATCCTGCGCCATGGATGGCGGCGCTTGGCGGTGCACGCCGAGGATGAGACACGATTGCGTGCTCGCAAAGCCATCGTCGAAGCCAGTGGCGACGTACGACAGCATCCCATCTGGCGTGACGTGACCAGTGCGCTGGCGGCTACCCAGCGCATCGTTCGGATCGCCAATGAGACTGGTCGCCGTCTCCATGTGCTGCACGTCTCCACAGCTGAGGAAATGGCGTTTCTGGCCGGTCACAGGCGCCGTGTCAGCGTCGAGGTCACGCCGCATCACCTCACGCTGAGCGCCCCGGGATGCTACGAGCGCCTGGGCAGCCTCGCACAGATGAACCCGCCGATCCGTGATCAGCGCCACCAGGACGCGCTGTGGCGGGCGATCCGAGAAGGCGTGGTCGACGTAGTGGGCAGCGACCACGCGCCACACACCCTCGAAGAGAAAGCCGAGCCGTATCCGCGGTCGCCCAGTGGCATGACCGGTGTGCAGACCTTGCTGCCGCTCATGCTCGACCACGTGCATGCGGGCCGCCTGAGTTTGCAGCGTCTGGTGGATCTCACGAGCGCCGGTCCGACGCGCATCTTCGGGATCGAGGGGAAAGGCCGCATCGCATTGGGCTACGACGCTGATCTTACGCTGGTGGACTTGGCCGCCCGGCGCACCCTACGCAACGACTGGATCGCCAGCATCAGCGGATGGACGCCCTACGACGGAACCACGGTCACCGGCTGGCCCATCCACACCATCGTACGCGGCCATGTCGTCGTGCGCGATGAGGTATTGGCCGAAGCGCCTGCTCGCGGTCAACCCCTGCAGTTTCTCGAAGTCGTGCCACGACCCGGCTCCCGCGAATCATGAAAAAGGCTCCGACATGAAAAGTGAGACTTCCGCATCGCCCGAACGTCTGCTGGCCTCCCGCGAATCGATCGAGCAGGTGGAGGAAGGCAACCAACTGGCCCCGAAGTTCGATGATCGGGGCCTGATCGCCTGCGTGACCACCGATGCTGCAAGTGGCGAGGTGCTGATGTTCGGCTACATGAACCAGGAAGCCTTGGAGAAAACCATCCAGACCGGGGAGGCCCATTACTGGAGCCGGTCACGACAGTCCTTGTGGCACAAGGGCGGGACCAGCGGCCTGGTGCAGACCGTGGCGGAAATGCGCATCGACGACGACCAGGATGCGGTATGGCTGCGCGTACACGTGGCGGGTATCTCCGCCAGCTGTCATGTGGGTTACCGCTCCTGTTTCTACCGGCGCATTCCTGTCGCCGCCGAACGCGCGCAAGGACAGGCGCTGCTCTTTACCGAACCGGAAAAAGCCTTCGATCCCAAGCAAGTCTATGGGAACGCTCCCAATCCCACGCAACTCTGAGGATAACCCATGAAAGTAGCCTACATCTTCGCGACACCGATGGCCTCCACGTTCAAGCTCGGTCGCATGATCCTGCCGCAGTTGGAAACGGGTATCCACGGAGCCGAGGTTGTCGGCATGATGTTCTTCGACGACAACATCTACACCTTGCGCTCGGGCGACGAACTGGGCGAGCGCTTGGCAAAGGTTGCAGCCGAAAAAAACATCCTCCTGATGATTTGCGACGATTGTGCTGTTCGACGGGACATGGCCGTTGGCGACTTCCACCAGTGCGGCACCGGCGAGGTAACGGCGAAGGGCTGCGTTCCGGGCGTCGTTGCGGGGTGCTTTCCCCAACTCTACGGCGCTCTTGGCGGCAACCCGCCTGACCAGGTGATCACGCTGTAACCGCTTGCGCGATCGAAACGCCGTTGGCCGCCTTCAGAGCCCCTGCGGGTTGATCAAAGGGTAGCGCCTAAGGCGATAAACCGGGACATGCCAATGGGGCGGGTGGTGTCCCCGGCGGTGGCGCATACCATTCGGACAATGCCCGGCCGACCATGGCTGAATACGGAGAGCAGGCAGTGAGCACGAGCCTCAAGCCGCGCATAAGTGGTACCCGATTCATAGACGCCGATGGCGATCTACGCCCGCACCTAAGTCTCGGCGCCTCGCATCGCGACCAGCATCGCTTGGTGACAGGTACAGGTGGTGGTTCCGGTACCGGTGCGATCGACACCCCTTCCCACGAGCGTTGCGTCGTGTGTGCGCCGGCAACCGAGCGCCTGACCGAAGAGTTGTTCCAGGCCTGGAATGACGCCTTGCAGACCGGCGATGCCCGCAAGGTCACCGCACTCTACACTGAGGACGCGGTGCTGCTGGCGACCGTTTCCAACGTCCCGCGCGTCAATCCCGCGGAAATCCAGGAATACTTCCAGGACTTCCTTGAAAAAAAGCCGTTCGCAACGATCAACAGCCGCAATGTGAAGATCGGTTGCAACAAACTGATCGATGCCGGAACCTACACGTTTCGTATCACCGACGGTGGCAAGACGAAGGACGTTCCAGCCCGCTATACCTTCGTCTACGAGAACCGCGACGGACAGTGGCGGATCGTCCATCACCACTCGTCGATGATGCCAAACGCCGTCCCTTGCCGTCCCCTGGGGAGTGCATAAAGCGCTCTTCAGCCTCAGCCTCACCGAAGAGCCAAGTGGACGGC
>REEU01000266.1 GCA_007694905.1 Gammaproteobacteria bacterium | reverse complement strand
CCCCGCGGGCCGACCGCACGCGGTCGGGCCTACAAACAACCCCCACCGCCTCTGTAGGCGAGCGCGTGTACGCGCCGCCCGGGGCCTAGTGCGCAGAGGTGGTAGAATCGATCAGTCCGAAAAGAGCTTCTGGATGCTGGAAAAATCGAGCGTTCCCGCATCGCCCTGCTGCGCGGTGCCGCGGTTCTTGTGGAGCACGTAGAGCGACCGCGCCAGCGCGCCCATGGGCGTGGCCTGGCCGCTGGCCGCCGCACCGTCCATCGCCAAGGTCAGATCCTTGATCATCAGGTCCACCAGGAAGCCACCGCTGTAGCCCCGCGATGCCGGCACGCCATCCATCACGCCGGGATAAGGGTTGTATACGTTGAGCGCCCAATTGCCACCGGACGACTGCTTCATGATGTCCGACAGCACGGACGGATCCAGGCCGTTGGCCACTCCCAACTGGATTGCCTCAGCCGTCCCTGTCATGAGCACCGCCAGCAGCATGTTGTTGCACATCTTCGCCACCTGCCCGGCGCCGGATTCACCGGCATGGAAGACATTCCTGCCCATGGCCTCGAGGATCGGACGCGCAGCGTCCACCACGGCGGCATCGCCGCCCACCATGAACGTGAGCGTGCCCGCCTCCGCGCCGCCGACGCCCCCGGACACCGGCGCATCGAGCATCCTGCGGCCGCGGTCAGCGGCGGCGGCCGCCACCTTCCGAGCCGTGTCCGCCGCGATGGTGGAACAGTCGATGATCACTGTTTCCGCGGCGATCTCATCGAGCAGACAGGCGTTATTCTCCTGCGCCAGATACACCCCCTCCACGTGCCGACCCGCAGGCAGCATCGACACCACGAAGTCCGCGTCCAGCACCGCTTCCCGCGCCGATCCAGCTGTCGTCGCACCGGCTTCGCGCGCACCCTGAAGCGCCGTTTCCATGAGATCGAACGCCACCACCTCATGACCCGCCTTCACCAGATTGACCGCCATCGGTGCGCCCATGTTGCCGAGGCCGATGAAACCGATTCGTGCCATGCGATGTGCCTCCTTTTCGTCGCCGTGCGCGCACGGCGCGCAGTGCAGTCAGTCTTGCAGGTCGGCCAGGGGATGCTCCGCCCAGGGCGGCTCGAAGTGGGCGAGTACCTGTTCCCTCGGCAATGCATCGAGAGACGCAACGCTCCACTTCGGCGCCTGATCCTTGTCGATGAGCAGGGCACGGACGCCTTCGGCGAAGTCCGGGTTGCGGGCACAATGGGTCCCGATCACCAGCTCCATGCGAAACATGTCGGCCAGCTTCATCGTTTGCGCCCGCGCCAGCTGCTCGACGACGATGCCGGCCGTCACCGGACAGCCGCGCTCCAGCGTCGCCAGCCCCTTGTCCACCCAGTCGTTGCTGCCGGCAAGCGAACGGACACCGGCGATCACCGCCGGGTAATCCCCGAGCTTTCCGTCGAGCGCCGCATCGATGGCGGCCCGATTCGGCGCCACGCGGGCATCCGGGCGGTTCGACCGCGACTGCTCGTCGAGTTCCGCGAGCAACGCGTCCAGCATGGCGCCATCTGCGTGTGCGTCACCCGCCCAGGCAGCACTGAGCAGCGCAGCCTCGAGCTGAGCCTGCCTGTCCGCCGCGAGCAGATGGCGACCGAGCCCCACCTCGAGTGCATCCGTGCCGTTGATCTGGGCACCGGTGAGCCCGAGGAACAGGCCCATGGATCCGGGCATGTGGGTCAGCAGCGACGTACCCCCGGCATCAGGAAAGAGGCCAATGGTGATCTCGGGCATGGCCACGCGACTGGTCTCGGTCACCACCGGATGACTCGACGCCGACAGCAGGCCGAGACCACCGCCCATCACCACCCCGTTGCCGAAACACAGCACCGGTTTCGGATACGTGTGCAGCAGGTGATCGAGCCGGTACTCCTCCTCGAAGAACGTCACCGCATGATCGTCCACCTGCTTCCCGGCCTCGTGGTTTTTCACCATGGCGCGGAACAACGCCTGAATGTCGCCACCGGCGCAGAACGCGCGTTCACCGCTGCCGCGCAGGTAGATCCCCACGATGCGCGAATCCTCCGCCCAGGTGCGCAAACACGGATCCATCAGGCGAATCATCTCCAGGGTCAGCGAGTTCAGCGTCTTCGGAACATTGAGCGTGATCACGCCCAGAGCCTGTCCGTCGCCGGTCTCCCACTCGGCGAGGACCGCAGGCGCATCTGCACTGCTCCGCAGCGTCTCGGCCACCATCACGCGTTCTTCCACTCGGCCTGCCGCTTCTCGAGAAAGGCGGTGACGCCCTCCTGCTGATCCGCCGTATCGAACAGGTCCACGAACGCTTCGCGCTCGGATGTGTAGGCCGCACCAAGGACGCGGTGGCGCGCCTGCTGAATCAGGTTCTTGCAGGCGCTGACCGACATCGGACTCTGCTTCGCCACCTTCACGGCCAGCGCCTTGGCGCTGGCCAGACTCTCACCCCGGGCCACCACCTGCTCCGCCAGACCGATGCGTTCAGCCGTAATGGCATCCACCCTTTCGCCACACAGGATCATGCGCTTGGCCCAGCCCTCGCCGACGATCCAGGGCAGGTTCTGGGTCCCGCCGCCACAGGGCAGCAGGCCCACCGTGCCTTCCGGAAGCGCCATCTGGGCATGCTCTTCGGCGATGCGCAGATCGCAGGCCATGGCACACTCCAACCCGCCGCCCATGGCGTAGCCATTGATGGCGGCAATGGACACGCCGCGAAAATTTGCCAGCGCCTCGAACGCCTCGCCGAAACGGCGTGCCATGAGCCGCGCCCGCGCCTTGTCACCATCCGCGAAGACCTTGAGGTCGGCGCCGGCGGAAAAGAACTTCTCGCCCTGGCCCGTGACGACCAGCGCATAGATCCCGCGGTCCGCATCGAGCTGCGCGACCAGATCCCTCAGTCCCGCGAGGCTCTCCTCATCCCAGACATTCGCGGCCGGATTATCGATCGTGACGATGGCGGTGTGGTCTTCCACGTCCAGTTTGAGTTTCTCGGTGCTGCTCTCGATCATCGGATCACCTCGGTTGCCCCTTCCATCAGCACGCGTCGGGAAATGATCACGCGCATGATCTCGTTAGTCCCTTCCAGAATCTGGTGCACCCGCACGTCGCGCAGATGGCGCTCGAGCGGATACTCGCGGATGTAGCCGTAACCACCATGCAGCTGCACGGCCTCGTTGCACACCTCGAACGCGACGTCGGTTGCAAAGCGCTTGGCCATGGCACAGTACACCGTGGCCTCAGGATGCTGCGCATCCAGACGCGAGGCCGCCATGCGCACCATCTGCCGGGCGGCGACCAGGTCCGTCGTCATGTCAGCGAGCTTGAACTGCACCGATTGAAACTGGCTGATCGGGCCGCCGAACTGCTGCCTTTCGTGCACGTAGCGCGCGCTGGCGTCCAGCGCGGCCTGGGCCGTGCCAACGGCCGTGGTGGCGATATTGATGCGGCCACCATCGAGACCCTTCATGGCGATCCTGAAGCCCTCGCCTTCCGCACCAAGGCGATTGCCGGCCGGAATGCGGACATCCTCGAACGTGATCGCACGCGTGGGCTGGCTGTTCCAACCCATCTTGGCCTCCTTGCGGCCGTAGCTGATGCCGTCCGCATCTGCGGGCAACACGAAGCTGGAGATGCCCTTGGCACCAGGGCGCGGGCCGTCGTCGTCCGCCACCCGCGCCATGACGACGAGCACGTCGGTATCGCCGGCTCCGGAGATGAAAGCTTTCTCGCCATTGAGCACGTACGTATCGCCCTCGACGCGCGCCGTCGTGCGCAGCGACGCCGCGTCAGAGCCCGCCCCGGGCTCCGTGAGGCAGTAGGACGCCAGCTTTTCACCGCTGATCAACGTGGGGCAGAACTTCTCGCGCAGCGCCTCGTCGCCGAAGGACGCAATCATCCACAGGGCCATGTTGTGGATGGTCATGAACGCCGCCGTCGAGGTGCAGCCGCCGGAGAGTTCTTCGAAAATCAGACTCGCATCGAGCCGGGACAGTCCCATGCCGCCCGCGGACTCCGGCGTGTACAGCGCCATGAACCCGAGTTCACCCGCCTCCCGCAGCACGTCCTTGGGGAAGACGGCTTGCGCATCCCACTCGGCCGCATGGGGCGCTAGCGCTTTTGCCGCGAACTGACGCGCCGTCTCGATGTAGGCGATCTGGTCGTCGTCAAGTTCGAAGTCCATGGCAAGACATCCCTGATGCAAGGCTCCGGCAGCGAGCAGAGCCCTCGCCCAGCGCAGGTTCTGGGCGGGTGACGTCCACTTCTGGCCAGAGGGAAACCGGCGCGGGCGCCGATTTTGACACATGCTGCGCACCTCTCCCAAGCAGGCAGTACCGAAGATGCCGGCTGCAGCATCGACGGCAAGGATCCGACTCTGGCCGCCGCCCACCCGAACCGGGTTCCGGCTGCGGCATAATGCCGCCCATTCCGGGCAGCCTGCCGAGCGATGCACCCATGACAGGATTTTCCGAAGCGTCTCCCTTCCAATCGTTATGCGACGAACTTGAGTCGCTCTGGCATGAGGGCATTCCGCTGACGATCCCTCTGGGCGTTAAAGTCCGGTACTTCGATGGTGAAACCCTCGAACTTGCGGCCGACCTCGAACCCAATCGCAATGTCCATGGGACCGCGTTCGCGGGCAGCCTCTATGCCATCACGGCGCTGTGCGGCTGGTCGATGCTGCACCTGCAGCTTGCCCGTCGCGACCTGACGGCCGCCATCGTGATTGCAAGTGGGCAGATCAACTATCCACGGCCGGTGGCAGAGACCATTGTCGCCCGCTGCAGCTTCGGGGATCAGGAGGCCGCACTGCGCGACCTGGAGAAAGACGGCAGAATGCGCATCCACCTCACAGCCAGCGTGGCGGCAAACGGCGTCGAAGCCGCAGTGTTCGAAGGCGATTTCAGCGCCCGCAGCGCCGCGCCGGCGTGGCTGAATGGTTTATGATCGCGCCCCTCGCGCAGCGCAACGGGAGACCCTCATGCAGGAACTGACCCATTGGATCGACGGCCGAGCGGCGGCCGGAACCTCGAACCGCTTTGGTGACATCTACAACCCGGCCACTGGCGAAGTTCAGGCACGCATCCCGCTGGCGAGCAGGACCGAGGTCGACGCTGTGATCGCCGCGGCGGCGGCCGCACAACCGGCATGGGCAGCGACGAACCCCCAACGCCGGGCACGCGTCCTGATGGCATTCGTGAACCTCCTGAACCGTGATCTCGACAAGCTTGCCGAGGCACTTTCGCGCGAACATGGCAAAACACTCCCGGACGCCAAGGGCGACATTCAACGTGGCCTCGAGGTCGTCGAGTTCTGCATCGGTGCACCCCACCTGCTCAAGGGCGAATTCACCGACAGCGCAGGGCCGGGAATCGACATCTACTCCATGCGCCAGCCGCTCGGCGTCGTCGCAGGAATCACGCCGTTCAATTTCCCGGCGATGATCCCCATGTGGAAGTTCGCACCCGCCCTCGCCTGCGGCAACGCCTTCGTGCTCAAGCCATCCGAGCGCGATCCGACGGTACCGCTGATGCTCGCCGAGCTGATGCAGGAGGCTGGATTGCCGGACGGTGTCCTGCAGGTGGTGAATGGCGACAAGGAAGCGGTCGATGCCATCCTCGACAACCCGACGATCCAGGCCGTGGGCTTCGTCGGCTCGACACCCATCGCGGAATACATCTACGCCAAGGGTTGCGCCAACGGCAAACGGGTGCAGTGTTTCGGAGGCGCCAAGAACCACATGATCATCATGCCCGACGCCGATCTCGACCAGGCGGCTGATGCTCTCGTCGGGGCGGGCTACGGCGCCGCGGGCGAACGCTGCATGGCCATCTCGGTCGCGGTACCCGTAGGCGAAAAGACCGCTGATGCACTCATCGAACGACTGATCCCGAGAATCGAGAAGCTCAGGGTGGGCCCCTACACCCAGGGAGACGAAGTGGACTACGGCCCGTTGGTTTCGCCCCAGGCGAAGCAGCGGGTGCTCGACCTGATCGATTCCGGCGTGAAGCAGGGCGCCGACCTGCGCGTCGACAGCCGCGACTTCAGCCTGCAGGGCTACGAGCAAGGGTTTTTCGTCGGCCCCCACCTATTCGACCGTGTCACACCGGAGATGGAAATCTACCGCCAGGAGATCTTCGGTCCGGTGCTCTCAACGGTGCGGGCCAACAACTACGAAGAGGCGGTCAAGCTCGCCATGGACAACGACTACGGCAACGGCATCTCGATGTTCACACGTGATGGCGACGCCGCCCGAGACTTCGCGAGCCGCATCAACGTCGGCATGATCGGCATCAACGTTCCCATTCCAGTACCGCTCGCCTACTACACCTTCGGGGGCTGGAAAAAGTCGGGCTTCGGCGATCTCAACCAGCACGGCCCGGACGCTTTCCGCTTCTACACGCGCACCAAGACCGTCACCGCGCGCTGGCCGTCCGGACTCAAGGAAGGCGGCGAGTTCCATTTCAAGCAGCTCGATTGACCATGCGCCGGGAATCGTCGCGCAGTTCTGATTCGTGATGCAGACGCTCGCTCTCACCCTGCTCGCCGCGCTCACGCTGACCGCGGCGGGCCTCGTTCATCTGAGGCTCGTGGACGTCGCCGGCCGCGGCGGGAGCCTGTGGCTCACCCGGGCCCTGCTCGCACTGGCGGGGATCGGTTTCGGCTGGGCCATGCTGCGCTACGCCGCCATCGCACCCGAGCCGCCGGACACTCTCGATCGCCTGCTCATTTTCGCCGGGGCATTCGGCCTGGTGCATGTCCCGGCATGGTTCATCCTCCTGCTCAAGCGTTTGCGGCGCCGGCAGGAGTGAACGCCAACGATGGTATAGTCCGCGCCGTTTCGCCTTCCGACCCGCAGGATCACTCATGAGCACAGCACGTTTCCCTATCGATCCCGATGGCCTCGACGAGTTCTCGGTGGTGTTCACCGACCGCTCGCTGAACCACATGGCGCAGAACTTTCAACAGGTGATGCGCGACGTTTCTGCCGGCTTGATGGAAGTCTATCGAGCGCAGTCCGTGGCCGTCGTACCCGGGGGCGGCACCTTCGCCATGGAAGCCGTGGCCCGTCAGTTCGCCGACGGTCGTCGCTGCCTCGTGATCCGCAACGGCTGGTTCAGCTATCGCTGGAGCCAGATCCTTGAGATGGGTCGGATCACGGACAGCATCGAAGTCATGAAGGCCGCGCCTGTGGCACCTGGACGGCAGCAGCCGTTCGCCCCGGCGCCCATCGAGGACGTCGTCGCAGCCATCCGGTCGTTTCGACCGGAGGTGGTGTTCGCGCCGCACGTGGAAACGTCTGCAGGCATCATGCTGCCCGACGACTACATTCGTGCTGTGGCCGCTGCCGCCCATGAAGTGGGCGCCCTGTTCGTACTCGACTGCGTGGCATCCGGGACCGTCTGGATCGACATGCAGGCTCTGGATGTAGACGTGCTGATCAGCGCGCCCCAGAAAGGCTGGAGTGCTTCGCCCTGCGCCGGCCTCGTCATGCTGAGCGCGCGCGCCGCAGAACGTCTCGAAACGACCGTCAGCAGCAGCTTCGCCTGCGACCTGAAGAAGTGGCGCGCAATCATGCAAGCCTATGAGGCCGGTGGTCACGCGTATCACGCGACCCTGCCCACAGATGCGCTACGACGCTTCCGCGACGCCATGCAGGAAACACGTGACTTCGGCCTCGAGCGCGCCCGGGACGCACAGACCGAACTCGGCCGCCGCGTCCGCACGCTGCTCGCAGACCGCGGCTTCGTCAGTGTCGCAGCCGACGGCTTCGAGGCCCCCGGCGTGGTGGTCTGCTACACCGACGACCCGGCTCTCCACAACGGCACCAAGCTCGCCGCCCAGGGCACCCAGATCGCCGCAGGCGTACCGCTGCAGTGTGACGAGCCGGAGGATTTCAGAACGTTCCGCATCGGCCTGTTCGGCCTGGACAAACTCGCGGACGTCGAGGGCACATCGCAGCGGCTCGCGTCCGCATTCAGGCGTGCGTTGGACGGCTGAACCGGCGCCTATCTGAAGATCAGGACGCCGGTGACGGATCGGTTACAGGTGGGCGAGCTGCGGCCCCATCAGGTCGAGCATGTTGCCCGCATAGAACCGATCCCGATCCGCCTCCGAGCACTCCGCCAGGCTCGCTTCGAAGCGCTTGATCGGATTGCGACCGCCTTCCACATGGGGGTAGTCCGACGAGAACAGTAGTGTCTCACTGCCCGCATTGCGCAGAATCCAGCCTGCGTCCTCGGTGGGATAGGGCGTCACCCGAATCTGCCGGCGCACGTATTCGGAGGGCCGCAGCGACAGCGCCTGCAGACGCTCTTCGTGGCGTGCAAACGCTTCGTAAGCGGAATCCAGGTAGCGCATGAAACTCGGCAGCCAGCTCGCCCCCTGCTCGATCACGCCCCACTTGAGTCGCGGAAAGCGCTCGAGCACCCCGTCGATGATCAGCGTCGCCAGGGTCTGGGTCACCGGCGTGGGTATGGCCATGTAGTCCACGGAGCGGAAGTTCTCGTCGCCACCGTGAAAGTCCTTCACCTTCGGCCGTCCGTTCTCGAAATACATGGGATCGAGCAGTCTGCCGCCGCCGCCGACGTGAAACACGATGGGAATGCCGGCCTCCTGGGCCTGGGCCCAGACCGGATCGAGTTCGAGGTGGCTGGGGCTGTGGTTCCGGGGACAGGCCGAAGGCACCAGCAGCGCACTCGCACCCATGGCAATGGCCTCGCCGGCCATGGCCGCGGAGCGCTCGAAGTCCATCAGTGGAACGTAAAGCGTGGCCAGCAGCCGAGGATCCACGGCACAGAAATCCATCAGCGCCCGGTTGTGGGCGCGGGCCGCACCGTAGGCAAGGTCCACGTCGTCGCCCTGCTCGAGACGGCAGAGGTAGCCCGACCAGAACGTGTTGAAGACCATCTGACTACGGAAACCGAGCAGATCCAACGCTGCCGGACGGTCCTCCTTCAGGAAGGATCCGGGCGCGTTCCAGTTCTTGCGCTGCATGAGTTCCGCGGCCGCCCCGGCGCGGAAATCCGGATCGGTCTGCAGGGCCCGCGCCTTCTCGACGATGGCGTTCTGACCACCGGTTGAGCCGGCAAAATCGAACGTGGCCAACCGCGGGCGGACCCCGGGGTCCGCGTAGTCAGCGAGCATCTCCGGCGTTTCCATGAGATGACTGTCGGCGTCGTGGACGACCCGCTGGCCCAGTGCCTGTTCTGCGTAACTGTTCATGTGTCTCCCTCCCGAGCCTTGGTGAGTAGAGGGTATCAGTGCATCCGCCACGCCGACACGTCCACATAAGGCCTCTGGCAGCCCGCCGCTGCAGTGGGTATCGTCCATCGACTCATCACCAACCATCGGCGTTGCTCCTGGGCCGTGCCCGGACTTCGGGCGCCAGCAACAGGAGTCTGCTCTCATGATCGCCAACATCGGCCTCCTGCTCGGCCTCGCTGTGCTCATCGCACTGGCACTGCGCGGTACCAACATTCTGCTTGCCGCCCTCGCCGGATCCGTGATCGTCGCGCTGACCAACGACATCACCGTGCCGCAGGCCCTGACTGAGCACTGGCCGTTCGGGCCCCTGGGTGCGTTCACGTTCGCCGGCAACTTCTTCATCCTGTTTCTCGCCGGTGCGGTGTTCGGCAAGACCATGGCGGAAAGCAAGGCTGCACCGAGCATCGCTGCCGCCATGGCACGCAAGCTCGGGGCCGTACGCGCACTGTGGATCATCGTCATCTCCACCGCCGTGCTCACCTACGGCGGCGTCGTCGTTTTCGTGGTGATCTTCACCGTCTATCCCCTGGGACTGGCCCTGATCCAGGCCGCAGACATTCCCAAGCGCCTGCTGGCAGGCGCCGCGGCCCTGGGTGCCGGGACGTTCACCATGAGCGCCCTGCCCGGTGCGCCCTCGGTGCAGAACGTCATTTCCGCCACGGCGCTGGACACCAGCCTGTTCGCCGGTGCCGGTATCGGCATCATCGGCGGGGCCATCATGTTCGCACTCGGGATCTGGTATCTGGAGCGGGAGCGCGTGCGGGCCGCGGCCAGCGGTGACGGGTTCGTCGCCGGACCGCGCGACATCATTCCCGAGGGGGGCCTGGAAGACCCCGAGATGCCGTCCTGGAAGCTGGCCATCGTGCCGCTGGTGGTCGTGCTCGCCACCATCATCCTGCCGCGTCTGGTGCTGTTGATGCTGGGCGACAACGCCGATCCTGCAGGCCCCTGGTGGCACCGCATGGTGCTGTTCGCCAACAGTCAACCGGTACTCTGGCCCTCGCTGGCCCTGCTGCTCGGCAGCCTGACCGCATTGATCCTGTTTCCGCTGCTGTGGGAACGACCGATGGCGACGCTGGGCCGCGGTGCTGACGACGCCGTCATGCCGCTGCTCAATACTGCGGTGGTGATCGGCTTCGGCGGCGTCGTCAGCCAGACCGAAGGCTTCACCAACTTCTCCGAACTGATGCTCGGCTCCAATTTGCCGCCGCTGCTGTCCGCGGTGGTATCGGTGAGTATCGTCGCCGCCATCGTCGGTTCCGCATCCGGCGGCCTGCAGATCTTCATGCAGACCCTGGCCGAACGCTATGTAGAGATGGGCGTGGAGCCCGAGGTGCTGCATCGGGTCGTGACCATGGCCAGTGGCGGCATCGACTCCCTGCCCCACTGCGGCGCCGTCATCGCCATGCTCACGATCATGCAACTGACCCACCGGCAGGCTTACAAGGACATTGGCGTGATCACGGTGGTCATTCCGGTCATTGCCACGCTGGTGGTGACTGCGCTGGTCCTGCTCATGCCCGGATAACACGCCGGGCTCGCTGACCCTGAATTGCATCTTCGGTGCCGACCGCCTAGGCTCCTCGCTGCGCCGGGTCAACCACTGGCTACGGCGAAGCGAACACCCATTGATCTTCAGTATCCGGGACGACCCATTAACGGGCCGATCTCATACGACGCGTCCACCTCTCCGGTGCACTCCGGGCGCTGTGGTCGATTGTCAGAACATCACCACGGGCCTGGCGTCTGCACGCGTGCGCAGATCGCTGCCCTCGTGGTGGCGCACGGCGAGTTCTCCGCATCGGCAGACATTGCAACCACCGAATGGAGATAGACTCGTGCGCCACTTCATCACGATATTCAGTGCGCTACTGCTCGCGGCTTGCGGCAGCAGCAGCAGCATCAATCTGCCCGTGACGGACGACCCGGATCCAGTCCAGGGCGCCGAAACCCTCGAAATCATCCACGCATCGCCGGACGCGCCGGACGTCAATGTCCTGATCGATGGTGAACCCGTCGCCGAGGGTGCGCCCTACAAGGCGGGCCTCGCACTGCAGGCGCCGGCGGCTGAAATCAATCTCAGCATCGAAGGGCTGGTTCCGGGCGCGGGCGATGACGCCTCACCGCTGGAGCCTGGCGCGGTGACCGTGATCGAGGCGCCCCTGGCCACGCCAGCCGGAACCCGGGTCACGGTATTTGCGGCCAACAACGTCGCGGACATCGAACCCATCGTCATCACCGCACCCATCGAGGATGTGCCCGCCGACAGCGTCCGTCTGCG
The DNA here is from genome assembly GCA_007694905.1 of Gammaproteobacteria bacterium. Classification (GTDB taxonomy): domain Bacteria; phylum Pseudomonadota; class Gammaproteobacteria; order Pseudomonadales; family Azotimanducaceae; genus SLTB01. Next base: position 6,754 of record REEU01000266.1, on the reverse strand, counting down.
GGTCGTTCACGCCGCACCCATTTTCGACCCCGAGATGGTGTCAGTGTTTCTGACTGCACCCGACGGCGAGCTCGACGCACCCGCCGAAACCTTCGCATTCGGTAGCGACTTCGGCCCCATCGATGTACCCGAGGATGATTACCGCATCCGGATTACGCCGGCCGGCGACCCCGACACCCTCCTCTTCGACAGTGGCACGCTGCCGCTGCAGGGCGGATCCGACCTGGTGGTCGCAGCGGTCGTCAGCGCACTCCCGGGCGTACCGCTGTCGCTGCTGATCGCAGATGGCGAGAGCGTCGGCGAACTGATCGACGCACGCGCTCAGGCGACCGCGAGAGTCGTCCATGCTGCAGCAGACGCACCGAACGTGGACGTCCTGCTCGACGACGCGTTGCCACCCGCCATCGAGAATCTTGCGTTCCCTGAGTTCACCGAGCGTCTGCCCCTCGACGCCGGCGACTACAACGTCAAGGTCGTCCCGACAGGATCCGGGCCCGAGGCAGCGGTGATCGATGCAGACGCCACCTTCGTGGCCGGCGTCGAATACTCCGTCTACGCCATCGGCCTTCTCGAGGACATCGGCGGCCTGCTCCTGGTAGACGACAATCGGCGCGTCAACACCGAAGCACGGTTGCGCATCGTTCACGCAGCGCCTTCCGCCGGCGACGTGGATGTCTACCTCGAGGTCGCTGGCGAAACGCTGGCGGCGCCCGCTTTGGCCGAGGTGCCGTTCGGAGCGGAAAGCGGCTACCTATCCGTTGCCCCGGGCAGCTACGACATTGCGATCGTGCCCGCGGGCGGGGACCCGCTGGCACCTGCAATCGGACCGCTGCCGATCGCGTTGCAGGCCGGAGGCATCTACACGGTGGTTGCACGTGATGCCGCAGGCGGCGGTGGACCCTTCGACGTCATCTCCCTGGACGACGACCTGAACTGAGCCACCCGGTGGATGCCGTCACAGTGTAGCGGCATCCACCTCCCTCATCGGGCCCGAGGTCGCTCTCAAGCTGCGATGACCTGTGCGATCATGCAGCTTGAAGTCGACGCGCATCATTCGACGCGACGGCTGCACGAATCGAACTCCCCGGAGGCCCTGCGCGTTGACCACTGAAGACCTGCGCATCGTCCGCACGCGCCCGTTACTCACCCCGGCGATCCTGGCGGAAGAGCTGCCACTAGGCGATGCTGCGGCCAGAATCGTCACCCGCTCCCGCGCGGCACTGGTCGACATCCTCGACGGCCGCGACCCGCGCCCGTTCGTGGTGGTGGGCCCCTGCTCGGTACATGATCCCGCCGCAGCGCTCGTCTACGCAGAGAAGCTGCGCATCCTGGCCGACGAAGTGGCCGACAGCGTGTTCCTCGTCATGCGCGTCTACTTCGAAAAGCCACGCACGATCATGGGCTGGAAGGGCCTGATCAACGACCCGGACATCGACGGATCCTATCGAATCAACGAGGGCCTGCGACGCGCCCGCAAACTGCTGGTAGATGTCGCCGACTTGGGCCTGCCGGCCGGGACGGAGTTCCTCGACACCACCTTCGGTCAGTTCTTTGCCGACCTCATCTCGTGGGCAGCCATCGGTGCACGCACGGTGGAAAGTCAGGTCCACCGGGAACTGGCCTCCGGTCTGTCCATGCCCGTCGGCATGAAGAACCGTACCGACGGCAACGTTCAGGTGGCCGTAGAAGCCATCCTCGCAGCACGGGAACGACACCTGTTTCCCTCCCTGACCCATGAAGGCGCTCCGGCGATCCTCGAGACCAGCGGCAACCCGGACTGCCACCTGGTGCTGCGCGGCGGCAGCGTCACCGGCCCCAATCACGACGCTGACAGCGTGGCAGCCGCAGTTGATCTGCTCACGGCTGCCGACCTGCCCGCACGCCTGATGATCGACTGCTCCCATGCCAACAGCGGCAAGGATCCGAACCGCCAACCGGAGTTGGTCGCCGCGCTCGCCGCCCGGATCGCGGCCGGCCAGACCGCGGTGCGCGCATTGATGATCGAGAGCCACCTCGTGGCTGGACGCCAGGAGCCCACGGCAAGGCCGCTCACCTTCGGCCAGAGCATCACCGACGCCTGCCTCGATTTTGACACCACCCGGGAGTGCCTGCTGCGCTTCGCCGACGCCTTGCGCTGAGTTGGACCCGTCGTCGGCAATTGCGGAGAATGACCTCACCAACCCTGGGAACGAGGGTTCCGACATGTCCACCGCTACGCAGCAGACGCCCGCGAACTGGCAGGTCAGCCGAATCGCCGGTGCCCTCGGCGCCGAAGTCCACGGCATCGATCTCGCCCAGCCCAACGATGCCGACATCGCCGCCATCGAGGCGCTGCTGGTCGAACATCTGGTGCTGTTTTTCCCGGACCAGACCATCACTGTCGATGAGCACGTCGCCCTCGGCCGTCGCTTCGGGCCGCTGGAGGGCCACCCCAACCTGAAGAATCCCTTCACGCAGCACCCGGAGCTGTTCGAACTGGCTGCAAGTCAGGGCGGCGTCGCAGACGAGTGGCACACGGATATCACGTTTCGCCCCGACCCGGCCCTGATGTCCATTCTGAAGATGGTGACGTGCCCGGCTTTCGGCGGCGACACCATGTGGAGCAATCTCTGCCAGGCCTTCGACGAGCTCTCGGAACCCATGCAGGAGCTCTGCGAAGGGCTCACTGCGCTGCACGACGCGACTCCGCACAACAAGCCGGAACAGATGGCCATTCACCCGGTGGTGCGCGTGCATCCGGTCTCCGGGCGCAAGGCGCTGTACGTGAACGAACATTTCACGCGACGCATCGTCGAGATGAACGCCACGGAGAGCGATGTCCTGCTGCGCTTTCTCACGGGCTGGATCCAGAAGCCGCGCTTCACGGTCCGGTACCGCTGGCATGAGAACACCATTGCCATGTGGGACAACCGGGCCACCCAGCATTTCGTGCTCAACGACTTCGAGGGCGAGCGGGTGATTCAGCGGGTCACCGTCATGGGAGATCGCCCGCAAGGAGTCGGCGTCCCACGCTGGCAGCCCTGGGTTCGGCCCGGTCGCCTCTCCGCCACCAGCCGCCACGATCGCCAGTTGTACCTGCATCTGAAAGCCATGCAGGCGCAGGGCGACTGACATGGACGGCATCCACGACGTCGGCGGCATGCACGGCTTCGGACCCATCGAACGCCAGGTCGATGAACCCGCCTTCCACGAGCGCTGGGAAGCTGCCGTGTTCGCCATGCTGATGGCGGCCGGCCGTGCCGGCGCCACCGGTAACGCCGACCGCTTCCGCCACGCCATCGAGCGCATCGATCCTGTCGCCTACCTCAGCCACGGTTACTACGGCCGTTGGCTCGGCGGACTGGAAACGCTGCTGATCGAGGCCGGCATCATCGAGCAGTCGGATCTCAGCGCCCGGGCCCGGAGCCTGGGCGCGCGACCCGATGCCCGCATCGCCGCCAGACCCGCCGCCGCTCCGGACCGGGTCCCGGCCGCTGCGCGCGCTGACAATCGCCGTGCCCTCGACAATCCGCCCCGCTTCGCCACCGGTGACCCGGTGCGCACGTCCACGGCGGTGAAGCCCGGCCATACCCGTCTGCCGCGTTACGCCCGGGGCAAGTGCGGCCGGGTGGTGTGCTGCCACGACGGCTGGGTGTATCCGGACAGTCACGCCCACGGTGACGGGGAACAGCCGAGTTACCTGTACACGGTGGCTTTCACCGGCACTCAGCTGTGGGGCGCGGACGCGGATCCGAACCTGCGCGTACAGCTGGACCTGTTCGAGCCTTATCTGGAACTCAGCGATGTCTGATCACGACCACCACCCGGACGAACCCGCAATCAGGGCCGAGGCGCTGGAGCATCTGCTGGTGGAGCAGGGTCTGCTGGACCCGGGAGACGTGGACACCGTGATCGCCACCTTCAACGAGCGCATCGGCCCCATGAACGGCGCGCGGGTGGTGGCCCGGGCCTGGTGTGATCCGGGCTTTCGCGAGCGCCTGCTCGCGGACGCCACCGCAGCGGTGGCGGAGTTGGGCATCGACAGCGGACCCGGCGGACAGATGGAAAAGCTCGTGGTGGTGGAGAACACGGACGCCATCCACAACGTGGTGGTCTGCACCCTGTGCTCCTGCTATCCCTGGGCCGTCCTGGGCCTGCCACCGCGCTGGTACAAGAGCCCGGCCTATCGCTCACGCATCGTCCGCGAACCCCGAAGTTTACTCGCGGAATTCGGCACCCGCCTGAACCCCGACACCGAGATCCGGGTCTGGGACTCAAGCGCAGAGGTACGCTACCTGGTGCTGCCACAGCGCCCGCTCGGAACCAACGATCTGACCGAGGCGCAACTGGCGGAACTGGTGACCCGCGACGCCATGATCGGTGTCGGGCGGGCCGGGGCCATCGAGTCATGAGTTCGGAAACCGCGGCCTGGATCGACAGCGATGCAGCGGAGGCACCGCCCAGCGCCAACGGCGAACTCCTGTTCGAGGCGCCCTGGGAGGCCCGCGCCTTCGGCATGGCGGTGACCCTGGCGGACAGCGGCCGTTTCACCTGGGACGAGTTCCGCGCCGAACTGATCGCAGCCATCGCAGGTTGGGAGGCAACGGCCGCGCCCGGTGCCGAATACCGCTACTACGAGTGCTGGCTCGCCGCCTTAAGTCGGGTCGCGGAACGCAAAGGTCTCGCCAGCGTGGAAGCGTTGGCCGCCCGCGCCACCGAATTGGCAGCCCGCCCGCACGGGCACGACCATCGCTGAACAGGCCCAGGGCCGATGCCGCAGAGGATGAAGACATGCAACTCGGCGTATGCGTCGCCAGCCACATCCGCGACATCGACTACGCGGTGCGAGCCGAGGCGCTCGGCTACAGCCGGCTGTGGTTCGCCGACAGCCAGATGCTCTGGTCGGATTGCTATGCCACGCTGGCCCTGGCTGCAGATCGGACCTCCCGCATCGGCCTCGGCACCGGCGTTGCCGTCACCGGCACACGACCAGCACCGGTGACGGCCGCGTCCATCGCCACCATCAACTCCATCGCGCCAGGCCGGACCTTCCTCGGCGTCGGCGCCGGCAACACCGCCATGCGCGTGATGGGCCACAAGCCGCAGCGCATCGCCGAATTCGACCGCTATCTCTCAGAACTCAAACCGCTGTTAGGAGGCGCCGAATCCGAGGTCGACTTCGGCGGCGCGACGACACCGATCCGGCACATCATGCCGGAACATGGCTTCGTGAACTTCGATGCGCCCATCCCGCTGTATGTCTCAGGGTTCGGGCCCCGCTCCCTCGCACTCGCAGGGAAACACGGCGACGGTGCGGTGTTCGGCCTGCCCGGCAATCCGCAGATTCTCGAACGCCTTCTCGGCTTCGTCCACGAGGGCGCGGAGGCGGCGGGACGGAACCTGAGCGACGCGCCTTTCCATACCACCGCACTGACCACCATCAGCATCCTCGACCCGGGCGAAACCGCCGACTCCCCCCGGATCCGCGCCGAATCCGGCGCGTTCGCCATGGCCACACTGCACTATGCCTATGATCAGCACCGCCAGTTCGGCCACGCGCCGCCTGCCGTCGTCGCCAACATCTGGGACGACTACTGCGCCCTGCTCGATCAGGTGCCCACCGAACGGCTGCACCAACGCATCCACGCCGGCCACAACTGCTGGGTCCTGCCCGAGGAGGAACCCTTCCTGACCGGGCGGCTGATCGAGGCCACCTGCCTGGTGGGGACCAGGGATCAGCTGCTCGAGCGCATGCATGCCCTTAACGCCGCCGGTCTGGATGAAATCATGATCCTGCCGGCATTCGACCCCCGCTACGAGGTGCTCGAACGGGTCGGCAAGGAACTGATCCCTGCCCTCAGTCGAGCACGATCCAGAGGATGAAGGCCAGGCCAAGAAACGGCAGGCTCCTGCCCACGATGAAAATCCGGTATTCCCACCAGCGGCTCTTGGCGCCCAGAGCGTAGGCGATCTTAGGTCGCGGCACGAACCAGCAGAACAGACCCGCTCCCAGCACCCCCGACGTGACGACCACATTGGTGCCGCCGAACTGATCCATGAAGTCCAGAAAGGGCATCCCCATGATGGACAGCTCGACAGGCGTGAAGCTCAGCGCGGAAGGCACCCCGAGAAAGATCATGAGCGCGCCGACCGCAAGAACTGCGCGTCGATCACTCATGCTGAACTCCTCGGCAACGGCGGCGATGATCACTTTCAAACCTGCGAGACAGGAACTGAACGCGGCTGCGAAAAACAGAAAGAAAAAAACCATGGCGAGCCAGACACCGGCACCCATCTCCGCAAACACACGCGGCAGGGTGTCGAAAGCGAGCTGACTGCCTGCGCCCGGGTCGAATCCGTAGGTGAAGACGAAAGGGAATATCATCCAGCCCGCAAGGAGCGCAATGGAGGTCTCCGTACCGGCGACGACCAGGCTGGCACGAGGGACGTTGGTGCGACGTGGAATGTAGCTGCCATAGGTCACCAGATAACCCTGACCGATCGCCAAGGTGTAGAACGCCTGCCCGAAGGCGAAGAACCAGAGCCCCGGACGCTTGAGCTGGCTGAAATCCGCCTCGAACATGAAGCGACGTGCCTGATCCCACCCGTCCATCCGCGAGGCATAGACCACAATGCCGATGATGAACAGCACCAGCACGGGCATAAGCAGTCTGGAGAATGTTTCAATGGCCCTGACACCGCGGATCAGCAACAAGGTCGCGAGAATGGTGACAGCAAAGAAATACCAGAGTGAGTTGTAGCCGACCGTGAACTC
>REEU01000027.1 GCA_007694905.1 Gammaproteobacteria bacterium | reverse complement strand
TCAGGATATTATGGGCACCCGTGTCGAGTCCAAGAATATCGAATGATTTGTGCAGACGTTTTTCGAGTGTTGCTCTCGGACATGATGCGGCCGACGGCGCCGGTTGTCTCTTCCCGGGAATCCGACTTGCTTCAGGGCGCCTGTGGCGGGCATCCAGTTCCGTTCAGGGTCGACTCGCTTGCCCGGTAAAATGCCATTCATGGCACGCGGTTCTCGGGAAGATTGCCTGAAAGCGAATTTGCGCGGTGCGGTCGCTTGCGTGGGCGCGCCGTCAGGCGCGCGTGCACGGGATGGCTCTTGGGGCGGCCGGGTGAACGCGAACCTGGATCACGCTGCCTTCGACTTCCGTCGGCGTCCTTTCTGATGGGGCTGCGTATACTGGCCGACTGGTTCTTGCTTCCACCCAGCGGTCCCCTGCTGCTCGCGGTCATGGGGCTTCTCCTGATCCGCTTCCGGCTGGGAAAGGTCTTTTTGGTCACTGGACTCGGATTGCTGTACGCCTTCTCATTGCCCATCGTCGGTTTTGCCCTGATGGCGCCGTTGCAACAAGGCTATGAGCCCGCGCAGATCGATGACCTGGACGGTGTCGGTGCCATCGTCGTGCTGGGTGGCGGATATCGAAGCGGTGCGACGGAGTACTCAGGCGAGACCGTGAGCGACCTGTCCCTGGTGCGGCTGCGCTATGCAGCCCACTTGCACCGGCAAACCCGTCTCCCGGTTCTGGCCACCGGCGGCGGCCCCGAGGATCGGCTGCCCGAAGCGTATTGGATGGCTGAGGTCCTGGAAGAATATGGAGTGGTGCAGGTGATGCGCGAGGCGGAGGCGCGGGATACCTGGGAGAATGCGGTCAAGAGCGCGCGGATGCTGGAGGCCAATGGCATCGGGCGGGTTGCACTGGTCACGCATGCCTTTCACATGCCCCGTGCGCAGTGGTCGTTCGAAAAGGCGGGGGTCGACTTCGTGCCGGCTCCCACGGGCGCCTATGTGCCGCACGACACCGGTTTCTCGCTGGAATCCCTGCGGCCGCAAGCGGGCGCCCTGTACATGAGTTGGTTGGCCGTTCACGAACACCTGGGAATCCTCTGGTACCGTTGGCGGCATCGTGCTGGATAGCCTGCGATCTTGGTGAATAGCCGATGAAACCGTACTGGATAGCCAAAGAGGTCTTGGTGGATGGCCAATGAAATCGTGCTGGATAGCCAAAGAGGATGATTCCGTTCTTGGTGAGTGAGGATAATTCCGTTCGTGGTGAGTGAGGATAATTCCGTTCGTGGTGAGCTTGTCGAACCATGAACGGAATCGGCGCATACGGCATTTCCCAGTTCAGACATTCAATGCATGAGGGGGTGAGGCGTGAAGGTATTGGTGACGGGCGGCGCAGGGTACATTGGCAGTCATGTGGTCCGGCACTTGCTGGAATCCGGACACGAGGTCGTGGTGTATGACAACCTCAGTACCGGGCACGCCTGGGCGGTGGGGGATGCCGAGCTGATCGAGGCGGATCTGGCGGACCAGGAGCGGCTTCGATCCGTGCTCCAGGCGGGAAAGTTCGACGGGGTCCTGCACTTTGCCGCGCACATCGTCGTCCCCGAGTCGGTGTCCCATCCCGTGAAGTATTACGCCAACAACACCCGCAACACGCTCAATCTGCTGGAATGCTGCCAGGAAGCGGGCGTGCGGTACTTCGTCTTCTCCTCGACGGCGGCGGTCTACGGGATTCCCGACACGGCCTCGGTCGCGGAGGATGCGCCGCTGCAGCCCATCAATCCCTATGGCGCCTCGAAGATGATGTCCGAGCGCATGCTGATGGATCTCGGCGCCGCCTCGGACTTGCGCTATGTGAGTCTGCGCTATTTCAATGTGGCGGGCGCCGACCCCGAAGGCCGGCAGGGTCAGGCAACACCGGATGCGACGCACCTGATCAAGGTGGCGTGTCAGGCGGCCACCGGGCAGCGCGGCGGCATCACCGTCTTCGGTACCGACTACGATACCGCCGACGGCACCTGCGAACGCGACTACATCCATGTCGAGGATCTGGCCTCGGCCCACGTGCGTGCGCTCGACTACCTGGAACAGGGCGGTGAGTCCCAGGTCCTGAACTGCGGTTACGGCTGCGCGTACAGCGTGTTGCAGGTGCTGGAGGCGGTCAAGCGCGTCAGTGGGGTCGATTTCGAGGTGCACTACGGGGAGCGGCGCGAGGGTGATCCGCCGGCGCTGATGGCCGACGCCGGGCGTATCCGGAAGGTCCTTGGATGGCAGCCGAAATACGACAATCTGGATCAGATCGTCGCCGATGCGCTGGCCTGGGAGCGGCATTGCCTGTCGCGCGGACTCCTCTGATCCGCTACCCGATTTCGGGGCCACGCCAACCGGGGTTTCTAGACCTTGTACGAGAGTTTCTACGGACTGACCGGCAAGCCCTTCTCGCTGAGTCCCGACCCGAGGTTCTTCTACGCCAGCAAGGGGCACCGGCGTGCCATGGCCTACCTGGAATACGGAATCCATCAGGAAGAGGGATTCATCGTGATCACGGGCGAGGTCGGCGCCGGCAAGACGACGATGGTGCGGAACCTGTTCGAGACCCTGTCCGGCAAGCCGCTGGTGGCCGCGCAGTTGGTGAGTACCCAGCTCGATGCCGAAAACCTGTTGCTGTCGGTCTGTCTCGCCTTCGGACTCGACAGGGTAGCTTCGGACAAGGCGGGTCAGCTGTCCCAGCTCGAGCTGTTTCTGCGCGAGGCAGCCGCCAAGGGGCAGCGGGCGCTGCTGGTGGTGGACGAGGTGCAGAATCTGAGTGCCGACGCGGTGGAGGAGCTGCGCATGCTCTCCAATTTCGAGGGCGAGCATGGACCCCTGCTGCAGAGTTTCCTGGTGGGGCAGCCCGAGTTCCGCGAGATGCTCCGAAGCGAGGGCATGCAGCAACTGCGACAGCGGATGATCGCGAACTACCACCTCGGTCCAATGGACGAGCCGGATACCCGGTCGTACGTGGAATATCGCCTGTCGCGGGTTGGATGGCAGCAGGATCCGCGGCTTGCCGACGACATCTGGCCGATGATCTTCCGTTTTTCCGGCGGCATCCCCCGGCGGATCAATACGTTCTGCGACCGCCTGTTTCTGTCGGCCTTTCTCGAGGAGCGCCACGAGTTGGGTCCGGAGCAGGTGCAGACCGTGATCCGCGATCTCGAGCAGGAAATGGGAGGCTGGATGGATGAGGGGGTGGCGGCCGCCCCCGTCGTCGCTGACACCGCGACCCATGCCGCCCTCGCCCAGTTTGCCGAGGACTTCCAGGCGTTCGACAAGCGCTTGGCCCGCATGGAGCGCGTGCTGCTCTACTCCTACCGCCAGATCCAGCAGATCCACCAGTCACTCCGCGACCCCGGCAATCCCGGAATCCCGGGGTCGGACCAAGATAAGTCGTTGCAATATAAAGAAAATATATGAGTTTTTAGGGCGAAAATCGCCCTTAGAAGCACCTTTTCGGGCCAGAAAAGGCCCGGTTAAGGCGAAATCGCCGCCCAAGCGCGCCTGCCGACGGACGGTCGCTTGGCGGCTCCCAGTGACCTGGATCAACCCGGCGATCGCTCGGCGCTCGTAGACTCCGGGTTCCCCAACGAACCGGAACCGGGTGGCATGGTACAGCGATCGCGCCAGCGGCCGCGGGCGGAGGCGACCCTCGCCTACGAGCTGCAC
>REEU01000028.1 GCA_007694905.1 Gammaproteobacteria bacterium | reverse complement strand
TGGGCGACGTAGATCGGCAGGTCACCGAACAGGGCGATGCCGCGACTGCGGGCGTGGGCGCGCAGGGTGGCCCATTGGCGGAAGAACAGAAACTGGCCGAAGCATTCAAGTTCGGTGGCTACCGCATGCTCTTCCTGCAGCCGCGCCAGGCTGGCTCGGTCCACCGCACGCGCCGAGGGCGGCCAGTGGAACCAGGCTTGGTCACCGTGTTTCAGGCCCAGGGTGCGAAACAGGGCGTAATCCGGCAGCCACGAAGCACTGGCCTCGCGAAAACGCTGGAAGTCTGCCCGGGCCGGGCCATCTGCATCGTGCCGGAACACCCTCCAGGCCTGTCGCAGCAGCCGGCGTCGTTCCGGTAGGTCGTCGCTCGGCACCGGCAGCTGGCCGGCGTCGAGCAACCCTTCCTCGCGCAGGACATCGGCACTGATCAGACCGGTATGGCCGGCGAAGCAGGAGCGTGGCAAGTAGGGAGAGCGGTCGTGGTGCACTGGTCCCACCGGCAGCATCTGCCAGACGCTGAAGCCCGCAGCAGCCAGCCAGTCGACGAAGCGAAAGGCTTCAGGCCCGAGATCGCCCTGCCCCGCAGGGTGGGGCAGGGAGGTGGGATGCAGCAGCACGCCCGCGCGACGGCCCTGCATCCAGCAGTCTCCGTCCGCACTCATTCGCTGCCGCGGCGCATGGTGCCGCCGAGTTCGGGCCGGCCGTGGCCATGGCTCACCGCTTCGGCAAGGGACTTCGGTTCCGGCTCGTCGAGGAGAGCATAGAGTGCGGCGAGCTGACGGCGATAGAGCGCATCGAACTCGGCGACGGTGTCGGCCGGGTTGTAGTCGCCGAACCACCAGAACCAGTCCGAGCCCTCGCAGATGCCGAGCTGGCGTTCGATGGCACTGCGTCGCGAGGCATCATCGATCTCGGCAATCTTGCGGTCGTAGACGCATTTTGCTTCGCACAGCAGATCCCAGGCCCGGTTCTTGTCCGCATCGCCGATCCAGGTGCCGAAGTCGCCGTAGACCCAGCTTCCCGCGACCAGCTGCGACAGTGGCCTGACGGGCACCGCGGAGTCGTTCACACAGTCGGAGAAGGTGGTCAGTTCCAGTGCTTCATGGTCGAGCAGCGCCCGGTAGAGCGCCGGGATGAAATGGATGCCGTTGTCGGGATAGTGCTCCCAGGGATTCTCACCGTCGAGAATGATCGCCACCACGCGTCCAGGTTCGCCTTCTGCGGCGATCCGCTGCAGGCGGTGGATGAAATCTGCAACGGCGTCGTCACCGTGCCAGTCCTTGTAGCTGAACCCGATCAGGTCCGAGAGCTCGTCATCACGGAAGAAGCACACAGTGTCGGTCTGATCGAGGCGATACGGACGATGCAGTTCCTCGCTGCCCAGATCATCCGCTGCGAGGCTGTGGCGGAGGACGGCCTGGCCGCTGGCGGTCCAGGCGAAACCGTGCTGACCGATGAGTTCGAGACTGCGTGCCGACACACCGCCTTCGGACGGCCAGCAGCCGGGCGGGCGGGCGGCGAAGTGGCCATTGCAGTAGGCAACGGCCTGCTCCAGGTGCCAGGCTGCACGCTCTGAACCTCCGGGATAGATTTCGGCAGTTGGCAGCGCTGTGTCGGGGCGCGCCTCGCGCGCTGTGTTGAAGTCGATCAGCAGCGGCATCATCGCGTGGGCATAGGGGCTGGTGGACAGCTCAACACGCCCGCTCGCGGCCAGCTCGTCGTAGCGGGGGATCACGCCCGCGAGCAGCTCGGCGATCACCTCGACGAGTTCGCGGCGGTCCTCTGCCGTGTAGCCGTGCTCTTTTTTCAGCAGTGCCTGCACCCGTTGATCGCTGCGGCGTACGGTTTCGCCAAGCCAGGCCAGGTGGTACCAGGTCAGTGCGTCGGCCAGGTGCGCGTCGCCAAGGTAGTCGGGGCCGGATTCGATCTCGAGTGCCGCGCGCGTCATCGCCACAAGCCGGGCGTAGGCGGGAAAGCGCTCGATCATCTGCTGTTCCTGAGCATGCAGGCTGAGTTCGAGCAGAGCGCGACGCCGGTCATGATCCTGCGGTAATTCAGGCGCCAATAGTGATGATAGCAAGGAATCACCAATGTCGGTGCCGTCATCCAGGGCGGCGCGGACGCGTTCGGCGCAGTCGACGATCTGTTCGAGCAAGATGGGTGTAAAGTTGACCACCGCGCGGACGCCTTGGGGCGCCGACTCCAGGTGGGCAGCCATATCGACGTAATCCTTCACTACATGCAGGTAGGTCCAGGGCGCGAGGAACTCGCCGTCGCTCGGGTCGCGATATTCGGGCTGGTGCAAGTGCCAGCACAGCACCACCCGGAGGCGATCAGCGGACATGGTGGACGCTCTGGCCTAGCATCTCCGGGGTGACCAGCGCGATGCCGCCGGCGCTGACCTCGAAGCGAGCGCGATCGGCTTCGGCGTCGTAGCCGATCCTCATGCCATCGGGGAGCGTACAGCCGGTTTCGATGACGGCACGGCGGACGTGAACGTCGCGGCCGATCACGACATGAGTGAGAATGACCGAGTCCTCGATGCTTGAGCCTTCGGCGACCATGACATACGACGACAGCAGGGAGCGCAGGATCCGAGCACCGGAGACGATGCATCCCCCTGCGACCATGGAATTGATCGCGTGCCCGGAGCGGGACGGTTCGTCGAGAACGAATTTCGCAGGGGGTGCCTGGGGCTGCCAAGTGAGGATGGGCCAGCGCTGATCGTAGACGTTGAGTTCAGGGTTGAGACCGACGAGCTCCATGTTCGCCTGCCAATAGGAGTCGATGTCGCCCACGTCACGCCAGTAGGCGTCGCCGCCCGTTTCCAGATCGCGGAACGGGAACGCGAACACCGAACTGTCCGCGACTGCCTGCGGCAGGATGTCGTGGCCGAAGTCGTGGCTGGACTCGGCGTTGACCCCATCCACCAGCAGACGCGAGAGCAGGAACTCGGTCCGGAATACGTAGATGCCCATGGATGCCAGCACATGTTCGGGGTCGCCCGGGATGGACTCGCAGACCGTTGGCTTTTCCTGGAATCGTTTGATCTTGAGGTTCTCGTCCACCTCCATGATGCCGAACGCGGAAGCCTGCTCGATCGGGACGCGCATACAGCCGACGGTGACATCCGCATTGGTGCCGGCATGGGCGGCGAGCATGGGGCCGTAATCCATCTTGTAAACGTGGTCGCCACCGAGAATGAGCAGGTAGCCCGGGTTGTGCAGGCGGATGATATCCGTGTTTTGGTAAACCGCATCGGCCGTTCCCTGGTACCAGCCGCCGCCGGTGCGCTGTTGCGCCGGCAGCAGTTCGATGAACTCGCCGAGTTCGGCGCGCAGGAACCCCCAACCCTGCTGAATGTGCTGAATCAGCGAGTGGGCCTTGTACTGGGTCAGGATGCCCATACGGCGGATGCCGGAGTTGACGCAGTTGGACAGGGCGAAGTCGATGATTCGGAAGTGACCGCCGAACGGGACAGCGGGCTTGACCCGATCGGAGGTGAGCGAACCCAGACGCTTGCCTTTGCCGCCTGCCAGGACGAGCGCCAGCGTATCCCGGGTCAACAGACTGACAAAGCGTTCGTTGACGACGGGTTCTGGTTGCAGCGTGCCCGTGCGGGTCTCGCTTCTTTAGCTTCATTGGAACCGCGGGCGGGCCCGGCCGGGTTGACCGTCGACAACGGGGACGGGCGTGG
>REEU01000029.1 GCA_007694905.1 Gammaproteobacteria bacterium | reverse complement strand
CTTCGAGGACGTGTCGCTGATCGACACCGAGCAGGACCTGTACCTGGCGGCGCTGTCCTGGCGCCGCCTGGTCGGAGAGAACGGCGAATGGACGAATCGACTCTATTTCCGCGCGAACGACAAGACCACCTCGGAAGGTGAGGCTTACCCCGATCTTGTGCCGGAAGGTACGCCGGCCGAGGAGGTCCCGGTGCGCGAGCGCCTGATCACCGTCACCGAGAAGGAAACCGAGATCGGCTGGCGCAGCGACTATGTCACCCGCAACCGCTTCGGCAGGGGATCTGCCGGGCTTCACGTCTGGCAGGTCGACGTCGATTACTCTGCCATCCTCAGAGAAGAATGGGACCGGTTCGTCTTCCGCAGGACCGACCCGCGCCCGCCTGGCCAGCAATTCATTACCTTGATGCCGGAAGACATCAACTCGCTCTACGAGGCGAAGGAGACCAGCTATGCTGCATACGGCGAGCAGGTGTTCGAGTTCGGTCCCTGGGACCTGAGAGCCGGGCTTCGTTACGATCGCGATGGCTTTGCGGACGAATCGCTGGTCTCGCCACGGCTTGCGGCCAACTGGCGGCCCTCGCCCGGCATACGGATGTCGGCCACGGCGGGCGTGTTCCATCAGTCGCCGCGCTTTCTGGTCCGCGCGGCCAGCCCTGATAATTTCACTATCCAGAATGAGCGGATCACCCACGTGAGCGTCGGCCTCGAGCGCTACTTCGGTGCGGACTGGTCGCTGCTCGTCGAGCCGTACTACCAGTGGCTGGACAAGCTCATCGTCGAGCAGGAACGCACCAGTGGCCGGGTCACCAACGACGGCGAGGGCACGAATCTCGGCCTCGATATCGTCCTGTCGCGACGTTTTGCGGATGGCTGGTTCGGAAGTGCGGTGTACGCCTACAACAATGCCCGGCTCGACGACAACGACGGCTTCGGGAAGTATCGCGCCGACTTCAATCGCAGGCACTTCTTCTCCATCGGCGGCAGCTGGGAGATCAGCGAAAGGTGGAAAGTCGGCGCGCGCTGGAAGTGGGCGAGCGGGCGACCCACGGACGCCTTCATCATCAATGAGGACGTGCTGGGGCCAGGGCAGCCGCTGCGCTTCTCGAAGGAACTGACGCAGAAAAATGCGCTTCAGCTTGACAGTTTCCACTCGCTCAATATCCGAATCGACTACCGGCGTTCGCTCGGCCCGGTGGACCTTGTCGCGTTCCTCGACGTGATCAACGTCTACGGCGCCTCGGACGGGGGCTCACAGGAATTCGACCCGCGGCGGGGCGTCAACGTTGCAGAAGATGGCGAAGCCTTTCCCATCTTCGGCCTGATATTCGAGCGCTCCTGGTGAGATACCCGCA
The DNA here is from genome assembly GCA_007694905.1 of Gammaproteobacteria bacterium. Classification (GTDB taxonomy): domain Bacteria; phylum Pseudomonadota; class Gammaproteobacteria; order Pseudomonadales; family Azotimanducaceae; genus SLTB01. The sequence continues at coordinate 2,379 of REEU01000029.1, read as the reverse complement.
TTGAGACTGCTCATCATCGAAGATAACCAGCGTCTCTGCCAGGCCGTCGCGGACAGCCTGCGTGCGCAGGGATTTGCCGTCGATACGGCAGCTTCGGCGTCCGAGGGGCTGCAGGTCTGGCAAGCGGCCGACTACGATGCCACCGTACTCGATCTCATGCTACCGGACGACACCGGCCTCAACACGCTCAAGGAGATGCGGCAGCGCGGAAACGTCACACCCGTGCTGATCCTCACCGCACTGGGTGCGGTCGAGGATCGCGTGCGCGGTCTCGACTGCGGCGCTGACGACTATCTCGTCAAACCCTTCGCGATGCAGGAGCTCATCGCGCGACTGCGCGCGCTGTTGCGGCGCCCGGGTGGGGCGTTGGGTCGCACACTGACGCTCGGCAGCGTGACGCTCGATACGTCTGCCCGCATCGCGACCGTCGCCGAGACACCGCTCAACCTGACGCGCTCGGAGCTGATCGTGCTCGAGACCCTGCTGCGCAACCAGGGGCGCGTCATCTCGAAGGAGCGGCTTGCCGAGTGCCTGTACGACTTCGAGCAGGAGCGCAGCGCCAATTCTGTGGAGACCCACGTGCACAGGTTGCGCAAGAAGCTCACAGCCGCGGGCGCTGACATGTCGCTCCGCACACTGCGCGGTCTGGGCTATCTTGCCTCCTGATCGCGACCCGGCGCGTGCCCCCTCCCTGCTTCGGGCACTGGTCGCCCGGCTGAGCCTCGTGGTCGTGTTGGGGCTGGCCGCCAGCTATCTGGTGTTGTACTTCGAATTTCGCGACGGGCTGTGGGGCCTGGAAGGCCAGAGCATTGCCGTGCAGGTGCAGAACCTGCGGGCCTCGATCGTGGCGGAGACGGACCCGCCGCGGCTCGATCTGCCACCATCCCTGCAAGAGCTCTACGCGCAGCCGAATCCGTTGAACGGCTATCAGATACTCGCAGCAGATGGCACGGTCCTCGATTCCGGCGGCTTCTCCGCCCCTTACCTGCCAGTGCCGGTCGCTCGAGGCGGTGATCGGGTCGTCATGCAGCGGGAGAGGGACGCCGTGTCGGGCAACAGCATCATGGCTGCCACGCTCGAACTCGATGGCATTCATGGCCCCTACTGGGTGCGTGTGGTTCGGAATCTCGACGATGCCGAGAGTCTGGTTGCCCAGCTGCTGCTCGGTGCACTGGAGGAGCTGTATCCGCCAGTCACGCTGCTGCTGATCGCCGTGATCGGCGTCGTGATCGTGACAGTGCGGTCATCTCTTCGCCCCTTACGTGCCGTCTCGCATCAGGCCTCGCGGTTGTCGCTGTCGCGTTTGGACGAACGATTGCACACGCATCACCTTCCCCGGGAGCTCGTACCGCTGGTTCAGGCCGTCAACGCCTCGCTCGATCGGCTCGAAGCGGACTATCGAGTGCAGAGGGAATTTACTGCAAACGCCGCGCACGAGCTGCGGACCCCGCTTGCGACTTTGCGGGCACGGCTCGAGTCCCGTTTTTCGGCGCAGGAGCTGGGCGATATCGCATTGGAGATCGAACAGCTCGCGCGGCTCGTCGAGCAACTGCTCTGTCTTGCGCGCCTGGAGTCGCAGGAGCATTTCCAATGTGCCACATTCGACGCTTACGCCGTCGCGCTGGAAGTGGCCAGGGAGCTGGTACCTGTTGCACTGGAGTCAGGCCATTACGTGACCGCGGCCACGCCCGAGGCGTCCGTACCTGCGTACGGGAATGCAACGCTGACGCGCCTGGTCTTTCGCAACCTGATCGAGAACGCGATTCAATATACACCGGCCGGCACGTCCATCACGCTGTCCGCTGGCTCGGCCACTGTGATCATTGCCGATGATGGGCCCGGAATCGATGCTCAGACGGCTGCTTTGCTGTTCGAACGGTTCCGCCGCGGTCCCAATGCCGCGGGCGTCGGCGCGGGCCTGGGGCTCGCCATCGCGAGGGGCGTCATGGAGCGGCAGGGCGGACGCCTGTCGCTCGACGCCAATGCGGCCCGTGGGGCGCGGTTCGTGATGGAGTTTCCTGAACCCACGTAACCCGGATTCGGGTTACATTGCTGGCGGTCACCCATTTCGGGTTGACTCTCCCCGCCCCCCGCCGAGCAGCGACACCGCTTCCACGCCGTCGGCAACCGGAAAGCCGCCCCTCAGCCAGAGGGCATTGAGGCGGCTGCGGTCGGCTCGAACATACACCTTGATACGCATTGGATCAGCGCCGACACGGGCATGCGAATCGGAAACCCTGTTTCTGCGTGCACTGCGCAGAAATTTCCTTGCCCCTTTTGACTGCGTTTTTCTAAAATGCAGTCACTGCATGCATCAGAGGTGGTTGAAGATGCCGATCATGACGATCCGCAATCTCCCCGAGGAGGTCCACCGGGCCC
>REEU01000269.1 GCA_007694905.1 Gammaproteobacteria bacterium | reverse complement strand
TTGCCGTCGATGAAGGCCGGAATATCCGTCAGCCGGATACCGAAGGAGACCAGGGCCACCGTGAGGTTCTGCAGCGGAATCAGCAACTGATCCCAGATGGACACGGCAATCAGCGGCAGCAGCAAAGGGAACAAAAGCACCCGGCCCTGGTTCCAGCCGAACACGGCCCAGGCCGCACTCCCGAGCGCGAGAAACAGGCAGACTTGGCGAATCGCCTGAATCTCCATGAGGTTGGCCAGCAGCCAGGCCACGAGCACGCCGATCAGCAGCAGCAGCCCCGGCGCGCTCGGCTGCGCGTCCAGGCCAGCCCGTGGCCAGGCACGCCACAGCAGCCACAGGCTGAGCAGGCCGGCCAAAGGACCGTGACCATAGGAGTCGACTTGCCAGGTCCGCCACACCGAAGCGACCGTTTCCCATTGGCTCGCGACGATGAGCACAACGATGCCGGCAAACATCAACGATGGCGCCACGACGCCACGCGCCAGGTTTGCGGAGGCGGTGGTCATGAGGCTAATTCGGCTGCCGCAAACACCGGATGCGGGGAGACACGCTCGAGCGGCAGGAACACGTCCGTCATGGTGCCGAAGCGAAAGCGCTCCAGGAGATGCTCGAGCCGGGCTTCGAAGCGGCCGAGGTTGGTGTAATGGCGCAATCTGGAGCGCAGGCCCACGTCGAAACGCGGCTGCCCGGGATCAATCTCCCAGGGGTGGAAATAGAACACGAAGGGCCGGCCCTGCCGGTTCACTGCGGCCAGCATGGCCATGGCGAGCGATCGTGGCAGCAAGCGAAACGCCCCGCCGCCACTGGCTGGGAGGCACAGGGGGCCGACCTTCAAAGTGGTCAGCGGGATCTCGATGAGGCGGCCTGCCGAGGTGGTGACTTCATAGGGTTCGGTGGGCGAACCGGGGATGCCGTAGAGGTCGTGGTGAATCGGGAAGATGCTCGAATCGTAGCGAAACCCGGCCTCCGCCAGAATATCCAGGGCCCACAGCGACGCTCGGGTGATGGAAAACGTCGCCGCCCGGTAACCCGCCACGTCCTGTCCGCTGAGATCCTGCAGCAGCTGGCGGGACTTGAACGTCTCCTCGCGGAAATCCGCCGGCGACTGGGCGTAAACGACGCGGTGGCTGTAGCCGTGGCTGGCGATCTCATGCCCCTGGGCCGCGATCTTGCGAACGAGGCCGGGAAAGCGCTCGGCGACCCACCCCAGGACGAAAAAGGTAGCCCGAACGTCATGGCGCTCGAGCAGTGCGAGTACGCGCTCCGTGTTGGCTTCCACCCGGGAGGGCAGGCTCGCCCAATCCGCGCGCGGGGCGGCCGCACTCAGGGCCTCTGCTGCGAAATAGTCTTCGACATCGATGGTCAATGCGTTCAAGGGCACACTCGAATCCGTAGACTGCCCGGGCCGCTTCAGAACGCGGCGAAGTAGAGGACAGCGATGTAAGCGGCGATGAAGGCCGCAAAGATCAGCCCGTAGACGACGAAGCTCATGCGATGCATCCATTGCTCGCGCGGACTGCGCACGATGCCGACCCGACCGAGCACATGCACGCCGCCGACATCCCGCAATTGATTCACATCGCCGACGGTCGGTCGGATCAGGGAGAACAGAAACGCGAGCCCGCCGCCTGCCGCCAAGGCGCCGCCCATGACCATGGTGGCCAAGCGTGGACGATCCGGCCCCACAGGCTGCGAGCTGACGTGGGGCGGCTCGATCACCTGGAAAATACTCTCGTCGGCCGTGAGGTCGGCCTCACGGGACATGCTGGCAGCCTCTCTGCGGCTCACAAGCTGTTCGTACTGGTTCCGAAGAATGTTGTAGTCGCGATTCAGCCGCGTCAGTTCCGCTTCGACTTCAGGAATGGTGTTCACGGCGCCTTCGAGGCGCGCCATCCGCTCCCGGTATTCCTCCACCGCCGCCCGCTCCGACGCCACCTGGGCCTGCGCGCGGGCCAGCTCCGCCTGCAGATCCTGCAGCCGCATGCGATTACTGATTGCCGCCTGGTCCGCCGCGGCACCGTCGGCCGCCGGCTCTCCGCTACCGGTTGTCGCCGCGAGGTTCGCACGGGCGCGCTCCAGGCGCCGCTGCGCCGCGACCACATCGGGATGGGCCTCCGTGTAGCGGATCCTGAGCTCGTAGAGCTGCTCTTCAAGGGTGCGTACCTGGGCGGCGCTGCTCATGGGGCGCGCGTCCACCCATTCCTCGCCTGCCATGTCGCCGACCTGCAGCGGCAAGGCATCGGTATCCCGCGAAAGCTCGGCCAGTTGCTGGCGCAGATCCTCACGGATGCGCTCGGCGCGCCGCAGATCGAGCTCTCCCTCGCGCAGGCGTTCGCGGGCGGCATTCAACATCGAGAAGTAGTTCTGACCCTCACCCGGGAGCAGACCGGCATTGGCCTGACGGAAACGCTTGCGGCGCTCCTCCGCTTCTTCGAGCCGGGCTTCGTATTGGGCGATCTGGCGGTCGAGGAAGGTGTCCATCCGCTCCGTGTCGCGCCGGCTGAGGCCGAGCACCGACTCAATGAACACGTCGTGGACGGCCCGCACGACTTCCAGGGCGCGCTCCGGGTCGCGATGGTCGTAAGCCAGCTGGAACAGGTTATCGGAGGCACCGCGGCCCCCGCGCGTGGACTCGCCGCGTACTCGAATGTCCCGCGCCAGACCCTGCAGAAGGCGGTCCCGGTCTTCGGGGCTGAGGATATCCAACTCCAGGTCCGTCTCCCGGGCGATGCGCTCGAGATTCGGCCGGCTCAGCAGGGACCGACGGGCGACCCGCAGAAATTCCTGGTCCACGTCGCTGCTGTCCAGCGCCACGCCGGCCAGCAGCCGATTGAGCATGGAGGATGTATCGACGTAGAGACGGGTGTCCGCGCGATAGACATCCGCCATCTGATTGATGGTGAACCAGCCGAACCCGGCCACCGGTAAGGCGACCAGGACCGCCACCAGACGGTAGCGCCAAATCTGGCGCAGGTAGCGCATGGCCATGACATAGACATCGAACACAGTCGATCCTCCTGGATCGGCGGGAACGGGGATGGGGTAACCGTTCCTTTATGGACCATCGTTCGGCGAGGTTGTTCGCCCGCGAGGACGTACGAAACACCGGTTGTAGCCTGCGTGGCTGCGGTCGATCAGCCTGCGCCGACAGCCGCAACGGTCACGCCCATTCAGACACGCTACCGCCACTGGCGTACGCTGCAGCGCACAACCGGGCATTAACGTTAGACACGCCAGGAACATACACCCCAACCGCATCGGCCAGTGAGCGCGTTGCAGCTTTGTCTTGATGAACGGCTTGGATCGCGTGACGGGGCGCAACATCGACAGCGGTGCTGCACGGTGCCGGGGCCGCGCCAAAGACGTGTCAGGGCCACCGGCATGTCAGGGTCACCGGCGCATCAGCGCAGCCGCAGCTTGAACTCGAGTCATGCAGGGGATGGCGCCTGAGCAAGTCGCGTCAGACGATTTTAAGGAGGGATGCGGGCCACCTGCGCAGGCCGGATGGCCGAAGAGCGCTGCCCCCAAAAGCAAACGGCTTGACCCGAGGGTCAAGCCGTTGCCGGAAATGAGACCTGTGTAGCGTTCAGGTACGTGCGGGCCGCCCGCCCGCACGTCGTATCCCGAACCTCAGCCTGCCAGAGCGCCGCGACGGCGACGGACGGAGGCCATCATGCCGAAGCCCAGGAGGCCCATGAGGGCCAGGACGGAGAAGAAGGGGATCTCTGTGGC
>REEU01000107.1 GCA_007694905.1 Gammaproteobacteria bacterium | reverse complement strand
CACCAACAAAACAACGCCGATCAGGTTCGTCATGAGAATCTCCAGAAGCTGTGGGCAACTTCTGGTAATGGGGCAGCCGCTCTATGCTAGGCGGCACTGACCACAAGCATCCGGGTGCTGTTTCAGGACCTGTGCTACCTTTCAGCGCTACTCATCCGGCGGTGAAGGACGTTCTTGATGGACCAGGGTAACAGGCAGGTCTCCATGCGATCGGGTCTGCGCCTTGCAATCGAATTGGGTATTGAGGTGTCCATCGATTCGCCGCGCATCAGCGGTCGCTTCAGATCTGAGTTGGTGGGGATGCTACCTGGTCGCTATCTCATCCTCTCGGAACCAGGGAAACCGGTAAGTGGCCCGTATCATGCTGAGTATCGGGAGGGTGATTCTGTCGTCGTGCGTTACCTGTTTCGCGGCAGCATCTTCGGTTTCCGCACCTTTGTGCTGGGCTCCGTAATCCATCCCGATCGTCTGTTGTTCTTGGGTTATCCGACACAGGTCGAAGAACACAACATACGGGCGGCAAAGCGGCTGGAATGTCTGATTCCTAGCCTGATCGCGTTCCCGGACGGTACAGAGTCCAAGGCAACCATGGTCGACGTGAGCCGCGTTGGCTGCCACATTCGCGTACTCGGGCCGGAGGTCGCGGGTAAGAAACCGGAGCGCGGCGATGCCGTGCGAATTCGCTGCCGCGTGCCCGGTGTGGAAGAAGATCAGATCATTTCAGGGGAAATCAAGCGGTTGATTGACGAGGGCGATCGTCTCGGGATCGGGGTCGGGTTCCACCAGCCCGAGGAGCAAGTCTACCTTCGGATCTACGATTTTCTCTCCCCGGCACTGGAGTAGGAGGACCATGGACTCCCTTCGCATTGGCCCTTCAGGCCACAAGGAACAGTCGGCAGCGTCCACCGGCCCTGGCGCCGTTACCGAGGGAGGCTAGAGGAGACCGAGCTGTCGGATCAGTCCAGGAAACTCGGTGTTTCGGTTACCCGATGCGAGCATGCCACCACAGCACTGTACCAAGCCGTCGGGCTGAAGCCGCAGATCTTCGTCCTTCCGGCAGACAAGGAAGGTCTGGAGTTCTGCCGGCTGACCCGCTCTACCGAGTCCGGTCGATCGGTGTGCATTTGTCTCTCACATTGCGGTCTCTCGCTGTCATCTGCCGGGCCCCCTCCGGGGTCGATCAGCGCCCGCGCGCGAGCGGCGCTGGCCAGCGCTGCCAGATCAGCACTGGATGCATGCCGACATCTTCACATGTGTCGTCAGCTTCTCGGGCACTGACGCGGATGCTAGAGTTCGCGCAATCAGGGGGAGCAGAAAAATGATAAGCATCAGAATCATCGAAGGCCTGGCACAACCAGCCCGGCAAGACCCCGCTCCATGACCGCCTCCGCCCGACTCCTGCTGGAGAGTGCCGGTGATCGGCTGCCCAGCCCGAGTGGTGTGGCGCTGGCCATCATGGATCTCTGGCAAAACGAGCGCACCACGGTCCAGCAACTGGCCCAGTTGGTGCAGACCGATCCGGCTTTGTGCGGCCGCCTGCTGAAGCTGGCCAACTCGGCGGCTATGGGTGGCCGCGGGGTGGCCGCCATCCCGGACGCCATCGTCCGAGTGGGCATGAAGACTGTCGGTCAGCTCGCGGTCGCATTTTCACTGATCGATACCCACAGCGACGGTTTCTGTCGAACTTTCCCGTACCGCGACTACTGGTCGCACTGCCTGTTGATGGCCTTGCTTTCGAGGGAGTTGGCGCAGGCCACACGGTTGGGCCCACCCCAAGACCTGTTCGCCTGTGGTCTGCTGGCAAGAATCGGCATTCTGGCCTTTGCCACCATCTACCCGGATGACTACGGCAGGCTGATCGAAGAAAAGCCGGATGACCTGAGTGAGGCCGAGCATCGGCGGTTCGGTGTCGATCATAACGAATTGTCGGAACTGCTCATGCTGGACTATGGCGTGCCCAGGGCGCTGGCGGAACCGGCCCGTTTCCACGAAACACCTGAAGCGTCGGAATTCGACCCCGACTCTCGCCCCGCTAAGCTGGCCACCTTGCTGCATTGGTCCCACCGCATGGCCGCCATCACCCTCGAGTCCGGTCAAGATCGGACGCGGCAGGCGATCGTCAACAAGACGCTGCTGGCCAAGCTGGGGTTGTGCGAAGAGGCGATCGGCGGCATTTATGATCGGGCCAGCAGGGAATGGCAGGAATGGTCGAAGCTGCTCGATCTGCCGGAGTCAGAGGCACCGGCGTATGAAGACATCGCCAATGGCGAGTCTGATCTGGACGCGGAGATCACGCCATCGATCAAGCTGGCCGCACTGGTATTGGAAGACGAGGCGAAAAAGACCGGGTTGTCGAATCAGTTGAGAGAACTCGGCGTTTCGGCCACTCAATGCGAGGACGCCAATGCAGCACTGCGCCAGGCCGTAGTGCTGAAGCCACAGATCTTCGTCCTTCCGGCCGACAAGGAAGGCCTGGAGTTCTGCCGGCTGACCCGCTCTACCGAGTGGGGTCGATCGGCCTACATTTTCACGGTCTACACACAGATCGATCAGGACCTCATTTTGGCCGCTTTCGAAGCGGGATCGGATGCCGTGATTCCCGCCAATATCGGTCTGAAGGAGCTTGAAGCGAGGCTGTTGGCCGTGCGGCGCGTCTTCGGCCTGGAACAGGCGTGGCGAAAAGACCGCGCAGCGCTACGCAAGATCGCCAACGAACTGGCGATCAGCCATCGCAAACAGGAGGTTTTGTCGCTCACCGACCAGCTAACCGACCTGCCTAACCGACGGGCAGCCATGATTGCCCTGGCGCAGGCCTGGAGCCGAAGCCTCCGCAACGGCAGCCCCGTGGGGGTGGTCAGTGTGGACGTGGACCATTTCAAGAGCATCAATGACCGGTTCGGGCATGCCGTTGGCGATCACGTCCTGCGGCAGGTCGCGGTCGTGCTGAGGAGAGGCGCTCGCCAGGAAGAAACCGTTGCGCGCATCGGCGGTGAGGAATTCCTGTTGATCAGCCCCAGTGGCGGCATTCGTGAACTCGTCATCCCGGCCGAGCGCTTGCGCCGAGAATTGGCAGCAACGCGACTTGAAGCCAACGGTGACTCGATCAGCCTCACCGTGAGTTTAGGGGTTGCCGAGCGTGAGTCATCCATGGCAAGCGCGGACGAACTGCTCAACGCCGCAGACAAGGCACTCTATGCCGCGAAGTCTTCGGGGAGAAACAAGCTTTGTCTCTATCAGGCCGGCAAGGTCCGCTCGCTGAGCACGTCTGCCTGACCGCGTTTTCCCGGCCAACCACCCCGGCCTTGTTCGGCTCGAACCGCCCAGGGGCACCCGGGGAGTTTCCGTCATACGCTCGGCTGTTGACCGTGGCGCGCGCCGGCCACGGGTGCTCGCTTCGCGCGGACCACTGTCGCCGAAGGTCATTGGAGTCTCGAGTCGACCCGACGCCGCCGCTGAGAATGCAAGGATGAGGGCTTGGAGTCGGATGCAAAGCTGACGTTGGAGACAAGTGGTACCGTGCGTCAGGTCACGTCGGCCAGGCGCGATTGAAGGGCCTCTTGCACTAGCTGCGTGTTTGGTCGCGCGTGCCCCCCGGGGGACGACGACCGTTCTCAACGCGCATGCGGTACCGCAAGTTACCCGACGATAGCGCGCTATATGATAGTGTTCGGCCGATTCGAGATTCCGGCCTCAGGGGGGTCCGATGTCCGCTCTCAGGCTTGCGTTCGTGCTGCCGCTGGCCGTGCTGC
>REEU01000030.1 GCA_007694905.1 Gammaproteobacteria bacterium | reverse complement strand
CGGTGAGCAGGCGTTTGAGATTCCGGCCTCGGCCATCGAAGGAAGTTTGCCTGCGGAGCTCGTCGGCGGGCGCCACCTGCAGAACGGCCCCGGCTGGACCAGGATCGGCGATCGCCTGGCGCATCCCTTCGATGGCCACGGCCTGGTGCGCTCGCTCACCTTCAACGCGAGTGGAGGCGCAGAGTTCCGATCGCGCTTCGTGAAAACCCCTTCTTTTCTTGCCGAGCGCGAGGCTGGCCGGCTCGTGCACAAGGGCCTCGGGACCAACGTCAGTGACTCACCTCTGCGCAATTTACGCGCCCGCGGCCTGCGTAACGTCTCGAACACCACGATTCAACCCTGGGCCGGCCGACTGATCTCAGGATGGGAAGGCGGCCGCCCCTATGCCCTGGACGCAGCAAGTCTCGATACCATCGGCGAGGAGACCTTCGGCGGTGCCTTGCCTGAATCCGCCTTCCTCGCCCACATGCGTATCGATACCGATGCCGATCGCCTGGTGGGCTGCAACATTTTTCGCGGCAAGGATTCGCGCTTCGTATTTCGCGAGTTCGATGCGACCGGCTCACAAGTCGCGGAGCGCGAGGCGACGATTCCCGGCATGCACTTCGAGCACGATTTCGTGGTGACCCCACGCTGGTACGTGCTGGCAGGCAATTCCATGAAGGCGAGCCTGCCGAAGTTCGCGCGAGCCATGCTCGGCATGGGAACGCTGATTCAAGCGATCAGCAGCGACGACACGAAGCCCGGCGAGCTGTTTCTGATCCCGCGCGGTCGCCCGGGACCGCTGCGGACCATACGCCTGCCTCAGCGTGCGTTCGTCATCCACTTTGCCAATGCCTGGGACATCGATGATCACAGCAGCGCCGTGGAGCTGTGTGCATTCGAATCCCTCGAATTCGGCGGAGAGTTCGGCTTTAGTGGTCCGCACGCGCCCCTCGACCCCGAAGTACCGGATCACCGCGCCTCCTTCCAGCGGCTCTACCGCGCCACGCTACGCGACGACAGCGACACTGCAGAGTTGGAGCAACTCTCGGACTACGGCATCGACTTCCCCCGCGTGCATCCTGCCCGCGAAGGTCGCAGCGCCCCTGCGATCTACGCGGCGGCGCGCAGCAACCAGGTCATGTCGGATCCTTTCGATGCCGTGGTTCGGGTCGACACGGTCGACCTTGCCCGCCCCACCGAAATCTGGTCTGCACCCGAGGGACGGTTCGTCGGCGAACCGGTGTTCGCGCCGCGCCCGGGCGGCCGCGATCTCGATGACGGGTGGGTCATCGCAGCGGTCTACGACGGCTATGGTATGCAAACCCGGCTCTGCGTCTTCGACAACAAGGCGCTGGGGCGGGGACCGGTCGCAACCGTACCGCTACCTCTGCAGCCCTACGGCTTTCACGGCTTCTGGGAAGGCGCCGCGCACTGACCGCACACGCTGCGCCGGGCCGACACGAAGGCCGGCCGCAGCCGCAGCGACCGTTCGGCCGAGAAGATGATTTGCCTGCTCCCAACAGCATATGATCGTGAGTTCGTTGCGCAGGACGGGCACCCGGACGTGAAACTCGATTCGGCCGATGCCAGCCCGCACCGCGCTCCTCAGCCGCACCATCTCGATTGTCGACATGTAACCGGAGCCAAGAATGGACAAACTGAGCCTGCCGTTCGGGGTGCTGGGACGCGTTCTGCTGGGGCTGTACTTCCTGGTACCCGGTCTCACCAAGATCACCGGATTTGCCGCCATGCAGGACTATATGGCGGCCCACGGCGTGCCCTTCACGGCGCCGTTGCTCGCGCTCGCCGCCAGCTTGCAGATTGGCGGCGGACTCGCGCTGATCGCGGGCTGGCGGACGCGCCATGTCGCGTTCATGTTCGCCGGCATGGTGCTGGTCATCAACTTCTTCATGCACGACTTCTGGAACGTCTACGAAGGCGGCGACCAGGCCCACGAACTGCAGAACTTCATCAAGAATCTCGGCATCTTCGCCGGACTGCTGCTCCTCGCAGCGCATGGCGCGCCTCGCGCATCGCTTGACGCGCGACATTGACCGCCAGCCGCTCCATCCCCGGGAGGTATCGCCTTTGGAACTGAATCGACGTCACTTCCTGTATGGCAGCGTTGCGGCGATGGCCGCCGCGTCGAGTCTTGGTACGGCCTCCCTGAAAAGCGCTTCAGCCAGCGCGCCGCGAGTGGCTCCGGGAGCCCGGGTCCTGGTGATCGGGGCAGGGTTCGCCGGCATCGGCGCAGCGCGGGCGCTGGCCCTCGACGGCTACACACCACTGATCGTCGACGCCCGCGACCGCATTGGCGGCCGCGCCTGGAGCCACACCGACCTCGGCACGTCCGTGGACCTCGGCGCAGCCTGGCTCCATGGAGGCGACGACAATCCACTCAAACCGCACGCGCAACAGCTGCAGATTCCCTGGCATCCCGCCGACTACGGAAACGGCCGGCGCATCGATCTGCGCGGCGATGTGATCGGCGTTGCGGAGCTGGCTGACAGCATGGGCGCTCCGGCGCTGCAGGCACGCCTGGCCGACGGCCTGTTCTGGGCCTGGTTGCGCTGGCGTCTGGGCCGGCTGGTGAACGCATCCGGCAGCGGGCGATCGCTGGCCGAACACTGGGAAGTCGCCTTCGCCGGCGCACCTGATGCGGATGCCTGCGCGCTGCGCGGAGCCATGGAGTCCTACTTCGCCGCGCCGCTCGATGAGATTGCCCTGGAATCGCTGTTCGTAGGCGAAGGCGACGAACTGCTGCCGAGCACCGAACGGCTGATGACCGGCGGCATGCAGCGGTTGGCCGAAGGCCTGGCGACGAACCTCGATGTGCGCCTCGACACCATCGTCGAGCGCCTCGAGTGGTCTCCGGGGCGCGTAACGGCCATCACGACAGACGGCGAGATCGAGGCGGAAGCCGCAGTGATCACGGCATCAGTGGGCTTGCTGCAGCAGAGCCGACCGCAGCTTTCGCCGGCGCTTCCGGATACCCATCGCAGCGCCCTCAATCGGCTCGCCATGGGTTTGCTCAACAAGATCGTGCTGCGTTATCCGCATCGCACCTGGGACGATGGGGAGGAGTATCTGGCGCTCTGTGGTTCGCGCCTCGCTTCCGTCGTTATCAACTATGGCTCTCATGGGGGCGCACCCATTCTCGTCGGCATGCTCGGTGGACAGCGAGCCCGCGATGTCGAGGGCATGTCGAACGACAAGGCGGTGGGACTGTTGCACGCAGAGCTGCGCCGCATCCTCGGCGCCAATTTGCCGGAGCCGGACGCCGCCATCGTCACGCGCTGGGGACAGGATCCCTGGTCGCTAGGGTCGTACTCGTTTCTGCCCGTGGGTGCACGCGGAAACGAAGCGCAGACGCTGGCCGAACCGGTGGCGGACACTCTGTTCCTGGCTGGAGAGGCGATTGATACAGGTGGCTATGGCGCGGCCCACAATGCCTGGCGCAGTGGTCTGCGCGCCGCGCGTCAGATCAGCGGCGGAGGTCCTCTGCTGCCGTCATGATCGAGTAGACAGGCCGAACTCACTCGAGCAGCTCGAAAGGCACGGCGTCCAGGAATAGTTGCAGCAGGGCTGCAGCAGCCCATGGAGGCGCAGTGCGACGGTCCAGCCCTTGCCCGGCATCGTCAGTCGACGACCCGGTCCCGGATATCCAGGGTTTGTTCGCTCAGCTCGAAGGTCATCGTCCTGTGCGCTCCTGTGTGGTGTCTTGATGTACGTGGTTCCGGGCCTTCAGCTCCGCCTTGTAGGCTAC
>REEU01000031.1 GCA_007694905.1 Gammaproteobacteria bacterium | reverse complement strand
CGATCCCGCCCGAGGATCAGGCCAGCGCCCAGGCCAAGGGCCGCGAGCGGTTCGAAGGCTTCGTCGACGCCTTGGGCAAGCGCGTGCAGCAGGGGCGCGGGTTCGTGGAGGAAGTGGTGGGGGATCAAACGACGAATTGATGGATCAACAAGAAACACACGGGTCAGTCGTACAATGCCGTAATTGCTGAGCTTTCAGGTGATTTTGCGATGCCCCTCAAGGGGGGGGTGTGCTAGAGCATGTAGGCGGAGTGAATGACCGGAGACGAGATGACAGGACTCGAGGAGATCAAGAACGGTGCCCACCTGAGGGGCATTGTGCCAGGTCAACCCGTCGAGGTTGTTTCCGTCGAATGGATCGGGGATCAGGCGATCAACCTAGTCTATCGCGTGCCAGGAGGTGGTGTTGCTGAAACCACTCTTTATCGCGACGACCAGGCCCGAATTGAACTCGAGACTCGTGGACGCGCATGGTCGTTCGATGCGGATGGCGACTTGCTCCGACTGGTGACGGAGGCTAATCGGATCAAGTTGGCGCACTACTTCGACCCTTATCTCGCTATTCACACCAGCTTGGTCGATCCGCTTCCTCACCAGATTTCCGCCGTCTACGGCGAGATGCTGCCGCGTCAGCCGCTGCGCTTCTTGTTGGCGGATGACCCAGGGGCCGGAAAGACCATCATGGCGGGCCTGTTGATCAAGGAGTTGATCGCTCGAAGCGATCTTGAGCGCTGCCTTGTTGTTGCGCCCGGCAGTCTCGTCGAGCAGTGGCAGGACGAGCTCGGAGAGAAATTCGGATTAGAATTCGATATCCTCACCCGGGACATGATCGAGAACTCCCGATCGGGAAATCCATTTAGCGACCGCAACCGGTTGATAGCTCGGCTGGACGTCCTGGCAAGGAACGAGGAGCTGCAGGACAAGCTGGCACAGGCGGCGGAGTGGGATCTGATCATCTGTGACGAAGCGCACCGCATGTCCGCGACCTACTTCGGCGGTGAAGCCAAGTACACCAAGCGGTATCGTGTCGGTCAGAAGCTTGGCGAGGCGTGTCGTCATCTGCTCTTGATGTCGGCGACCCCGCACAATGGGCATGAGCAGGACTTTCAACTGTTCATGGCGCTGCTGGATGGTGACCGGTTCGAGGGCCGGTTCCGTGACGGCGTCCATTATGCCGATACGGCTGACATGATGCGGCGCCTGACGAAAGAGGAACTGCTGCGTTTCGATGGGCGCCCGCTGTTCCCAGAGCGCCGGGCCTACACGGTCAAGTACGAGCTCTCGTCTGAGGAAGCGGGGCTTTATGCTGCAGTGACCGAGTACGTCCGCAATGAAATGAACCGCGTCCAGCGCTTCGCTGCCGATGACGGCAAGAAGCGGAACAACGTGGGGTTTGCCCTTCAGATTTTGCAGCGTCGCTTGGCTTCGTCACCTGCAGCGATCTATCAGTCTTTGAAGCGACGCCGCGAACGCTTGGAAACAGAGCTGGCTGAGGCGCGGCTAATGGTTCGTGGCAAACGCTCCGGTTTCGATCTCTCTGACATGCCAGATGACCTGCTGCAGAACATCGAGGAATTTGGCCAGGACGAAATCGACGACATCGAGGATCGGATTTCTACCACCGCGACCACTGCAGAAACGGTCGATCAGTTGGCGCTCGAGGTGGAAACCCTCCAAAGTCTCGAACGCATGGCCCTAGGCGTTCTCAGCTCCGGCCAGGACACCAAGTGGTCGCAGCTCAACCGCATCCTCGATGATGAGCTGATGGTCGATTCCCACGGCAACCGTCGCAAGCTCATCATCTTCACCGAGCCGAAGGACACCCTCTACTACCTGCATGATCGCGTGAGGTCGCGCCTAGGCCGTGCCGATGCGGTCGAGGTGATCCATGGCGGAGTGTCCCGCGAGGATCGGAGGAAGATCGTCGAACGGTTCATGCAGGACCGGGACATGCTGGTGCTGATTGCCAACGACGCGGCTGGTGAAGGTGTGAACCTCCAGCGTGGCCACCTGATGGTGAACTACGACCTCCCCTGGAACCCGAACAAGATCGAGCAGCGGTTCGGCCGTATCCACCGGATCGGCCAGACCGAGGTGTGCCACCTCTGGAACCTCGTCGCGGCCGATACGCGCGAGGGCGAGGTCTACGCTCGGCTCCTGGAAAAGCTGGAGGCGGCGCGCGAGGCGCTAGGCGGGCGGGTCTACGACGTCCTTGGCGAGCTGTTCGACGGCACGGCGCTAAAGGATCTCTTGTTCGAGGCGATCCAGTACGGTGAGCAACCCGATGTGAAGGCCAGGCTGTTCCAGGCTGTCGATGGGGCCGTCGATCAGCAGCATCTCTTGGACCTTCTGGCGCGTCGCGCGCTGACCAACGATACGATGCCAGCTGCCAAAGTGCAGGAAATCCGCATCGACATGGAACGCGCCGAGGCTCAGCGCCTGCAGCCGCACCATATCCAGAGCTTCTTCGTCGAGGCGTTCAAGCGCCTCGGTGGTCAGATCAAGCCGCGGGAAGAGGGGCGTTGGGAGATCACCCATGTTCCGGTCAGCATCCGCGAACGTGACCGGCAAATCGGGACCGGCTCTCCGGTCCAGAAGAAGTACGAACGCATCTGCTTCGAGAAGGGCAAGGTCAACCAGCAGCCGGTGGCGACCTTCGTCTGCCCGGGGCACCCTCTGCTGGAAGCTGTCATCAGCATCGTGCGTGAACAGCACGATCACCTGATGAAGCAGGGTGCCGTCATGGTCGATGAAACCGACCTTGGCCAGGACCTGTCGGCCATCTTCCTTCTGGAACACAGCGTCCAGGACGGCCGCCCGACCAGTACCGGCAAGCCCCACGTCATCTCGGAGAAGCTGCAGTTCGCCTCGATCGACAAGGCAGGGAAAGCCACAAATGCGGGGATCGCCCCGCACCTGAACCTTCGACCTGCAACGGTCGAGGAAATCGAATTGGCTGCAGACAAGCTGCACGAGGACTGGCTGCGAAACGATCTGGAGAAAACCGCCATCCGTTTCGCCACAGTCGACCTCGCGCAGAGCCATTTGGCCGAAGTGAAGGCACGGCGTCTGCCTGAGGTGGCGAAGGTCGAGCAGGAGGTAAAGGCCCGGCTGAAGAAGGAGATCAACTTCTGGGACAACCGCGCCGCCGAACTGCGCGAGGATGAGAAGGCAGGGAAGAAGACCCGCCTGAACTGGCAGAATGCAGAGCGCCGGGCCGAAGACCTGGCCGACCGGCTGAAACGCCGGATGGAGTTGCTGGAGAAGGAGCGCTTCATTTCCGCACAGCCGCCGCGGGTGCGGGGTGGCATGGTCGTCGTGCCGAAAGGGTTGCTGCTGGCGAAGGCAGCCGCCGCAACTGGTGCCAAGCCCAGCGCCTTTGCCGAAGACCCGGAGGCCCGGCGGATCAGCGAATTGAAGGCCATGGAGGCTGTCTTCAAGGCCGAACGGGCGCTGGGCAATGAGCCGCTCGATGTGTCAGCGCAGAAGGTGGGCTACGACATCGCTTCCTTTGATCCGCGCTCTGGCCATCTGCGGTTCATCGAGGTGAAAGGCCGCATCGATGGCGCCGACACTGTCATGCTGACCCGGCAGGAAATCATCACCTCGCTGCACGAACCCGGAAAATACATTCTGGCCATCGTGCAGATCGAGAGTGGCTACGCGCAAGAACCGCGGTATGTGCGTGGGGCGCTGTCGGATCACGAACCTGCGTTCGAGCACACGGCGATCCAGTTCAATCTCAAGCGTCTGCTCGAGC
>REEU01000034.1 GCA_007694905.1 Gammaproteobacteria bacterium | reverse complement strand
GTTGAGCGAGCAGGGCTGGGTGCGCGCCGCCAAGGGTCACGAGATCAAGCCCGAGGAACTCAACTATCGTTCCGGCGATGACTTCCTGGCCGCCGCGCGCGGGCGCAGCAACCAGCTCGCCTGCTTCCTGGATTCCAGCGGCCGCAGCTATTCGGTCTCGGCCCACGAGCTGCCCAGCGCGCGCAGCCTGGGCGAGCCGCTAACCGGACGCTTCTCGCCGCCAGCCGGCGCCGTGTTCCGCAGCCTGAGCATCGGCGCGGCGGAGGAGCGCGTGCTGGTGGCCAGCGACGCCGGCTATGGTTTCGTCACCCAGCTCGAGAATTTGCACACCCGCCAGAAGGCCGGCAAGCAGTTGCTCAGCGTGCCATCGGGCTCCGATGTGCTGCCACTCGCGCCCATCGCCGACAGCGAAGAAGGGGTGCTCGTGGTGGCGACCAGCGAAGGCTACCTGCTGGCCTTCTACTTGAACGAGCTGCCCGAACTGCCGCGCGGCAAGGGCAACAAGCTGATCAGTATCCCGCCGAAGGCGCGCAAGGACGGCGAAAAAGTCGCCGGTGCGATTGCCATCGCCAAGGGCCAGGATTGCCTGGTCTGGGCCGGCCAGCGCTATCTGCGCTTGAGCTGGAGCGATACCGAAAACTACTGGGGCGAACGCGCCCAGCGCGGACGCAAGCTGCCGCGCGGGTTCCAGAAGGTCAGCCGGCTGACTTTGGCCGAGTAGGGCCTTGGGCAAAAAAACTCATTGACGGAATCAAACCCGAGGCGCAGACTGAAGCCGCTTGTTGGCTGAAGCAGTACCGCCGTACCGTCGGCGGGCCTTCCCATTCCGCCGGAGGATTTGCGCCATGCGCAAGGGTGGGTTTGCGGTTGTTCTGTTGTTCGCCCTCGCTTCGGCGAGCCTTTCATTCAATGTGCTTTCTCAGGAGAATTCGCGTGAGGGCCCGGATGAGGCCGGGGAAGAAAGCCCGGACATGGGCTCAAACAGCGCTGCCGATAACGGGGCGATCCACCCTTACATGGAATATCGAAAGCGGGTCGAGGCTGCGCAGAACGTTTCCCCTCTCGATACCGGACTGTTTGGGGAACAGGTCAGTCTTTACAACGGCAGCACCTCGTTTACCGTGACTGACATCGACCTGCCCGGCAACGGGACTCTTCTCGTTCAACTGACTAGACGATACTCAGTAGAGTTGCAGCCGCAGAGCTTTATTGCGCCCTACGATGCCCTGCTTCGCGGCATCGGAAACTGGGAAGTCGATGTGCCCTTCTTGGCCGCGACTTACCACACCAGCGCGGGCAATGCCCTGCGGTGCAACGGGGCTTATGTCCCGCCATTCAGTAGCATCGGCGGCGCATTCCGGCGTGCGGAGGTTTGGCAGGGCATATCGATCAACGTGCCCGGCCGCGGCAGTTTTTCGGCGATGGGCGTGCAATCGCAGACCCCGCGCCCGTCGGGCGGCGCGACCTATAAGCTCACAACGACCGAGCGTGATGTCTTCGATTGCATCCCAATGAAGGCCGGGTTCACGGGCGAGGGCTTCCGGATGACAACGGCATCCGGAGACCTATACTACTTTGATATCGCGACTACACGCACGGCTGCAAGGCTGGCAAAGTCCGTGCCGCAGAGTGGCGGTCAGCTTCCGTTGACAGTCTATCTGAATCGTCAGCGGCTCTATCTATTGGCCAGCAAGATAGAAGACCGGTTTGGCAACACCGTGGAGTTCCAGTACAACAGCGACGGCCTGCCGACGAGGATTTGGGCCAGCGATGGCCGCGAGATCAACCTTTTTTACAGCAGCAAGCGCCTGAGTTCGGCAAGTAGTCATGGCCGCACGTGGAATTACCAGTACACCCACACCACGTCTGGCTTTTATGCTCGCCTATCTCAGGTCACCCAGCCCGATAACAGCAAATGGGTCTACACCTACACCAATGACCTGATGCCGTCGCTAGACGCTGCTGCGCTGCCTCCGATGCCATGGTGTACTAGCTTGCCAGACCTGCAGCAAGAGGATCATGTGTTGACTGCGACGCATCCTTCCGGCGCGACGGGTACCTTCAACTTCGCCAACCGCAGGCATTTCCGTAGTGGGGTGCATGCAACTGAATGTTTGCAGACCGGTGACCCGTTCGACCCGGAGTACGAATTGCTCGTCCCTCACTTTTTGATGTGATGAGCATTAATGCGAAGACCATCGCTGGTCCCGGTCTGCAGTCCATGACCTGGGCCTACTCGTATTTTTCCAATCCTCAGAGTCTTTGGGGTGTGCATACCGAGCCAGCGGTCTACCCCTGTACTACCTGCACGAGCCAGCAGACGGTCACGCTGACCAACCCCGACGGCACCAAGGCCCGCTACACCTTCGGCATGCGCTACTTCGACAACGACGGGCGGCAGCTGAAGGTGGAAATCATGAAGGCGGACAACAGCATAGTCCGCACCGAGACCAGCACCTACCTGACCGAGGCTCAGGCAGCCACGCAGCCCTTCCACGGCGACTACGGCTCGAACCTGGGCGGGATCGCCGACCCGGCCAGCACCCGGATCCGGCCAGTGACCAACCGGACCATCAACCAGGACGGCGTCAACTTCACCTGGCAGGTGGCGGCTAGCTGTTCGGGCATCCTGTGCTTCGACACCCTGGCGCGTCCCACGCGGGTCACCAAATCCAGCACGGTTACGGGTAGTCCGACCCGCACCGAGCTCATCGTCCGGCACGACAACCTCGCCAAATGGGTCCTGGGGCAGGTCAGCAGCATCACGTGCGCGGCGCCGACCAGCGCCCTGCCTGCCGGCTGCGGCACGGCCGGCGTGGTGATGTTCGAACGCACCTACGATTCGACCCATGCTCTGCCCCTGGTGACCCGGCGGTTCGGCAGGATCGAGCAAACCTTGACCTGGGATACCACCTCGACGTTGTTGAGCGGCCAGCGCGGCACGGTCAAGACCGTGGCCGATGGCAAAGGCAGTGTCACAACCCTGTCGAACTGGAAGCGCGGGACCCCGCAGTCCATCAAGTATCCCGGCACTCCGGAAGTGCCTGCCGGCGCCCTGCACACGGCGCAGGTCCATGACAGCGGCTGGCTGAACTGGGTCGATGATGAAAACGGCTTCCGCACCAGTTACACCCATGACGCCATGGGCCGCCTGTCCGGCATCACCTATCCGACCGGGGACAGCACGGCCTGGAATGCCACCACCCAGGTCTTTGAACAGATCGCTGCGGTCGAGTACGGCATCCCTGCCGGCCACTGGCGCCAGACCGTGAGCACCGGCAACGCCCGCAAGATCGTTTACTTCGACGCCCTGTGGCGACCGCTGGTGGTGCGTGAATACGACAACGCCAACCTGGCCGGCACACAGCGCTTCCAGCGGTTCATCTGGGATCACAACGGGCAGGTCACGTTCGCCTCGTACCCGGCCACCGTGCATAACCCGTTGACCGGGACGTGGACTGAGTACGACGCCCTCGGCCGCACCACCTCGGTGGCCCAGGACAGTGAGCTCAGCCCCGGTGTGCAGGTCACCCTGACGGCATACCTGAGCGGCTTCCAGACCCGGGTGACCAACCCGCGCGGGCATCAGACCACAACCCGCTTCTGGGCGTGGGACGAGCCCACCTATGACCACCCGGTCTTCGTTGCGCATCCGCAAAGCGCCTGGACGCATATCACCCGTGACGTGTTCGGTAAGCCCACGGTCCTACGCCGCAGCAACAGCAGCAGCCCAACCGGCGGCACGGTGGCCCTGAACCGCACCTACACCTACAACGCCTTCCAGCAAC
>REEU01000036.1 GCA_007694905.1 Gammaproteobacteria bacterium | reverse complement strand
GCGCTCCCACATGGCCACGATCGAGCATGCCGCGCAGCCGACGTCATGGCACTCTACGCGCTCGCATGCCATCCGGACCGGGGACCGTCAGATGAGTCAGAAGCCGTTGAGCGAAACCCAGCGTCAGCCCAAACCCGCCACCGAGCACACGGAGCGCGCCCAGGCTGCCGTACGTGAGTCGCTGCCGTTCGCGGACCGCCGCAGCTTCGACGACGCCCGCCGCGGCTTCATCGCCAGCATCGACCCCATCACCATCGGCCACGACCACGCGAAACGCCCGGCCTTCGACCTCGCGCCGCTGGCATTTCTGGAGGGCGAGGCGCCGCCGAGCGCGAACCCGAGCCTCTGGCGCCAGGCCCAGCTCAACGCGCAGCACCACGGCCTCTTCGAGGTCACCGACGGCATCTACCAGATCCGCTCCTTCGATATCGCCAACATGACTTTGATCCGCGGCAACACCGGCTGGATCATCATCGACCCGCTGACGTCGTCAGAGACGTCACGCGCAGGCCTCGCGCTGGCCAATGAGCACCTCGGCGAACGCCCCGTGGTCGCCGTCATCCACACCCACAGCCACGCCGACCACTTCGCTGGCGTTCTCGGCGTCGTCACGGCCGATCAGGTGGAGTCCGGCGAGGTGCAGGTGATCGCCCCGGAGCACTACGTCAATGAGTCCCTGAGCGAGAACGTCCTCGCCGGCAACGTCATGAACCGCCGCGCCACTTACATGTACGGCACATTGCTGCCGCCGTCGCCCACCGGCTTTCTCACCACCGGCCTCGGCGCAGCACTGTCCATGGGCTCCACCGGTTTCGTGATCCCCAACGATCTGGTCTGCGCCACCGGCGAGACGCGCAACATCGACGGCATCGAATTCGAGTTCCAGATGACACCGGGGACCGAGGCGCCGGCGGAGTTCGTGTTCTTCCTGCCAAAGTTCAAGGCCCTGTGCATGTCGGAGATCACCTCCCACCACATGCACAACGTCTACACGCCTCGCGGCGCCCAGGTCCGCGACGCGCTGGCGTGGAGCGCACAGATCAACGAATCCATGGAGCTGTTCGGCGATCGACTCGAAATCCAGTTCGCCAGCCACCACTGGCCCATCTGGGGCCGCGAGGAGGCGCTCGCGTATCTGAAGAAACAGCGGGATCTCTACAAGTACATCCACGACCAGACCCTGCGGCTCGCGAACCACGGCTACACCATGAACGAGATCGCCGAGCAGATCCGCCTGCCCGACGTGCTCGGCAAGGAGTTTGCGAATCGCGGCTACTACGGCACGCTGCACCATAACGCCCGCGCCGTGTACGTGAAGTACTTGGGCTACTTCGACGGCAACCCGGCTCACCTCTACCCCCTGCCCCCACGGGAATCCGCCCGCCGTTACGTGGATTTCATGGGTGGTGGGGAGGCCGTCGTGGCGAAGGCAGGCGAGTCCTTCGCCGCCGGGGATTATCGCTGGGTCGCCGAAGTGCTCGACCACGTGGTCATGGCCGACCCGACCAACGACGACGCCAAGGCCCTGCTGGCCGACACGCTGGAACAGCTCGGCTATCAGGCCGAGTCCGGGCCGTGGCGGAACTTCTTCCTGTCCGGCGCGCTGGAACTGCGCGAGGGCGTGCCGCAGACAGGAACGCGATTCGCCGCCAGTGAGGGCATGGCGCGCGGCATGCCGCTTGAAAACCTGTTCCAGACCATGGCCGTCCGCCTCAATGGACCGAAGGCCGATGGCGTCGAACTGGCCCTGAATCTCGACTTCACCGACATCGGGCAGCGCTACCTGCTCTGCATCGAGAACGCGGTCCTGCACGCATTTCCCGACCGGAACGCCGATGCACCTGACGCGACGCTGCGACTCACGAGCCTCGACTTCAAGCGCATGATGATGGGCCTGACAACGGGTCCGGAACTCATCGGCGCCGGGCGCCTGGAGATCGATGGCGACGCGTCAGCGCTGGCGGGACTCGGCGCGCTGTTCGACAGCTTCGAGCGCCGCTTCCCCATCGTCACCCCACGCCCCGACCCGACCTGAGCGGCTGCGCGCGCACGCACCGTCCAGGGCCGACCGCACGCGGTCGGGCCTACAACCACACCGAACGCCACTGTAGGCGAGCGCGTGTACGCGCCGCTCAGCGCGGCTCCCGCTGCAGCGCCTTCAGAAAGCGAATGAGCGCATCGATGCGTTCACGCGCCAGCGCCTCGCTCACCTCCGAGCTGTCCTCATCCAACCCGAAGAACTCCCCCCACACCGGCTTGCCCGCCGGGCCGTGCGCCACCCGGGTCTCACGACCATCGATGATCTGCCGGACAAAACCCTCCGGAAACACACCCTCGTTGCGCGCACTCAGAGAACGCAGATCCTTCAGCACCACCTCGAGATGCGGCGCCATCGGCCCGTCACCCTCACCGTGAGCCCCGTGACACCCTGCGCAATGAGCCTGAAACAGGGACGCCCCCGACTGCAAGTCGTCATCATCCATGGCCAGCGGCGCCGCAGCCGCTGTGAGCGCAGCCACGCTGTAAAGCCGCATCGGCGTCAGCAACGCCGCATCCCGCAGGACCTCCCGCAGTTCCAGCGTAGCGTCGTCCACGATGACGATGGCGGACTCGGCGTCCGCCGTACTCCATACCAGCAGCCAGACTTCATCCCCGCGCGCTGAATAGGTCGGCTGCAGCACCCGCCGTGGGCCGTCATCGAGATCCGCCCACGCCGCGATCGGCAGGCTGCGAAAACCGTCCTCCAACGCATCGCGCCGGAACACGGCCACTTCCTGACTGGCATGACCAAACTCGGCCAGCGGCGAATCCACCCACAAATGCTTCGAGTTCGCATGGGTGGCCAGAAACAGCGACCCCATCGCCGGACCGTCGAGGGTCGCGATCACCTGCCACGCATCCTCCGGCGCCGCCGCGGGATCCGCTCCCACCACCGCCAGCTGATCGCTGACCATGGACCCGGTCACCCACACCGGGCCGTACTCCGCATGACGATAGACCACACCCTGCCCCGCGCCCGCGAACGGCAGCGTCCGATCCGTCACCCGTTCCTGCTCCAGCAGATCGACGACCACCACTCGCCGACTGTCCGTCGGCAACAGCAGATGACGATCGTCCTCCGCGAGTGCACCCGAGCGCAGCGTGGGCTCCGCGTCGAGCGCGTCCACCGTCATCGGCGGCGTCTCTCCCAGCAGCAGAACGCGACCAGAACGCCGTACCGGCACCACGAACGTCCCCTGCCAGGGTGAGGCGATGACATCGCCGAGCTCCGCATCCGGCACATCCGCTTCCAGCGGGGTATCCAACCGCTGCAAAGGCTCGAGCGTCATGCCGTCGAGCAGCAGCAGCTGCGGTGGCCAGTCGGAACCCGCCAGCACATAGCGATCGACGCTGTCCGCATGGCGCGAACCGCCCACGGCCCGCGCCTCGAATCCGACCCGAATCGAGGCGACCCGCTCCGGCGGCGACGCATACAGATCGATCAGCGCGACCTTGCCGTTGCGCGCGACCACGTGCAGATAGCGACCCGAAGCTGACGCGGCTATGCGGTGCGGCGGGCCGCCGACAGGAATCTGCACAATCGGCTCCCGGCTCGGCCCGTGGATGAGCAGAACAGCACCCGGATCGTGCAGCGCCACCACGAACAGGTCTTCCAGCGCGTACTCGTGGGCGGGCGCGGTGGGCCGATCTGCCAGCGGACGCTGGACCGTCCAGCTGCCCCGGATCGTCGCCATGTCCATGGCGGCCGCTGGCGGCACCGGATGCTGCAGGAACAGCGCCAGGTTGTTGATGTCCTCAGGC
>REEU01000119.1 GCA_007694905.1 Gammaproteobacteria bacterium | reverse complement strand
GATGCCTGTGCTCTTCCAGGCAGACACTGCACCAAGGGGCCCAGATGTTCAGCAGCCAGACGTCGCCGCGCACCTCGGATGGGGAGAAGGTTTCCCCGGGACGCCCGACCACCGGCAAGGTGAAATCGGGCGCCGGCCGGCCCACCAGCGGCGAGGGCACCTCCTTGGGATTCAGGTACAGCCCCAGGTACAGGAAAACCCCGAGTACCGCGAAGACCAGCAACGGGATCCAGCGCCTCATGCCACACCCTCCCGGGTGATGGAGCGCAGGGGCTCGGGCGCCGGAGCGGGGTCCGACCGGCGGCGCAGCGCCACCCGGTAGCGCCTGTCGGCAGCCGCCAACCCGCCGCCCAGAGCCAGCAGCAATGTTCCCGCCCAGAGCCATCCCACGAACGGCTTGTGATAGACGCGCACGGTCCAGGCCCCATCGCCCAGCGGATCCCCGAGCGAGACGTACACATCGCGGAACGGCCCGTAGTTCACGGCGGCCTGGGTCATGATCATGCCGGAGGCGTTGTAATTGCGCTTTTCGGGATACAGCGTGAAGGAACGTCCCCAGGGAGTCGTCACGTCCATCGTGCCACGTCCGGCCAGGTAATTCGGGCCCGGCAGTTCCTCGACCCCCTGGAAAACGAATCGATGCCCGGCCAGTTCCAGGTGGCTGCCGATCGGCATGCGCACGTCGCGCTCGGTCTCGTAGTTGGAGACGATGGTGACGCCGACCACCAGCAGGGCCAGACCGGCATGCGCAAGCTGCATGCCCCAGAAGGCCCGAGGCAGCCGTGCAAGCTGCCGGACCCTGCTGCCGCGGTGGTGCTGCAACCGAACGGCAAAGCCCTTGAGCACCGTGAACAGGATCCAGAGCGCGAGGAACACGCCCAGTGTCACCTGCAGGTTCATGCCATCCAGGGTCAGCGGCAACAGCGCCGCGGTGACCAGCGCCACGGCAAAGGCCCCCTTCAGGCGCCACATCAGGTCGGGCAGATCCGCCTGCTTCCACCGGGCCAGCGGACCGACCCCGACCAGGAACAGTACCGGCGCCACCAGCGGCACGAATACCGCGTTGAAGTACGGAGGACCCACGGAAATCTTGCCGAGACCCAGCGCATCGAGGAACAGGGGATACAAGGTACCGAGCAGCACCGCGCCGAGTGCGGCGATCAGAAACACGTTGTTGGCGAGCAGCAGGGACTCGCGCGAGAACCAGCCAAAGGAACCACCACCCATCATGCGCGGCGCGCGCAGCGCGTAGAGCGTCAACGAGCCGCCGACCACCAGGCCGAGGAAGATCAGGATGAACAGCCCCCGGGTCGGGTCGGTGGCAAATGCGTGGACCGACGACAGCACGCCGGAACGCACCAGGAAGGTGCCAAGCAGCGACAGCGAGAAGGTTGCAATCGCCAGCAATACCGACCAGTTGCCGAAGACACCGCGTTTCTCTGTCGCCGCGAGCGCGTGAATCAGTGCGGTGCCGGCCAGCCAGGGCATCAGCGAGGCGTTCTCGGTCGGATCCCAGAACCACCACCCGCCCCAACCCAGCTCGCGGTAGGCCCACCAGCTGCCCAATCCGACGCCCAGGGTCAGAAAGGTCCAGGCCGTCGTGGTCCACGGTCGCGACCAGCGGGCCCAGGCAGCATCCAGCCTGCCGGACAACAGCGCCGCAATCGCAAAGGCGAAGGCGACGGAGAAACCGACGTAGCCCATGTAGAGCAACGGCGGGTGCGAGACCATCCCGAGATCCTGCAGCAATGGATTCAGGTCGCGCCCGTCGGCCGGGATTGGAAACAGCCGCTCGAACGGGCTGGAGGTCAAGAGGAGCAGCGCGAGAAATCCGACGCTGATCAGTCCCATCACGCCGAGGACCCTTGCGACCATCTCCTCGGGCAGTTGCCGCGAGAACACCGCCACCGCTGCGGACCAGCCTGCGAGGATCACGGTCCACAGCAGCAGCGACCCTTCGTGGGAGCCCCAGGTCGCGGTGAAGCGATACACCGCGGGCAGCTGGGAAAACGAATTCTGTGCGACGTTCTTGACCGAAAAATCATGGGTCAGGAACGACCATGCCAGTGCGGCGAATGCCAGCACGAGCAATGCGAACTGTGCCTGTGCCAGAGGCTTGGCCAACGCCATCAGCCGGCTGTCACCACGGTGGGCACCGACCAGGGGAATACTGCCCTGCATCAGTGCGAGTGCCAGCGCCAGCGCGATTGCAAACTGACCCAACTCGGGGATCATGCCTCACCGCCCTGGGTTTGCCGTTGCAGGATCCACGAATGCGAAGCACGCGAGGCGGCGGCGTTGCGTGCGCACGCCGGGATGCGATGAAAATCGCTGCACACGGGTGAGCCCGGGGTGCTGGAAGTCTTTGGCATCAGATTTACCACAGCGAAACCTGGAAAGAAGGAGCCGGTGACCAGCACCGGCTCCTCAGGTTGCCTGCCGTAACGCCTACCTCGATGCCACCTGCGCATCGATCGCGTCATTCAGCAGCTTGATTGCTTCCTTGCTCTTGTCAATGGACAGAGTCAGTGACTTACGTGCGTCGTCGGGGTTATGGAAGCCCACCGAGTTCTCGGCAGTCCACCATTCCCAGTACAGATGGGCGTCATAATGCAATGCACGCACCTCGTTCAGTACGTCTTCAGACACTCCGGCCCGCTTCGCCACAGGGAACAGATCGATCATCTGCGCCAGCCAGTACTCGGCCTTCACGATCTTGCCGTGCGTGTAGTTCTTGATGTAGTCGATCGCGTACTCGGCCTGATCTGCGGTCCAGTAGTCGTGGCAGTTGAGACAGGTCGTCTCGATCCGGCTGCGCGGGCTGCGCTGACCGTGATCGGTGTAGACGATGCCGTTCTCCAGCTTGACCTTGGGCATGTGGCAGTCGGCACACGCGACGCCGGCACGCTCATGCTTGGAACCCCAGAACGTCTCGGCCTCGGGATGCTGCAGCTTCGGCAACGCTGCACCCGTGGTCGCATGCCGGAAATCGAAGAAATCGATCTTCTCGGCGGCTTCCTTGTAATCGAACACATTGGCCCAGAAGAAATGGTTGGCACGACGGTCGTCCATACCGACGCTTGCACCATCACTCAACTGAGAGCCCGGGTTGCAGTTGTATTCCACATGGCACTGGGCGCACATCAGGTTGGAGTCGGCCATCGACAGCAGACCGATCGAACGGAAGTCCTCACCGCCACGCTGGAAGGTCACTTTCTCCATGGTGATGAGTTCGCTCTTCTGCGCATCCTGCGGATACGTACCCAGCCCTTCGTCCACCACTGCGTGGATCAGGCCATCCCGCACGACACGTGGCCCGGCGGAGTGGGGATCGTGGCACATGAAACAGTTCAACGGGTGATTCAGATCGCGAGCGAACTCAACCACGTTCGAGGTCCGGCTCCATTTGGCAGCGTCATGCTCGTCGCCCATGTAGGCCCAATCGAGGATGTGATCCTGCGTCTTGCAGTTGAGGCATACAGGGTTGGCGGCGGTGGCTGTTTGTGACAGGAAACGCCGTTGGTCCGAGGTCTCCGGATCCATGTCCTTCAGCACCGTCCAGGCACCCCGCACGGCACCCATGCCATCGGTGACCTTGGTCCAGTCCTGATACTGGAAGCGGCCACCGTAGGCACGGTCGACGATGAAATGATCGACCAGCATGAAGGCGTGACTGCGGGGCTCGGCGTGCTCGAAAGCGAAACCGTGCCCTGCAATCAGCTTGTCGAACATCGGAGACCGACTTGTCGGAGTCGCTTTCTCCATCCGCGGATGCGACTCGTGGTGCACGTTGACGAAGGAATTGAACTGCG
>REEU01000082.1 GCA_007694905.1 Gammaproteobacteria bacterium | reverse complement strand
AGACGACATAGGCAGCGCCTTCGAAACTGAAGCTCTGGTTGAATGTCCTGGGTATTCCGATGACGATGTCGTCGATCCCGTCGCCATTCAAGTCACCGACGGAGGAGACCGTTCGTCCGTCCACGCCGATGCCGTCACTCTGGCCACCGATGAGCCTGAAGCCCGTGGGGCTGTCGATCTCCGACTGACGGGTGACTGCCACGCTGTAGCTCTCAGTGGTCGCGCCGTCCGCGGCTGTGACCTGCAACGTGATGGTGTTGAGACCCTGCTCCAGGTGGATGGGCGTGGACGCTTCACCGGAGCTCGCGCTGGCATCGTTGACGGTGAGGGTGGCCGCTGAGTCAGCGAGCGTGGCTGTGATCTGCACGCTCATGACGTCGAAGTCCACTTCGACGCTGTAACTCGTCTGTGCAGGCGCGAAGCCGGGTGTGAGCGAGCCGGTGCTGAGGTTCAAGCCGCTGAGGGTGGCATCGGTACCAGGTGGTTCTGCATCATCCACAGGCGGAACCGAGTCGTCAGCGGGCGGATCCGAGCCTCCTCCTGGGGGTACCGAACCGTCGCCTGGCGGAAGACCGGAACCCGGGCCGGGCGCTTCGTCCCCACCTCCGCCACAGGCGATGATAAGAACGGACATGCACAGCAGCGCGGCGGCCTTCACTACGGGGTGATGGATACGGGTCATGAGCGGACGACCTCGGTGAGTTCGAGTGGCGAAGGACGAGATCGCGTCATCCCGTCGCAAATCAGGTTATCGAGGCCCTGGAACCATCCATCCCGAACTGACTCGCCTTCAGGTAAAGCACTCTGGATCGGGGCTGGCCATCTGGGAATATCCCGAACGGGCTATGCAGGAAGGGTTTTCCCGCGATGAACCGTCGACGAAGATGGGGCTGGTTGTTGGCGTGGCCGGCTGCGACAGTTGGGTTCGAGGAGGACTGCAATGCCTGACAGAGATCCCACAGCGGACATGATCGAACAGCTCGATCCGGGCCCGGATCCGTATCCGGCGCTCCCCGTGATGCCTCCGGAAGCGCTACGCGACGGGGACGTGCTCATGATGCTCGGGCAAGGGTACTCCCGGATTGGAAAGCTTCCGGTGCCCGTGTCTTTGCTGATCCGCGCCCTGGACGGCGGCGCCTACTCCCATTCGGCGGTGGTGAGCATCATCGACGGTGAGCCGAAGGTGTGGGATCACAGCGCTGACTGGCTGCTCGGGCCGGTGAGCCTGGACGACGGCATCAGGAACCACGCGTGGTGCCACGTGTATCGGTTGTTCAAGCATGGCGAGCATGTAGGCTCGTCCCGGTATCCGTCCGCCCCCATCGTGAAAGCGTTGGCGGAGCGTCAGGGCGACGCCTACGACACCAAACTGTTGCTGACGGCCGGCGTGGTGGCTGTCGTCAGCCGCATGCCCGCCAACCCGCATGTTCGGGAGCTGGCGCGCAGGGCGCTGGAAGCGGCCGTGGAGGTGATCAACTGGTACCTCGACCGCAAGGACATCCGCTCCAGCATGCTGATCTGCACCGCCGTCACGGGGCTGTCCTACTGGAACGCAGTCAACGCAAAGCCCCACGATTACGCTCTCGAGGTGGACATCCAACGCCGCGGCGCCGTTGACGACCACGGCAGCGAAGACTGGAAACGAACCATCGCCAAGGTCAAGGCAGCTTTGTCCCGCGTGTGGCCGGATTTCCCCGACGACCTGGCGCGGTTCCGGAAAACGCAGGCGAGCAATGCCCATTGGGTCGAGGTCGGTGGGCAGTTGCTTCCGGTCAACCTGGTCTCGCCGTCCGATCTCGAGTTCAGCCGCACCCTGGAACGGGTCGGCCGCCTGCACATTCCGCAGTAGCGTGCCCGCTCAGCTGGGGTCGGTATACCCAGCCTTGCGCAGGCCAGCCTCGAAGCGCTCGAGGTAGGCCGGCAACATCGCCCCACCCACCAGCCGAAACCCTTCTATCGTGAACCCCGGCTGCACGCGCAGCAGTTCTGCCAGCGCCGCTTCCGCCTCGTCCTGCCAGCCCGCCGTTGCAGCAGCGGACGCCATCATGGACCAGACCAGCGTCTCGTCGTCCCTGATATCCGCCGCCCGATGGAGATAGTGGCAGCACTGGTCGAGGCGGCCGGCACCATAGTGGCAGATGCCGATGGCGGCCAGCATCGCCCACTTCGCGCTGTCGTGGGGCGACAGGGCGATGGCCTGCTCCAGGCATTCGATGCCGGCGTCCGGATCGCCGCGCATGCCGAGGAGCTGGCCGAGAAAACTGTATGCCCGGGCGGAGGAGGGATTGCGCTTGGTCGCACTCTCGAGTTGCTCGATTGCGGCGTCGATGTCGCCCCGCAGCATGCACGCGGTGCCGTCGGCGATGAAGCTGTAGGGATCATCCGGTGCGATGCGTTTGCACCGGGCCGCGTACTCCACCACGGCCTGGGCGCAGCCCATGGGATCCGTCGTCCACTGAAACACCAGCTGCAGATAGTTGCCCTGGGCCATCGCATAGGCCGCGGAAAGACACTCCGGATCCAGTTCCAGTGCTCTGGCCGCCAGAGCGAGACCATTCCTGCAGGCTGTTTCTTCCCGTTGCTCGATCTGCCCCAGGCCGCCCATGCCCATCTGCCAGGCATCGACGTCCTGGGGGTGCTGACTGCGCGCCAGGCGCATTTCCGATCGCACGATCTCCGGATGAATCGCCGCTGCGACGGATCGTGCGATCTCGTCCTGCACGCTGAAGATGTCGCTACGGGGGCCGTCGAAGGTCTCAGCCCAGAGATGGGCGTTGCGGCGCGCATCGATGAGCTGGGCGGTGACCCGCACCGTATCCTTGCTGTGGCGTACGCTTCCCTCCACGACGTAGGCAGCGCCCAGTTCAGTGCCGACCTGACGGATGTCGTTGGTCTGATGCTTGAAGGCAAAGCAGGATTGGCGCGCGATCACGGGAAACCACTGCCAGCGCGACAATCGGGTGATGATCTCTTCGACCAACCCGTCAGCGAAGTGCGCGTCCCCTTGACCTTCACTGAACAGGTCGAACGGCAGCACCGCGATGGCATTACCCTGCGATGGACCATCGCTGACCGGAGCCTGACCAGCCCGCAGCACCAGCGCTGCTTCGGTGCGATTACTCACATCGAGCAGCCGATAGACCGCCGCCATGTGCACCTTCACGGTACCCGGCGCGATGTCGAGTACTCCGGCAATATCCGCGTTCGTCAGCCCCTTGGCCGCAAGGCTCAGGATCTCCTGCTGGCGCGGGGTCAGCGGCGCCGTAGCGGCGGCTCTCTCAGTCATCTCTGCATCGCCTGCGGACAACGGCTCAAGAATAGCTCAACCAGGGAGAAATTGGCGCTCTGAGGATGCGGCGCCGGCGAGCTGAGCACGCATCTTCTTTGGCTTTCCGGTTTGCCCCTTCCTCAGAGCATATCCCTCCGGCGGAGGACAGTCTTACAGGGATCATCGGTTGGTGAGGTGATGCTCCAGCCAGAGGTACCGGACCTGACGCGCCTCGAGCACGCGGGCATAGCCGCCCTGCAGCAGAAGGGGTGATGGGGAGAGGTAATGGGGTCGGACCAGTTCAACTTATTGAAACAAAAAGTTTTTTGAATCTGAGCAGTGTGGGCGTCGGGGTCTGCCTGGTGCGCCTCTCCAGTTCGGGGCGGCGTTCGCTTCCCAGTGGCAAGCAGGTGGCTAGCGTCGCGGATCCGGATAATATCCTTATAAATCAGTTACGTGATCTGGTCTGACCCCAAAGTTGGTGGCGTTCCGCCAGCGCCAGGGTGGCACCGACGAGCAGTCCGAAGCTGAGGCCGGTGACGTGGGCGACGGTCGCAGCTGCCGTGCTGGCGAGCTCCAGCACGATGATGGCGAGCAGCATCAGGACGAGCAGCTGCGCCGCCAGGCCATGGGGCAGCTTCAAGGGCCGGTGCAGCGTGCCTCCGAGAACGAGGCCGGCAAGGGCGTAGACGCCGCCCGAAATCCCGCCCGCATTGTCGTAGAGCTGGCCCCCGAATAGCATCTGGCCGGTGAGGGACAGCGAGCAGGCCGCTGCGAACACCAGCAATGAGAGCCAGCCCCGGTAAGCCCAGGCCAGCGCGCCGAGCAGCACCAGCAGCACCGCGTTGAGCGCGATGTGGGCCAGGGAGTAGTGCAGGTACGCACCGGTGAGAAGGCGCCAGACTTCCCCCTCCTGCACCTTCGGATAGAGCAGTCCGTAGGCATCGAAGGCGGCCTGCAGCTCGCCGCTCGGTTGCATGCTCCACCACTGCATGCCGCAGATGAGGATCAGCAGGCCGATGTAAACGCCACCGCCGAAGTCGGCGCGGCTGGCGCTGCGCAGCCAATAAAAGAACTGGGCCCGATCGTGCAGGCGCCGGAGGCTCTGCGCCTGGGCGCGCGCATCTAAGGCGAAGATGATGCCGCTGACAGCGAGGCTGACAGCAAGCCAAAAACCGCCCGAACCGAAGTGTCTATACGCAACTGCCAGCCCCAGTACCGGTAAGCTCGCCAGGATCAGCATGACCGCGAAGGTGGCGTTCTGGCGCACGGCTGCGCGCTGTGCGGCTCGCGCTATACCGTCCCGTTCGATTGCCGTCGGCAGACAGTAGTCGGGCGCCCCCGGGGCGCCGACCAGCATGGGCTGCGCCGGCACCCAGCGCCGCAGGGCACTGCGGACGGCGCTCGGACCCTCCAGATAGCGCGTCCTGATACCCTCGCGCACTGCCCACCGGTCCGATCCGTGGACCGGATAGGCAGCGCTTGCCCAGAGGGGGGCGTCAGCCAAGGCGTTGGCTCAATGGTGATCCATCGGTACGTGGTTGGCCCACCACTGCGAGATCGCCAATCCAGCCATCGCGCCCAGCCCGAGGCCCCACACAGCTGGGCCGATCGGGCTAAGGGCCGCCCCTACGGTCATGACCGTACCGATCGCTGATGCGCCCTGATAGCCGCTCAGTCCGCCAGCCACCTGTTCGACTTCCCGTTCGCTCAGTTCTCTCATGATGCATCTCCTTCTGTGGAATCCCGGGCCGCGTCTCGGTCCGGGAATCGCGCCATGTTGAACGCGCAGGGAGCGGCCGACCCAGGGACGAAACCGATTGTCGACGCCAGTTCGATCTGAAATTGTGCGCAGACTGCACGCAGGGCACTGTAAGAGAATCGCCCCCCGTGGCGTGAGAGATGGCTCACGCGGTGGTCCAATGGCGGCATACGACTGGAAGGAGACGAGTCATGTGTATGCGCTACACGCCGTTCCTGCTCGCCGGCCTGCTCGTTGCGATGGGGGCGGATGGAGGTCCCTCAGCAACGTGCCACGAGCATCCGGATTACGCGGAGTCCGCCATGCTGAGCGCCATCAGCATCGATGGCCGGCAGGAGTTGGCGCTGCGCATGGCGCGTCATCCGAACCGTGGGACCGGAACGCTGTGGATGCATCTGGCCATCGACGAGGTCGTCTACAGCACGGTTGTGGAGCAGATCCCACTGCAGGACGACGCCACCTGCGTCAGCGCCGGAGGACCCTGGTCCGAGTTCCGGTTGCATGAGGCCGTCTTGCGTCGGGATGTCGAGTCACAGCAGGCGTTGGAGGCTGTTGCGATCGGGCTGGAGGCCAATCTGAAGGCAATGGCGAGCCGCCATCCGGAGCCGGGCAGGGGCGACCACCCCGTGACCCTGTCGCTGGAGTTCCGACCGGATGGACGTGAATTTCGCGTCCACGACGGCACGCGCCGGGAGGCCTACGGCGAGGTCCGAGGCGTGGTCACCACGCCCGAGCAGACATGGGAGCTGACGCTGCCTGCGAACTGGCATGAGCAGACCGGCCGGCGTCCCGGGTTCGCGCCGTCGTTCACCTACCTCAATCTGCAGAACGACGAGACCGCGCTGCTGGCCATCAAGTATGCGCAGGGCGTCGTCGGCTATCTCATCGATGGGGACGGCCAGCGATCCGTTACTGGCCTGGAGATCGATCCCGAAGGCAGCGAGACGCGGCAGTTTCGAATCGAGGCCGAAGGCGGTGATGACATCACCGGCAGCGCATCGGTGACGCAGCGCTGGTCCGTGCCCATCGAGGGCAAACGGCGTCCCGGCTCCGGCGTTGTCGCCGACAGCTCCATCGGGACGCTGGCCGGCAGTCTCAATGACTGGGAGGCTCCATCGAACGGGGCTGAGGCCGCAGAATCAGCAACGCCCGCCGAACGTTTCCTGCGCGCGCTTGCGTCCCATTGCGGCCACGCTTACCCCGGTGCGCTCGCGATCGAGCCTGAAGGCGATCCCATGCTCAGCGGTGAGGAGCTGCTGCTGGCGCATTTCCGTGACTGTGTCGGCGACGAGGTACGCATCCCGTTTCACATCGAGGCGGAGGCGCCGGGGGGCTGGGACAGCTCCCGGACTTGGTATGTGATGCGAACCGACTCCGGCCTGGAGCTGCGTCACGATCATCGCCTCGCGGACGGCAGCGAGGACAGCCGCACCTGGTACGGCGGCTTCACCGAGACCGAGGGCACGGCCATGCGCCAGGATTTCGTGTCTCCGGAACGCACGATGGCGGCCGGCGTGCCGGTGGGCTGGCGCATCGAGATCGAGCCCGGCGTCGCCTATCGCTACGGCACGACGTACGAAGGTGAATACGACTGGATGGTGGCGTTCGATCTGACCGAACCCTACGACGGGTCGATCCCCGACGCCTGGGGCCATACGTCGCCGCCGAGCCGCATTCCCGGGCCGCCCTGACGGCAATGGGGGAGATGAAATGGATCTTCCGGCAAACCAGGCCGAATTCCTGTCGAGAACTTTTTCCGGTCTCGA
The DNA here is from genome assembly GCA_007694905.1 of Gammaproteobacteria bacterium. Taxonomy (GTDB): domain Bacteria; phylum Pseudomonadota; class Gammaproteobacteria; order Pseudomonadales; family Azotimanducaceae; genus SLTB01. Next base: position 12,271 of record REEU01000082.1, on the reverse strand, counting down.
TCTGGGCGAGACTGCGATCAGCAACCGCAGCTTCGATGATTGCCGGTTTCAGGATTGCAACTTCAACGGGGCGCGGCTCGAACATTGCCGTTTCGTCGACTGTGCATTCGAAAGCTGCAACCTGAGCGTGTGCCGACTCGACCGCTGCCGCTTCAGCGACGTGCGCTTCGAGGGGTGCAAACTGGTCGGCATCGACTGGACGACGGCCCAGTGGCCGAGCATCGTGTTGGCCTCGCCGGTAGGGTTCCGGAACTGCATCCTGAATGACAGCTCGTTCTTCGGCCTTAGCCTGCCGGAACTGACGCTGGAGGCCTGCAAGGCGCATCAGGTGGATTTTCGTGAAGGCGACTTCAGCGCGGGGCGGTTCTGCTTCAGCGAATTGACGGGTTGCCTCTTCGCTCACACCGATCTCAGCGATGCTGACTTCACCGACGCAATCGACTATGACATCGACATCAATCTGAACACGGTGCGCGGGGCCCGCTTCTCCCGGCAGGAGGCGGTGCGCCTGCTCGAGCATCTGGGGATTCAGCTGGAGGATTGAATTGCGGCGCGGCGGGCAGCGGAGCGGCGCGCACGCGCGCTCGCCTACAGGCGCCGCGGTGGGGTTGCGCGTGGGGGGTTGTAGGCCCGGGCGCGTGCGCCCGGCCCCGCGGGGCGGCGCGCACGCGCGCTCGCCTACAGGTTTCGCGGTGGGTTTGGGCTTGGGCTTGGGCTTGTAGGCCCGAGCTGGGCCTCACAGGCGCGTGCGCTCGGCCCAGGCGTCGCGGTGGGGTTGCGCGTGGGTTTGTAGGCCCGGGCTGGGCCTCACAGGCGCGTGCGCCCGGCCCAGGCGTCGCGTTGGGTTCTCGTCCGGGAATCGAGATGCCCTGGGGTAATGGTGTGGTCGCGCGGGACGGGTCTGATCTGGTACAACCACCCGTTCGATGCTGACGGGGGAACTCGATGACAGAGCCGGGCTGGGCCTCGCTGCTGCCGCCGCTGATCGCGATTGTTCTTGCCATTGTGACGCGGCAGGTCATTCCCTCGCTGTTCGCGGGGATCTGGCTCGGCTTCTGGCTTCTGGGTGGGCTGAATCCGTTTCCCGCCCTCGCGGCCGCCATCGAGGGCTCCATTGCCGTGCTGGCGAGCCCTGGCGATGCGCGGGTCATCGCGTTCGCGCTGGTCATCGGCGCCATGATTGGCGTCATCGAGTACGCCGGCGGTGTGCGCGGCTTCGTCCGGACCATGATGGAACGGCAGTGGGTCGACAGCGGCACCAAGGCGCAGTGGCTGGCCTGGGGCACGGGCATCGTCGTGTTCATCGAGTCGAACCTGACGCTTCTGGTGGCGGGCTCGGTGTCGCGGCCGCTGTTCGATCGCTTCCGCATCTCCCGTGAACGGCTCGCCTACCTCATCGATTCCACCTCTGCGCCCATCTGCATCCTGATTCCGCTCAATGCATGGGGCGCGTTCAACCTCGGTCTGCTCGGCGGGACTGAGGTGGACGATCCGCTCGGTGTTTTCGTCGCGGCGATCGGGCTCAACTTCTACGCGCTTGCTGCCGTGCTTCTGGCGGCACTCAGCATCCGCTTCGGGTTCGCGTTCGGGCCCATGGGTCGGGCCGATGCCCGCACCGCGGGCGGTGATCTGCTGTGGCCCGATGCCACGCCGATGGTGGATCCACGTCTGTTGCAGGATGAGGAGGTGGACTCGGCGCAGGGGCAGGCGCGGACCATGGTCCTGCCGATCGCGGCACTTGTGGTGATGGTCCCGTTCGGGCTCTGGGTGACCGGTGACGGCAATCTCGCGGCGGGCACGGGCAGCGTCGCCGTGCTCTGGGCGGTGCTGACCGGACTCGCCGTGGCCTGGCTGCTCGCTTTGCGTGCAGGTCACAGCGTGGACGACCTGATGCAGGTCTCGCTGCGCGGTGCCGGCGCGCTTCTGCCGGTGGCCATCATCCTGCTGCTGGCGCTCGCCCTCGGCAGCGTCACCCGGGAACTGGGTACCGGTGCCTTCCTGGCGCAGGTGGTCGGTGCCCACGTACCCGGTCTGCTGCTGCCGGCGCTGGTGTTTCTGGTGGGTGCGTTCACCGCGTTTGCCATCGGCTCCAGCTGGGGAACGTTCGCGATCATGATTCCCATTGCGATACCGCTGGCGTTGAATCTGGACCTGCCGCCGGCCCTGCTGCTGGCTGCAGCCCTCTCCGGCGGGGTGTTCGGTGACCATGCGTCGCCGATCAGCGACACCACCGTGGTGGCGTCCATGGCGGCGGCCACCGATCACATCGATCACGTCCGCACGCAGCTTCCGTTTGCCCTGACGGCCGCCGCTGTTGCCCTGGCCGGCTTCCTCATCGCCGGCGCGCTGGTGGTCTGACCGGGGCGCATACGGCCGACCGTCACGCCCGGACGAATTTAACGTATACGGCAGCCCCCGGGTCGGTAGACTGGCCGCTCTTGCCTGCCGGAGATCAACCATGAGTCAGTCCAATAACAACTGGGGTCAGGGGCAATCGGGGCCACCTGACCTGAAGGCCGTGCTGAACAGTCTCGGCATCGGCGGCGGCGGTGGGTCGTCGCGTGGCTTTCTGGGCAGCGTCCTGCTCGTGGTCCTGCTGCTCGTTGCAGTCTGGGGTGCGCTGACGTCGTTCTATACCGTTCAGCCGGAGGAGCGGGCAGTCGTCAAGCGCTTCGGCGCAGTGATCAACATCACCGATCCCGGCCTGCATTTCAGGCTGCCCTTCGGCATCGATCAGGTGCAGCTCGTGGCCACGGAACGTGTGCTCAAACAGGAATTCGGCTTTCGCACCGAGGGGACCCGGCAGGGTGGGCGGACCGCCTACAGCGCTGATCACTTCGAGGACGAGTCGCTGATGCTCACCGGCGACCTCAACATGATCGATGTGGAGTGGGTGGTGCAGTACCGGATCTCCGATCCGATCAAGTTCCTCTATCGGATGCGGGAGCCGACCCGAACGCTGCGGGATATCTCCGAGTCGGTCATGCGCCGCATTGTCGGCAACATGCTCGGTTCCGAAGTGCTGACCATCGGTCGCGTGGAGATTCAAAGGAAGGCCAGGGTCGAGATGCAGGAAATTCTCGATGGCTACGATGTTGGGATCCGGATCAGCACCGTTGAGATGCAGGACGTGGTCCCACCCCCGGCCGTGCAGCCTGCGTTCAACGAGGTCAACGAGGCGCGGCAGGAGCGCGAGCGCATGATCAATGAGGCACAGAAGCGGGTGAACTCGGAGATTCCGAACGCCGAGGGTCAGGCGCTGCGGATGATCGCCGAGGCCGAGGGCTACGCGACCGAGCGGGTCAATCGCGCATTGGGTGAGAGTGTCCGCTTCACCTCCGTCCTGCGCGAGTATCAGCGCGTCCCGGAAGTGACCCGATCGCGACTCTACCTGGAGACGCTCAATGACGTTCTGCCCAAAGTCGGTCAGGTCCTCGTCGTTCAGGACGGCCAGGTCGGCCCCTTCCCGCTGCTCGACGTCAATCGCGGTTCCGCACGTGGTACCGGAGGTCAACAATGAAGACCATCATCGCTGTCATTGCCGCCATCATCATCCTCGGGGCCGCAAACTTCATGGTCTACACCGTCGACGAGGCGCAGCAGGCCATCATCGTGCAGTTCGGCGAGCCGATTGGCGATGTTATCGCCGAGCCCGGACTCAAGTTCAAACTGCCGTGGCAGGACGTGCGCTTCTTCGATCGGCGCCTGCTGGTGTGGGATGGGGACGTGACCCAGATCCCGACGCTGGGCCGCGAGTTCATCCTGGTGGATACGACCGCGCGCTGGCGCATCGAAGACCCGCTGCTGTTCCTCACCAGCGTGCGTGATGAGAACGGTGCGCGGAGCCGACTGGACGACATCATCGATTCGGTGGTGCGCGACATGGTGTCCTCCACCGAGCTCGAGGAAATCGTCCGCTCGCGGGACTGGGAAGTCGATCTCGCGGATCTGGAGGACCCGGCGCTGGCGGGACGCGATGATGTGGACCTGCAGCAGCGGCCGACGCTTGGGCGTGAGCTGCTCGAAGCTGAAATCCTCGCCCGTGCCAAGGACTCCATGCCCGACCTCGGGATTTATCTCGACGACGTGCGCATCAAGCGGGTCAACTACATTCAGTCGGTTCGCCGGCAGGTGGAAAACCGCATGGTCGCGGAGCGGCAGTCCATCGCCGAGCGCTTCCGTTCCGAAGGCCGCGGTCGCAGCCAGGAGATTCTCGGCAACATGGCGCGTGATCTACAGGGCATTCGCTCCGAGGCGGCGCGCCAGGCGGAGGAGATCCGTGGTGAGGCCGATGCCGAAGCGACGCGCATCTACGGTGAAGCGTTCGGGGCCGATCCGGAGTTCTATTCCTTCTTCCGGACCCTGGAAAGCTACCAGGCGCTTGGTCCCAACAGTACGCTGATGCTGCGCGCGGATTCGGACTACTTCCGCTACCTGGAGCGATCCCAGGTGCAGTAACCGGGTGGTTCCGTCGCGGAGGCCGGGGCGCACCCCGGCACCTCCGCGGCGGCGTTATTGCAATTGCAATTGATATTGATATCCATTCTCATTACGATTAACGTCTCGATTCACCCTTGTGCCTGCATGAAGGCCGGTGTGCGCCTTAAGGCGTGGGCGTGTTCGAGCACGGGACGTTTTGGCAGGGATCCACGCGGGGTCACACATAGACCCGAAGCAGCGTTGGTCGCCGCACATCGTATTGAGGAGAGTGATCAGCATGTTTTTCTTCAGGCAGCCCATCGAGTGCGGCTTGGCTCCGACCATCGGCAGTGAAAGGCAGGAATCGCGCGGGTCGGATGGGCGCTTGAACGCGGAGGCAGGTGCCGATGCAATAAGTCCCCCGTCGCCTGTTTCGATGGGGCGGCCGCAGGTCGAATCGCTGCCGCCGTTCAAACGACGGGTGGTCGGGCTCGCGATCTCGGGCCTGCTCGGATCAGGGCTTGCTTACAGCCCGATGGCCATGGCCCAGGGCGCGGGCAGCGACGCCGAAGGTGACGTGGATCTCATCGAAGTCATCCAGTTCCGCGGCGAACGCATGGACAGCACCCGCTACACGCGATCGCTGCTCGACACCCCGCGCATCATCACGGTGCTGCCCAAGGACCTGCTCGAAGAGCAGAACGTCACCTCCCTGCGCGAGGCCATGCGCAACATCCCGGGGATCAGCCTGCAGGCGGGCGAGGGCAACCCGCCCGGCGGGGACCAGCTCAAGATCCGCGGCTTCAATGCCCGTGACGACATCAACGTCAACGGCATCCGTGACCTCGGCAACTACTTCCGCGACCCCTTCTACGTGGAGCAGATCGAAGTGGTGAAGGGCCCGAACTCGACATTCAGCGGTCGCGGATCGGCCGGTGGCACCATCAACTTCGTCACCAAGCAGCCGATGATGCAACCCTTCAAGCGGGTCGAGGCCAGCACAGGAACCGACAACTACGTGCGGGCCACCGTGGACATCAACCAGCGCATCGACGACAACAGCGCCCTGCGCATCAATCTGATGGGCCACTCTGCCGACGTTCCCGGACGCGACGTGGTGAACGACAAGCGCTGGGGCCTGTTCGGCGCCTACACCTGGGGTTTTGCCGGCGACACGCTGGTGAGCGTGGACTGGCTGCACACCCGTCAGGACAACATCGAGGACAAGGGCCTGCCCTTCGACCGGGAAGGGTTCTCCGGGTCGAGAGAACTGTGCGATGCGCCCGACAACAACCAGGTCGGACGGGTTGGCAATCAGCGCTGCGGAGACGGCTTCTACACTGGAGAGTTGCCACCTGGTATCGGCTTCAGTGACTTTTTCGGGCATTTCGACGACTACCAGGATATCGAGGTGGATATCGCCAACCTCGTCGTCGAGCATGCATTCACCGACAATGTGATCCTGCGCAACAGTTTCCGTTACAGCGTCGTTCGAAACGACTCCGCTACGTCATCGCCGCGAATCAAGGTCCCACAGGAATTCTGGGGGTCAGGAGACTTTTCCTCCGCGCTGGTCCAGGGCGACATCAAGCCACGCGATCAGAAGGACGAGGGCTACTACAATCAGACCGATCTTGTCCTGAGCTTCGATACCGGCGGCATCCGTCATGATGTGGTTACGGGCGTAGAGTTCGGCAGGTTCACTTACGACAACCGTCGCCGTCCGGACGTCAACGGTCCGCGGACCAGCCTGTTCGATCCGGAGCGCCGCGTGCGGCCGGCCGCCCCCTTTGCGACGGTAGAGGACCCCAACGAAAGCACGGTTCACGGTTTCGAGACGGATGAGCTGGCGTTCTTCGTGCTCAACACCATCGAGTTCTCGCCCGAGCTCGAACTCAACCTTGGCGTGCGCTGGGACCGGGTCAAAGCGAAGGCGGAGGAGCAGGGGCGTCCCGACGCGCTGTCGCTGAGCCGCACCGACAAGGAATAGAGCTACAGTGTCGGCTTGGTCTACAAGCCGATCCCGAACGCGTCGATCTATCTCGCGACGGGAAATGCATTCGAAGTCTCCGGTAACTTTGATCGCAATCAGATCCAGTTGGCGGGCGGGGCCGGTAACCGGATCACCACGCCGGCGCTCTTCAATGTCGAGCCCGAGGAGACGCAAGCCTACGAGTTCGGCGCCAAGTGGAACGTTCTGGCGGGCCTCGACGTCAACGCCGCGATCTTCCGTACCGACAAGACCAAGGCCCGGCTGCCGGGCCTGGGCGCCGATGATCCTTCGGTGCTGGACACCAAGCAGCGTATCGATGGTTTCGAATTGCTGGTGGCGGGTCAGGTCACCCCCGAGTGGCGACTGTATGGCGGCTATACCTATCTCGACTCCGAAGTCCGCAGTTCAGCAGCCTTCCCGCAGCTCGAGGGCCAGGGGCTCGGCGGTACGCCCAAGCACTCTTTCAACGTGTTCACGACCTACGACATCACGCGACGCTTCAGCTTCGGCGGAGGCCTGCAGTTCGTGGACGATCAGATCAGTGCCCCGGAACCTGTCCTCGACCCGATACCACGGCGTCGGAATGTCTCCATCGGCAGCTATACCGTGGTGGACCTGTATTCCATTTACCGGTTCAACGACAACGCGCAGGTGCGGATCAACGCCTTCAATATCTTCGACAAGAACTACATCTCGCAGATGGCGGAGGGCGGGGCGCAAGGCATTCCGGGTGCCGGGCGGCAGGTCGTTGCCACTCTGCGTTATGATTTCTAGCGGATCGCCGACGCCGCAGAGCGTGGCGGGCTGATCCATGCGCACGGCGCCTCGGCAATGAACCCGGGTGCCGTTTGCTCTCTCTGGTTGGCACAGCGCCATGGTCGTCACCATCGACAACGTTCTCGCGCCGGAGGAGCTGGCCGCTGTGTGCGGACAGCTGCGCAAGGCGAAGTGGTCCGAGGGCATCAGCGCCGGCCCTCAGGCGCAGCTGGCGAAGCACAACCAGCAGCTGGCGGAGGACTCGCCCGTATTGCCGGAACTGCGGAAGATCGTCCTGCGGGCGCTGAATCGCAGCAGCCTGCTGATCACCGCAGCGCTGCCCTACAAGATCCTGCCGCCCAATTTCAATCGCTACACGCAGGCCAGGAGCCACTACGGTCTGCACACGGACAGCAGTCTGCGACCACTGCCGGATGGCAGCTACCTGCGTACCGACGTCTCCGCCACGCTGTTTCTCTCACAGCCTGACGAGTACGAGGGCGGCGAGCTGTCCATCGAAGGCACCTACGGCAATCATCGCGTGAAGCTGCCCGCCGGCAGTCTGGTGGTTTACCCCTCCGGCTCCATCCACGAGGTCACGCCCGTGACCCGCGGCGAGCGTCTGGCCTGTTACATGTTCATGCAGAGCCTGGTGAAGGACACGGAGAACCGCCGCCATCTCTTCGATATGGATATGGCGCTGATCGCCCTGCGGGAGAAGTACGGCGACGACGATCCGCAGCTCATTCGCCTGACTGGTCTCTACAACAACCTGGTGCGGCGCTGGTCTGAGTGCTGAGTGCCTCGATGTGTGGCCGCCGGACCCCTTAACGTCCGCTGCCGCCCGTCAGGCGGCAGCGTCGAAGTAGGGCCGGTCGCCGGCGATGGTGACGCGCTCCATGACTCGGATGGCCGGGTAGTAGTCGCTGGCGGCGAAGTGCTGGCAGGCACGGTTGTCCCAGAACGCCATGGAGCCCGGCGCCCAGCGGAAGCGGCACTGGACTTCCGGATTCCAGGCGGTGAGGTAGAGCCGGCTGAGCAGCGCCGCGCTCTCCTCCGCGGGCAGGTCCTTGAGGTGGCTGGTGAACGCGTTGTTGACGTAGAGATGCTGCCGACCCGTCTCCGGGTGGGTGCGCACGACCGGATGCTCCATGGGCGGGTACTGGGCGTGCAGCTCTTCCGCCTTCTTGCCCAGACGCTTCGCGAACACGCGGGCGATGTCGTGGACGGCGACGAGGTCCTTGATGCGCTCGCGGGTCTCGGCATCGAGCCGTTCGTAGGCGAGATGCATGTTGGCGAACAGCGTATCGCCGCCGGTCGCCGGGACTTCGATGGCGCGCAGGATGGAACCCAGGGACGGTTTCTCCCGCCAGGTGACGTCCGAGTGCCACATGTTTTCCTGGCCGCGGCTGTCGGCGCCGTGGGCGATGCGGAGCACCTCCGGGTCCGGCTGGCCTTTTGGCGTGGCCGGGTGGATTTCGAGTTCACCGAAAGCGCGCGCGAAGTCGATGTGCTGGGCGCGGCTGATGTGCTGATCGCGGAAGAACACCACCTGATACTGCAGCAGCGCAGCGCGCACGTCCTGAATCAGTGTGTCGTCGATGCGCCTGAGGTCGACTCCGAGCAGCTCCGCACCGATGGCGGGCGTCAGGGGATGGGCCTCGAAGGTCGCGAATTCGGGTGCTTTGGCGAGCTCGGACATGTTCAGTCTCCTCCCGGGTGTACTGCAGAGAGACTAGCCGAGCCGGTCGCCAGGGTCACGCGATGACGGGCGTCAGCCGGGCGGCGTGAGCGGCGCCACGCCCTCCGGCAGGGGCGGGAACGCCGCCACCATGGCCTGCATCTTCATCTGCACGAGCTGCGCGTATTCCGGGTGCGTGAAGATCCAGAACTGCTTCTGCCGTACGGCCTCCACCACCTGCTCGGCGACCTGATCCGGCGAGATGCCATTCGCGATGATCTCTGCAAGGCGCGCTTCGTCCTCGGGGCTGAGCTTGCGCTCGCGACCGGGCATGTCCTCCGGCCGGTTGCGCTGCGAGTTGAAGATGTTGGTCTGCACGACGCCGGGGCAGAGCACGGAAACGCCGATGTTCGCGTGCGCCACGTCCTGCGCCAGGGCTTCTGAGATGCCGACGACGGCGAATTTGGACGCGTTGTAGGGCCCCATGCCACCGAAGCCGGCGATGCCGGCCATGGAGGCTGTGTTGACCACGTGGCCGCCTTCGCCGTGGGCAACCATGCCTGGCAGGAACGCCTGCATGCCGTTGACGACACCATTGAGATTGACGCCGAGCGTCCAGTCCCAGTCACCGTAGGTGGTCTCGTGCATGGGACCGCCGGCGCCGATGCCGGCGTTGTTGCAGAGCAGGTGCACAGGGCCGAAGGCCTTGGTCACGGTGGCGGCGGCCGCCTCCATGGCATTGCGGTCGCGAACGTCGAGGCAGATGCCGAGTATGTCGGCGTTGCCTGCCTTCAGCTTCGCCACGGCCGCGTCCAGCGCGTCGGGTTCCACATCGGCAATGGCCACCTTCATGCCGGCAGCGGCAAAGGCTTTCGCCATGGCGAAGCCGATGCCGCTGGCGCCGCCGGTGATGAACGCAGTGCGTCCCTCGAGCTTTTCCATGGTGTTCTCCGTGCGGCCCGGGCCGCGTTGTGAAGCAGGATGGGCGTCGCCGCGAAGCGCCGATCAGCCGGTTTCCATGCCGTCAAGGTCGCCCTTCTCCCGCCACGCTCCGAGCAGCGCGTTGAACGCGTTGATGCCCGGCGCATAGGGTGAGTTCTGCATGCTCGCGCCTTTGCCGACCTGCCCCTCCCGGTTGTAGTAGCCGGGCGTGCATTCCTCGAGGAAGGCCGTGGCGCCGCGGCCCGCGAGGCGGACGATCTCCTCCACCCAGGCCTGCTCCGCCTCGGCGGTCACCTCGATGGTGCGATGACCGCGCTGCATGACCTCGTTGACGATGTAGCTCACGTGCACGGCCTGGTCGTCGAACATGGAGGTCATGTTCGGCGACAGCCCGTTCTGGTTGATACCGATGGTGAACCAGTTCGGGAAGCCGTGGCAGGCGAGGCCGTGCAGGGTCCGATAGCCGTCCCGCCAGTGCTCGTACAGCGACAGACCGTCCCGGCCGATGGTGTCGAAGTCGACCCGGCGGTGCGCGGAGGTGGTGATCTCGAAGCCGGTAGCGAAGACGATGCAGTCCACCTCGTACTCGACGCCGTTTGCCACCACGCCGCGTTCGGTGATGCGCTCCACGCCCTTCGCTTCGGACACGTCCACCAGATGCACGTTGTCGCGGTCGAACGTGGCCAGGTACTCGTCGTTGAAGGTCGGCCGCTTGCAGAACTGCCGATACCAGGGCTTGAGCGCCTCGGCCTTGTCCTCGTCGGAGACGTACTCATCTACGCGCGCACGAATCTCGTTCATCTTCTGGAAGTCGGCGATCTCGGCGCGCAGCGCGACCTCCTCCATGTCCAGATCACCCTGCTCAGGCCGCCGGTTGACGAGACCGATGCCGATTCGCCGTGCGATGTCGGTCCAGCCGTCGGCGACCAGATCCTCGCCGAAGTTCTGGCCCAGCAGCGTGGCGGCGAAGTTCTCGCGCCGCTCCCGCTGCCAGCCCGGCTCGAGCTTCGCGTACCAGTTCGGATCCGTGGGCTTGTTGCCGCGCAGATCCACCGAGGACGGAGTGCGCTGGAAGACGAACAGCTGCTCTGCATGACGGCCGAGGAATGGCACGCACTGGATCGCTGTCGCGCCGGTGCCGATCACCGCCACGCGCTTGTCGCCCAGCTTCGTCAGGCCGCCCTCGTGGTTGCCGCCAGTGTAGGCGTAGTCCCAGCGCGAGGTGTGGAAGGAATGGCCCTTGAAGTCGCGGATGCCCGGAATGTTCGGCAGCTTGGGCCGGTTCGCCGGCCCCGTGGCCTGGATCACGAAACGCGCGCGGATGTCGTCGCCGCGGTTGGTGGTGATGCTCCAGCGCGCCTCCTCCTCGAGCCAGCGCACCTCGCGGACCCGGGTCTGGAACAGGGCGTTGTCGTAAAGGCCGAAGTACTCGCCGACGCGGCGGGTGTGTTCGAAGATCTCCGGCGCAAAGGAGTACTTCTCCTTCGGCATGTAGCCGGTCTCTTCCAGCAGCGGCAGGTAGCAGTACGACTCGATGTCGCACTGGGCACCGGGATAGCGGTTCCAGTACCAGGTGCCGCCGAAATCGCCGCCGGCCTCGATGAGGCGGAAGTTCGTGACGCCGCGCTCCTTGAGCCGTGCCGCGGCCATGAGCCCGCTGAAGCCGCCGCCGATCACCGCCACGTCGATCTCCAGGGTGAGCGGGTCGCGGGGCTCCGGGGTCGCGTAGGGATCGTCGTCCGCGAAGTGCGCCAGGGCGTCTGCGGCCTCGGCGTACTGGGCCTCGCCGTCGTCCCGCAGGCGCTTGTCGCGTTCCGCCCGGTACTTCGCCCGCAGCGCTTCCGGATCGAAGTCGAGGTCCGGAAACAGGTTGTGAAGTCGCTCTCGCTCGCCGTTCATGGTGGTCCTGGGCTCCCGGCCGTCTGCACAGACTCGGAATCATCGCCGTGACCGCAGGCGGCAATCAAGTTGAAACGTGTTTCATTTTGTGCCAGCTGTGTTGGCCCGACCAACGGTCGCGGACCGGACTCGAACTGGCGCGACACTCGATGTCGAAACTCAGCGCTGCATGGCGTTGATGTAAGTCTCCCACTCGGCCCGCTGCCGCGATCCCGTCCGATTGAGCCCGCGCTTCGCGGGCAGGCGCCATGCCGGCCCAGCACCTGGTCCGACGGCGATCAGACCTTGACCGGGCTCAGTATCGAGCATGCCAGGCTGCAGCTGATCGTTGATTTCGGGAACCTGCACGCCGTCAGCGCGGAAGAAGAGAAAGTCCGCGTCGCGCTTGACCACCGTATACCCACCTTCGTGCACCAGGCGATGGTGATGCCGGCAGACGCTAACGAGATTATCGAGTCGCGTTGCGCCGCCATCGGCCCAATGCTCGATGTGGTGCCCGTCGACGAACTTCGTGTGGGTGCAGCCAGGAAAGCGGCAGCCGCCGTCGCGGCGCTTCAGCGCCCGACGCAGCGCGGGCGGAA
>REEU01000035.1 GCA_007694905.1 Gammaproteobacteria bacterium | reverse complement strand
CATCGGGGTGACCTTCAGCCACCATCGTCGAATCCGTCGAAGAGCGGACGGATCCAGGGGATGAACGTGTCGAGTAATCCAGGTTTTCTCGACATAAAGCCTTGATGTGTCGAAGCCATCGACAGCTCCGAAATCGAGAATGTCTTGACCACCACCGACAGGCTGTTCCGCCATGCCCAGCAGGAAAGCGGTGCCGATGCGGCTACCCGGGAGGCGCTGCGCTACCGGACTGCGCTCAACCAGGGCTTTCAAGAGCTGACATCCCGGCCCCTTAGCACCGCCACCGCGATCGAGCTGTGCAGCGTCATCAAGGACCGCGAGATGCAGATCCGGCGAGTGCCGGGTACGGTCATCGGTAACCCGGCCACGGGTGAGGTGATCTACACGCCACCCGAGGGCGAGACCGTCATCCGGGACCTGCTGAGGAACTGGGAACGGTTTATCCATGCCGAGGACGACCTGGACCCGCTGATCAAGATGGCCATCAGCCATTACCAGTTCGAGGCTATCCATCCCTTCGTCGACGGCAACGGGCGGACCGGGCGCGTGCTCAACGTCCTGTATCTGATCGAGCGGGACCTGCTGACGCTGCCCATCCTCTACTTGAGCCGTTACATTGTGCAGAGCAAGGCCGATTACTATCGGTTGCTGCTCGGGGTGACATGTGACGAGGCGTGGGAGGAGTGGATCCTGTATATGCTCGAGGGCGTCGAGCAGGTCTCCGGTTGGACCTGCAGGAAGATAGCAGCCTTGCGGAGCCTGATGGAGCAGACCGCCAGTCATGTACGGATGCGCCTGCCGAAGATCTACAGCCATGAGCTGCTGCAGGTGATTTTCGAGCAGCCCTACTGCCGGATCAGCTCGCTCGTCGAGCGTGACATCGCCAAGCGGCAGACGGCGTCATTGTATCTAAAGCAGCTTGCCGAGATCGGCGTGCTGGAGGAGCAGGCCGTGGGCCGGGAGAAGCTGTTCGTGCACCCGAAGCTGATGCGCCTGATAACCCACGAGAGCAACGACATCGTCCCGTACCCGTCGTCATGAGTAACTTCGGCTACTACAATCCGACGCGAACCCCCACCAGGCGCTTGGCGGCAAGACCCCGGATGAGATTGACTTCCTGGCTAGCGGGCTGAGGGAAGCGGCCGCGTTGAAACGGAGGATAATGAGAATGGAGGCGTCCCCTTCCCGACACGATGACCAGCGCCAGGCCAGGCGCGTCGTCCGTCACTATTCCCGGCTGGCGCCGGCTTATGACCGGCGCTGGGACCGGTACTCTCGCGGTTCGCTCGGCAAGCTGGTGGAACGCCTGCCATTGTCCGGCGACGAGCGGGTCCTCGATATTGCCTGTGGTACCGGACGTCTCGAGAGCCTGCTCAGGCAGGACCACCCTGAGCTTGATGTCACTGGCGTGGACCTTTCGCCACACATGATCGAGGTCGCGCGCACGCGGTTGCCGGAAGATGCACGCACACGCTGGTACCACGGCGCACTCGAGACGGTGAAGCTGCCCGAATCCTCGTTCGACGTGGTGACCTGCAACAATGCGTTCCACCTGTTTCCCGAGCAACAGGAATCGCTGCTGAAGATGGCCCGGTTGACGCGGCCTGGCGGCGTGGTTGCGATCGTGGATTGGTGTCGGGAATACCCGCAAATCGGTGCACTCCAGCTGGTCGTACGGCTTGGCGCCGGGCAACGGCGCAGGATCCTCACCCGCGCCGAGCTCAGCACCATGCTGGGCAACGCCGGCCTGTCAAGTCTTCCAGTACAACCGCAATCCTGAACTGCCGGTATTTCTGGATCCGGAAGAACGCTGAAACAGGTTCAAAATCGCCCGGCTGGCGGCGCTTGTGCCGACACCGAGAGTCCATCTGACCTGTACTCCGGCCTCCCGGCAGTTCGCCACCGCGCTCATGGCCGGCTTCCTGGACCAGATCGCCGCCCGCCTGACCATCGATGCGCAGGCCGTCGCCACCGCGATGGACTGCGACTGAGTCCCGTGCCTGACACCCCTAGCGCCTGATCGGCGAGTTGAAGGGCCAGTTGACTGCCGCCTCCTCGTTGTGCGGCGTCAGGTGGATCGACTGCACATTCATGGCCAAGGCACCGCCGGGCGCGTTGCGCGGCCCCGGGCCTGCGCCCGCTACGCGCAATTCCACCCTCACGTTGGCGCGGGTCCGGGCTTCCCGGTAGACCTGCGGCATGGCCGCAGCCTGGTCCCGTGGCAGCGCGAGGTACTGGTATCGGTCAGCATTGGGGAATTGCATGACGTGGCGGTAGGCGTGCCGGGCACGGTCGCCTGCGGTCCCCCGACGACCCGTCACGCCGAGCCTGAACAGCGGCTCAATGTAAATCACGGTGCCAGGTTCGAAGGCGCTCAGCTTGAAGCGCTCCGTCTCGAGGTCATAGTGGAGAAACGTATTGGTATGGATCACGTAGGTCGCCTCGGGGTCCACGGACTCGAAACTCCTGCGCAGCCGCTCGGCCTCGCGCCTGGCAACGGTCGGCTTCTCGAACTGCGGCGCGGTCCACACGGCATCAGTGAGCTGACCGAGAGCCTCGAAGTCCGGCGTGGTGCCGGCCGCGTGGTGGTAGAGGAAGAAGCCCAGCGCATCGTCGAAGTCAATGGGGCCCGCCACGGGCGCCGTCACCTCCGCGGCGGCCACGCGGAAGGGCCGGTTGGGCAGTGGCCGATTGCGGACGAACCAACTCTGGTGATTGCGGCCATCAAGGCTCACGGCCTCGACCATGACACGCACCGCCTTTCTCCGCTCCTCGTGGTGGGGCACCGTGTCGACAAAGCGGAACGCCACGGTGGCCATGATGTCGGAGTATGTGGTCTCGGGTTGCCGGCTGGCGTCCGAGGGCATGCGCTCGTCAGCGACGGGCACGAAGCGGGCCTGCTGGTGGTTGATGAACTCGAGGTTGCGGTTGTAGTGCACTTCCTGGCCGTGGCCGTAGGGGAAACGCCATTCGGGATCGTGGGTGAAGGGATTGAAGCTCATCACCGTGTCGCCCCGGAAGAGATGCAGGTCGAGTCGTCCCGAACCGCGCGCGTAGGTCATCATGGTCACGGTGGCGAAGGCGTACAGCCCCTGCGGGTCGACGTCCTCGTAACGCTGGCGAAGCTCGGCCGCCAACCGTGCCCGGACCTGCGCTTGCTCCGCGGGCGGCGCGCGCACCACTGCAGGTGCTTGCCGGGCGATGCCGTCGAAGTCGACTGGCTCCCCGGAAAGCTTGTGATATATCAGGAATACCGTCATTGGATCGACGGGCTGCGGCTGCTGCGCTGCAGCGGGAGCCGTCGCCAGCGCCACGCCCAGCATGGCGAACACTGCCACCAGAACCGACCTTGTCATCGTCTCTCTCCTGTCGTCCCGTTGCACCAGAATCGCAGCCACAGGTTGACCCGGCCGGGTGGGGCCGCGCATCGATACTTAACGTGCTTTAGGAGGGTTTAACGCGGGTTTGGCGGTGCGCGCACCTGCCCGGCGGAGGATTGCGGCGGCCACCGACGAGGCCTGCGGCGGGGTTTCTCGGTGCGCTGGAAGGGTGATGATGTGGTGTGGCGGCCCAACGTAGTTACACGGCTGGCCCCCTACGACCGCGACCTTCCGGAGATGCGTGAAGGCGAGCCGCCGCCGGAGTCGTTGTTTCCGATCGTGTGGCGGGCCCCGGGGGGCGACGGGTCGAAGCGCTACTGACGGCTGGAACGAACCAGGCTGCCGAAGTTGAGATAGATGGCACTGCTGCCTTCGCTGGATCGGCCTTAGCCGGGGAACAGCCGACCGAGCGGTGCGAGACACTGAGATAAAGCGCACCGGCATAGATCAGATTCTCC
>REEU01000085.1 GCA_007694905.1 Gammaproteobacteria bacterium | reverse complement strand
TTGCGGGCACGGTCGAAGCCCAGCAAAAAGTCAATTTCCTGCGGCAGGTCCTCAGTGACGGTTCGCTCCAGCGCCCAATACAAAAACTCGGCCTGGGGTGTGGCGTCAAAAAAACGGAAATAGACCGCGTCGTTACCTTTTGCGCCAACTTTTGGAGCTCTGGGATCGTATTCGGTCTGTGACACTAAAGGCTTGGAAAACGTTTCCAGGCATTCGAGATAGCGGTCAAGGTTGGCCAGGATGACGGCCGAAACCGGCAAAACGATGCCTGTTGGGGTAAATCCAGCCTGTGCCAGGATGTGATGGATGAGATATCGATGAATTCGACCATTCCCGTCCATGAAGGGGTGGATAAAGACAAAGCCGAACGCGACCATGGCAGCCAGCATGATTGGATCAAACTGCATTTTTGACTCTTCGCTTGCCTGTGGCGGCGCCTTTAGCCAGCCGGCAGTTCGGGCGCGATTGGCGGTGAGCAAAAGCCCTCCCATCAACTCCGGCAAGTCTTCCGGACGTGCCGGCACCAGTGCAATGTTCTGGCGGTACCCCAAATCATCCCCGATCCAGTTCTGCTCACTGCGCCAAAAGCACTCATGGAATCTGGGATCAATGACGGCGTTCTGCAGCTCGGCCAGCTTTTCGACAGTCAGCTCTTCATCTACCTCGGCCTGCCGGAGCAGGTCGGCAAAGCGTTGCGCCTTGTTGGGCGAGGGCTTCTCACGCTCGAGCTCGAATGACGACTGGGTTTCCTTCAGGTAAAGAAACGCGGCGGCGCGACGCAGCAAATCAGGATCATAGGCTCCGATGATCTTGCGGGTGCTTTCTTTGAGGTTCCGGCTAGTCCAGCGCCGCAAGGCTTCGCTTTTGCGGATCATGGGGCAGAAGTGCTGGCAACCGGGCAGGTTGTCGATCACACGATAGCGCTTGTTTCGCTCTCCTTCGGGGGCGGCAAATTGCAGATCGTCGTCCAGCACCGGGATATAACGACTGCGCTCTGGCGTTTCGTGTTCCAGCTCGGCGCCGGTCAGCCACTCGAAGAGAAAGCCTGCGCGCCTGGCGTAGGCAGATGAAGGCGTGGATTTCAGCCACTGGCTGATTTCATCGGCACCGGTTTTCTCGAATAGCAGGGCCAGCACTTGAAGATTGACCCCTTCGTACTTGAGTGCAAACAGAAGCTGATCAGCCAGCGTCTCGCCTGGGTGATATTTCGGCTCAAACAGCTGGATCGTTTCATGACCGCGGGTTTGGGCTTTGCGTCCCCGCACCCTGGATTCAAGGCGCGAGCGCAGCATCAACGGCATGGCCCGCAACTGATATTGCGCAACCAGCCACGCGTATCCTAGATTTCCATTTTCAGGCTGGTTCACTGTTGTCGCCTCGTGCGCTCCAAATGTTGACCGGGGTTTCTGGCAAATGGCCGGAAACCCTCGCCAGACGAGAAAAGAAGCCGGGAAAAGCCGACAGGAGCTCGTGGTACGGTCATTTTTCTCATTGGGCACCTGCTTCCGACCAATACTCTCATAACCCGGCCGGAATTCTCAACGATTCTTTTCTCGCCGCACTGGCATGCGGAAATACTGGCTCATCAAAAGTGGGCATGGACGCTGGTGTACATCAGCGCCAGGTCGACTTTTACAGGCAGCTGACCAGGCAATGGGCCGGAGTGCGCAAGACGCAATAGGGCGTCCGGGGCTTCGTTCCCGGGATTGCCGGGGCCGCCTCCGGAGGTGACGGACCCCATGGTCATCCGCAAGATCCTCGACCACATCCATCAACGCGCCCCGCCGGTATGGCGCCCCACCCCGAAGCAGTACGCGATCTCATGAGTCCGCGGTTGAACGTTGACTCGGTGAAAGGCTCCCCTTGACCAGTGGATACCGACCTTCCTGATCGGGGTCTAAGGGGCACTCGCTTCCGGCTGACCTCCCCCCGCCTATCAGACCCGCCAAGATCTTCCTTAGAAAGTGCTTTTCGGTACGAAAACCGCGGCTCTAAGGCCGAAAACGGCACCGCCCCAGGAACCCCTCCATCCGAGGCTACCGGCGACGTGCCGGCGGCACCAGCTTCCAGACTCCTGCACGCCCGCCCGGCTTGACCCCGCAGCTCGGCGGGCAGCCGAACAGCTGAACTCGGGGTGACTTCTGATCGATGCTGCGCCATGCACTTGGGAAGCGTTTCGATGCAGAATCCGGCCAGGTCAGAGCGTTACGCTTTTTCCATGAGAGGGGAGCACAGCGACGTGGCGGAAGTGATTGCCGGGAATCGGCGGGTGCCGGTTGAGCAGTTGATCGAGCGCGGTGAGCGGGCCGCCAGTGGCCTTGCGGAGCTTGGCGTGGGGCACAGGGATGCAGTGGCGCTGATGCTGCGCAATGACTTCGCTTTTTTCGAGGCATCGATTGCCGCTGGCCGCCTGGGTGCCTATCCGGTGCCGGTGAACTGGCACAACACGGGCGATGAGGCGGGCTACGTGATCGCCAACAGTGGTGCCAAGGTGCTGGTGATCCACGCTGATCTGCTCGCGCCCATCGCTGGCGAGATTCCCGAAGGCGTACAGGTCCGCGTGGTGGAAACGCCTGAAGAGATCCGTGCCGCCTATGGCCTGGCGCCTGAGCGTTGTCAGGTCCCGTCCGGCATGGAGCCCTGGGGGCGCTGGCTCGAGCAGTTCGAGCCTCTGCCGCCGCGGGAACTGGTACCGCCGGGCACCATGATCTACACCTCCGGCACCACCGGACGGCCGAAGGGCGTCCGGCGCTCAGCGCCGAGTGCCGAGCAGGCTGCCGCCACCCTTGAAACGCTGCTCATGGTGTTCGGTCTCGAGCCGGGCTGCACCACGGTGATCACCGGCCCCATGTACCATTCAGCGCCCAACGCCTACGGGCTCACCAGCGTCAACCTCGGCTGCAACACCATCCTCGAGGCTCGCTTCGATCCCGAAGAACTGCTGGCACTGATCGAGCAGCATCGGGTCACCCACATGCACATGGTGCCGACCATGTTCGTCAGGTTGCTGAAGCTGCCTGAGGAGATCCGCAACCGCTACGATCTTTCTTCCCTGAAATTCGTGGTGCACGCTGCCGCGCCCTGTCCGCCGGACGTGAAGCAGCGCATGATCGAATGGTGGGGTCCGGTCATCCATGAGTACTACGGCTCCACTGAAACCGGTGCCGTGGTGTTCTGCACTTCGCAGGAGTGGCTGGCCCATCCCGGCACGGTGGGACGCGCACTGCCGAATGCAGAGGTCCGCATCCTCGATGACCATGGCCGGCCCCTGCCCGCCGGAGAGACTGGAGAAGTGGCCGCGCGGCTGCTGCACACGGCCGACTTCACCTACCACGACGATGATGCCAAGCGGGTCGAGGCAGATCGTGCCGGTCTCGTCGCGCCCGGTGACATCGGCCACCTCGATGAGGACGGCTTCCTCTACATCTCCGATCGCAAGAAGGACATGGTCATTTCCGGTGGCGTGAACATCTATCCGGCTGAGATCGAGGCGGTGCTCATCGACATGCCGGGCGTGCACGACTGCGCCGTGTTCGGCATTCCGAACGAGGAGTTCGGTGAAGCGCTGTGTGCGGTGGTGGAGCCGGAGGCTGATGCGAGCCTCGATGCCAGCGCCGTACGCGCCTACCTTCGTGAGCGCGTGGCCGGCTACAAGGTGCCGAAGGTGGTGGATTTCCAGAGCGCGCTGCCGCGTGAAGACTCCGGCAAGATCTTCAAGCGCAAACTGCGGGAACCTTACTGGGCCGAGGCCGGGCGCGCGATCTGAGCCTCACGGCGGCGGAAGGCCGCAGCCGCGGACGGCCGCACTTGGTTCGTGGGCGATGAGGCGCCATTATTGATGTGTGTATCCTCGAATATCCGCCCCCGGCAACGCCCGGGGACGGTTTTTCACGCAGCGGATGAAGGCAGCACGATGGGATCGGCAATCAAGATCGACCCCGTGACGGGTCTCAAGCGCTTCGAGACGCGCGCCGCGCAGGCGAACGACCGGATCGCCGGCAAGGGCTACGACATCGTCGAGGACAAGCGGCTGAAGACCCTGCCCGAGCCGCCGCCCGGGGCGGTGTTCGACGTCGAGGAGCAGGCGCGCTACCGCGAGTACAAGGAGGCCCGCCGCGGCGCGGCCGACTACATCGCGATGGAGGGCGAGTTCGCCCGCTACCTCGAGGACGTCTACTCGGCGGATCCGGTACCGCGCGAGGCACTCACCGACGCCTGCGAGATCCTCGTCGTCGGCGCCGGCTTCGCGGGACTGCTGCTGTGGTACAAGCTCCGCGAGGCGGGCTTCACCGACGTGCGCTTCTGCGAAAAGGGCGGCGATGTCGGCGGCACCTGGTACTGGAACCGCTATCCGGGCATCGCCTGCGATGTCGAGTCCTACAGCTACCTGCCGCTGCTCGAGGAGATGGGCTACATCCCTTCGATGAAGTTCGCCTCCGGCTTCGAGATCCTCGAGTACTGCCAGACGCTGGCCGAGAAGCTCGACTTCTACGACCGCTGCCTCTTCCACACGACGGTCGAGAAGACGGTCTGGGACGAGGCTGCGGGGCGCTGGACCGTGCACACCGACCGCGGCGACGCGATGCGCGCACGCTACGTCATCCTCGCCAACGGCATCCTGACGACGCCGAAGCTCGCGCGCATCGAGGGCATGCAGACCTTCACCGGCGATTCGTTCCACACCTCGCGCTGGCGCTACGACATCGACCTCAGCGGCAAGTCCGTCGGCATCATCGGCACCGGTGCGACGGCGGTGCAGGCCATCCCCGAGCTTGCGAAGGTCGCCGGCCGGCTCTACGTCTTCCAGCGCACGCCGTCGACGATCGACGTGCGCGATCAGCGCGCGACCACACCCGAAGAGATCGAGACATGGCAGCAGGAGCCGGGCTGGGCACGGGCGCGACGGGCGCGCTTCGCGAAGATCTCCGCCGGGCGCACCGCGATGAAGGCCAACGACGACTACCTCGCGGGCAAGGTGCCCGACTTCAAGGCGCGCAAGCAGCACGCGCGGGAGCTCAGCCCCGAGGAGCTCGTGCGCAAACAGCTCGATACGAACTTCCGGATCATGGAGCAGATCCGCGCCCGTGTGGACGCCATCGTCGAGGACCCGAAAACCGCCGAGGCGCTGAAGCCCTGGTACCCCTACGGCTGCAAGCGGCCGACGTTCCACGACGCGTATCTGCCGACCTTCAACCTGCCGCACGTGACCCTCGTCGACACCGCGCCGCGCGGCGTGGAGCGAATCAACGCGCGCGGCGTGGTCCACGACGGTGTCGAGTACCCGCTCGACGTGCTGATCTACGCCACCGGGTTCCAGTGGATGGCGACGTCGACGTTCAACATGGTCGTCGGCCGCGACGGCATCTCGTTGAGCGAGAAGTGGAAGAACGAAGGCACGCGCACCTTCCTCGGCGTGCACAGCCACGGATTTCCGAACCTCTTCATCGTCTCCGGGCCGCAGGGCGGCGGCGGCAGCTTCAACTTCACCGACGCCATCGACAGCCACGGCGACTACATCACCTGGATGCTCGAGACGATGCGCGACGAGGGCCACGCCGTCGTCGACGTACGCAAGGACGTGGAAGACGCCTACGCCGAGCACTGCCGGCAGGCAGACATCGCGACGGCACCCCTGCGTGACTGCCTGTCCTACTACAACGGTCACGGCGACGCGGAGCCCGGCAGCCTCGCGTACTACGGCGGCGGGCAGTGGCACAAGTACCGCATCCGCGCCCAGGGCACGCGCGAGCCGTATGTGTTCGAGCCCGCGTCCGGCGGCGACTGAGCACCGGGGTCCGGCGGCAGGCCGACGCGGGCGGGCCTCACTCCCAGCGGATCAATCCCTGCTGCGTACAGGTCGCGACGAGCGCGCCGCTGCGGTCGAAGAAGCGGCCCGCGGCGAGGCCGAGGCCGTCGCCTGTCGCCTCGACGCTCTGGTCCAACAGCAACCATTCGTCTGCGCGCGCGCGGCCGTGGAACCACATCGCGTGGTCGAGGCTGGCGCCATTCAACCTCGGGTCGTGCCAGCGCTGGCCGTGGGGTAGGACGACGCTGTCGACGAGCGTGCTGTCGGCGAGATAGGCGAGCCCCGCGAAATGCGTCGGCCAGTCGTCGGGCAGCCGCTCGTCGATCCGCGCCCAGACGCGCTGGTTCTCGAGCACGGGCTCGCCGGGCGGCGCATCCGGCGGATTGACGTAGCGAAGGTCCATCGGCCGCACGCCGCCGTCCCAGTCATCGGCCACGCCCTGGGTACGGCGGAACGCGTCGTAGGTGAGCGTCACGTCCTCCGGCGGCGGGACCTCCGGCATCGCGTGCCCGGCGAACGCGTCGCCCTGCTCCGAGACGTGGAAGGAGACGAGCATGCGGAAGAGCTCCTTGCCGTGCTGCAGGCTCCGCACGCTACGCGTGCTGAACGACCGGCCGTCGCGGACGCGCTCCACCTCGATGTCGCTGCCGTGATCGACGTTGCCGGGGCGCAGGAAGTAGGCGTGCAGCGAGTGCACGTCGCGGTCCTCGCCGACTGTGCGCTGCGCCGCGGCGAGCGCCTGCGCGAGAAGCTGCCCGCCGTAGAGCCTTCCGGCGCGCTCCGGCGCGGCGGGCGCGACGAAGCAATCTCCAGCCTGCGCCTCGAGCGCGAGCAACGCTTTGAACACCGCCGTTCCTCCTGACCGATTCGATAGGCTGCGCGGCGCAGACGTCGGCCGCTGAGCGCGTCGTTCACGCGTCCAGCGAGCGCCGGCGCAGGCGCCGCATCCCGATGAGCCAGCGGTCGATGTCGTCACCCTTGCGGCGGACGTAGGTCTCCACCTCGGGGTGCGGCAGGATATGGAAACGCTCGGCGTCGAGTCCTTCGACCACGGTCGCCGCAAGCTGCTCGGGTTCAATGACGCCGTCGGTCTGGCCGTCGCCGAGCCCGCGCGGGGCCATCGCAGTGTTGACGCCCTGCGGGCAAAGGACCGAGACGCCGATGCCGTCGTCGCCGTGGGTGATCGCGAGAAACTCGGCGAGCTTGACCGCCGCCGCCTTGGTGACGGTGTACGGGCCGGTGCCGATCGCGGCGAGCAGCCCGGCGGCGGACGCGGTGTTCAGCAGGTAGCCCTCGCCGCGTTCGAGCATCGACGGCAGGACTGCCCGGGCAGCGTAGACGTGCGCCATCACGTGGAGCTCCCACTGTTTCTGCCACACCTCGTTGGGCGCGTCGGTCAGGACGCCGTTCCCGCTCGCACCGGCGTTCGAGCAGAACAGGTCGATGCGGCCGTGGCGATCGAGGACCTGATCGACCAGCGCGATGACCGCCTGCTCGTCGGTGACGTCGCAGGCAATGGCTTCGCAGCCGAGCTCGCGGGCAGCGGCCTGCACCGTCGCATCATCGAGATCGGAGAGCACCACTGCGGCAGCGCCCTGCTCGAGAAAGGCCCGCGCCATGGCCTTGCCGATTCCACCGCTGCCACCGGTGATGACGGCGACCTTGTCGTTGAGTTTCATTGACGCTCTCCGCTGTGATTGATGATGACCTGACTGCGTCGCCTCAGGGCCTGAATCCGCCCGGCCGCGGCAGCAGCCGTGCCGGTTGGGAGACGATGCGATAGGCGTTGTGCACCCATTCGCAGACCAGCGGCCGGGTATCGCGCGGGTCGATGACCTCCTCGAGCTGGAAGCGGTTGAGCGGCCCCACCGGACCGCGGACGCTCTCGATCCGCTCCATCAGCTCGGCGCGGAACGCCGCCGGGTCAGCGGCCTCGGCGAGCTGGCGCTTGTAGGCCGCTTCGATCCCACCCTCGGGCGGAATGCCGCCGACGTCCGCCGACGGCCAGGCGACCCGGACCGAGGCCTGGGCACGCGGTGTTGCGTAGTTATTGCCGGCGACGCCGAAGCTGCGCCGCATCAGCACGGTGAAGATCGGCACCTCGACCTGGGCGAAGGCGACCATCCACTCGCCGCCCTTGCGGATCGTCCCGTTGATCTCGTGGTCGATGCCGACGGCGAAGCCCGGGTTGTCGACCAGGTTCAGGATCGGGATGTGGAAGGTGTCGCAGAGGTCGAGGTGACGCCTGAGCTTGTCGCAGCCGTCGGCGGTCAGCGCACCACCATTGACGTGTTGGCTATCGGAGGCGATCACACCAAGGGGGTGGCCGTTGCAGCGGATGAAACCGGTGACCTGATCGGTCCCCCAGTGCGTGCCGATCTCGAAGAAGGAGTCGGCGTCGGCGATCATCCGGATCGCCCGACGCACGTCGTAAGTGGTGGTGCGCCTGCGCGGGATCAGGGTGAGCAGCGCCTCGTCGCGGCGCCCGGGCGGATCCTTCGGGTCCGGCGCCGCGACCGGCGGCGTTTCGTGGACATTCGCCGGCAGGTAGGAAAGAAAGCGCCGGGTCTGAGCCACCGCATCGGCCTCAGTCTCGGCGAGATTGTCCACCGAGCCGTTGCAGCAATGGATGTGCCAGCCGCCGAGCGCCTCTTTGGTGACCTCGTAGCCCATGGCGTGACTGACCACCGGCGGGCCGGCCACGAACAGCTGGGCGATGTCGCGAACCATCACCGAGAAGTGGCCGAGGACGGCCTTGGCCGCACCGATGCCGACCACGCTGCCGAGCAGCAGGTTGACCACGGGAACCGTCGCGAGCTGTTCGGCATACATGCTGCTGCCGAGGTGCCCGGGCAGGAAGGAGCCGCCGCTGCCTGCGACCCGCGGCCGGCCGGCCTGGATTGCGCCGGTGCTCTCGCGGGCGCCGTGCTCGCCCGCCTGTTTCTGCTGCGGGACCATCGCGGCGACGCTGCCACCGCCCGACGAGCCGTCGAGGAGCCTGATCGACGGCACCTGGAGCTCGATCGAGAGCCGGTCGAGGTAACGGCTCTTCTCGCCGACCGCACCGTCGGCGTGGCCGCCGCGGGAGGTGAAGTCGTCAGCGCAGACCACCGCCTGGCGGCCATCGATGGTGCCCCAGCCGCCGACGTGGTTCGCCGGGGTGAAGTCGGCGACCTGGCCGTCGTCGTCGTAGGAGGCGAAACCGGCGAGGCTGCCCACCTCGCGGAAGGATCCGGCATCGAGCAGCAGCTCGATGCGTTCGCGGCAGTGGAGCTTGCCGCGCTCGCGCTGGCGAACCACTCCCGGTTCCTGCGAGCCCGGGGCGAGGCGCTGCTGGGCGATGCCCTGCAGAGTGCGGATGTCCTCGAGCAGCGGCTCCCAGCTTCGCGCCGGGGAAGCGACTGCGGATGCAGCGTCTGCGCCCGCCTCGGCCTCGCCCGGCTCGAGCACCGCGATGATCTGACCGGCGCTGACGCTGTCGTCCGGGCGCAGGGCGAGCAGGTCGGCGACGGTGCCGGCGCAGGGCGCGGCGATCTCGGTTTCCATCTTCATTGCGGTGAGAATCAGGAGCGGATCGCCGGCAGAGACCCGGTCGCCGACCGCGACTTCGAGCGAGACCACGCTTCCGCTCATCGGGCTCTCGATACCGCGCTGGCCGTCGGCGACTGGCAGTGATGGCGCCGCGGGTGCCAGCGCGGGTGCCGTCGCGGTGCCCATGCGGTCGCCACCGACGGCGCGCGTCCCACGCTCGAACAGCTCGAGTGGCCCCCGCTCGGACGCTGCCGACTCGCGCGCTGTTTCCGGCGCTTCCTCGAGCAGGGTGGTGCGCGCATCGCCGCTGCGGACGGCAGGATGGGAGAGAATCGCGCGCAGCTCGGCGAGATTCGTCGGCAGCCCGGCGATGTGGAATTCCGCGAGCGCGTGCAGGGTCCGGTCCAGCGCTGAGACGTAGCTGCGCGAAGAGCTGGAGCTGCCGATCACCTTCGCAAGCAGGGGATCGAATCCTGGGTGGGGCCTGAGGCCGACATAGCCGCAGCCATCGACGCGGATGCCTGGCCCGGTCGGCTCCTTGTAGGCGGTGAGAGTCCCCTCGCCGCGGGCGACGACCCGTGCCTGGACCGCGAAGCCGCGGGGCGCTCCGACCGCCCGCTGCTCGCCCAGGCCGAGTTCGGCGAGCGACGCGCCGGAGGCGATGGCGAACTGCAGCTCGACCAGATCGAGACCGGTGACCTGCTCGGTGACCGTATGCTCCACCTGGATGCGCGGATTGCATTCGATGAACCAGTGGCCGCCGGTCTCGGGGTCGACCAGAAACTCGAAGGTTCCGGCGTTGACGTAGTTTCCGGCACGGGCGAGCGCCGTCGCGTCGGCGAGCAGGCGCTCGCGAAGCCTGGCATCGAGACCCGGCGCGGGAGCGACCTCGATCACCTTCTGGTTGCGGCGCTGGACCGAGCAGTCGCGTTCGTGGAGGTGAATGACCGAACCCCGGGTGTCGCCGAGGACCTGCACCTCGATGTGCCGCGGCCGCGAGACGAGCCGCTCGAGGAAGACCGTCCCGTCGCCGAAGGCGGCTTCGGCCTCGCTGCGGCAGCGTTCGAAGGCAACCGCCATCGCCGCTGGATCAGCGACGACCCGCATGCCGCGTCCGCCGCCCCCGGCCGCGGCCTTGAGCATGACCGGATAGCCGATCTCCCGCGCGAGCGTCACGGCGTCTGCTGCCGTACGCAGGCCTTCACTGCTGCCTGAGAGGACCGGAATGCCGACCTCGGCGGCGAGCGCGCGGGCCCGGAGCTTGTTGCCGAAGAGTTCGAGTGCGGCGGGTGGCGGGCCGATGAAAGTGAGCCCCTCGGCCACGCAGCGCTGGGCGAAGCGGGTGCTCTCGGCGAGGAAGCCATATCCCGGATGGACCGCATCGCAGCCGCTCGCCTTCGCCACTGCGACCAGCGCTTCGACATCGAGGTAGGGGGCGACAGGGTCGGTGGCGACAGGGTCGGTGTTTGCGCTGCCGATTTCCCGCGATTCGGTGGTGACTCGGGTGTGCAGCGCGAGCGCATCGGCCGGCGAGTGGACGCCGACCGATTCGATGCCGAGACCGGTCGCAGCCCGGGCGATTCGGATGGCGATCTCGCCACGGTTGCTCACCAGGACCCGTCTGATCAGTGTCGATGTCATCCGCTGTTCGCCCTGCCCGCTCTGCTGCGCTCAGGAGCCTGAATCAGGGGCCGGAGCTTGTCCACCAGCGCGCCCTGATTGGATGCGTGGGTCAGACCACCGCAAGCGCCTGGAACGAGACGGAGGTCTGACCACGCGGATGGGGTCGCGGCGTGACGGGATCGATGAGATACGATGCCCGTGGGGATTGGCGCGATGGTGCAGCCATGGGTGAAGACGTCTACGTGGGGTGGGGGAATGAACGACGAGATCAGCATCCTGGTGGATGTGCTGCTGCCGTGGATCCTGCGGCTGATCATGTTCGGCATGGGGCTGCTGTTGACGGTGAGCGATTTTCTGCGCCTGCGTCACTATCCTAGAGCCGTCGCTGCCGGTCTCGGCGGCCAGTTGCTGTTGCTGCCCGCGGTCGGATTCGCGCTTGCGTGGCTGTGGCAGCTGCCGCCGGAATTCGCCATCGGTCTCGTGATCCTGGCGTCTTGTCCCGGTGGCACCACATCGAATCTTGTTTCCCACCTCGCTCGCGGCGACGTTCCTTTGTCCATCACGTTGACCGCCGTCAACAGCCTGATCGTCATCGCGACGATCCCGCTGTACGCCATGCTCGCCCTGACGCTGTTCGTCGGAACCGGTGCGGAGGTGCACCTGCCGGTGGGTACGGTGCTGTGGTCGGTGTTCAATTTCACCATTCTGCCGGTGGCCCTCGGCATGCTCGTGCGCGCGCTGGCGCCGAACTTTGCCGAGCGTATCCGGCGACCCTACGACGCCGCAGCCGCTGCCGGCTTCGTGCTCATCATCCTGCTGATCCTGTGGGATTCCCGCGAGGGACTCCTCGCCATGTGGCTGCAGATCGGCAGCGTGACCCTGGCGCTGAACCTGCTGATGACCGCAGCCGGGCTCGGCATCGGGGTGCTGCTCGCGCTGCAGCTGCGCCAGGTGGTCACCCTCGGCATCGAAATCGGCATTCAGAACAGTGTGCTCGGCATCGCGGTGGCTGGTGCCGTCCTGCACGGTGTCGCCGGACTCGATGGCAGCCTGATGCTGATGCCGGCAGCGATCTACGGGTTGCTGATGTTCCTGCCCATGGTGGCGATCATCCGGTACGGCCGGCGGCGCCTGCCTTCCGATGTCTAGCGGGAGCGTTGGCGAAGCCTTCGGCGCTGCATTTTTGGTGGAAGCATGCTGCTCCAACCGCTTTCCGCCGCGCGCTCAAGAGCTCAGCTCCCGGACCAATCAGGGACTTGCCCTGGTCTGACTCCTTGAGCGCGGGGGGCTGACCTCCTGCCATTGGCTGAACCCACAGCTGCGGCAGCGGTAGAGCGCTTCGAACTCGTCACCAGCGTCGCCCGTCGATCGGATGGAACCCTTCTCGAAGTGGAAACTGCGCAGGCTGCATCGGGGGCAGGCCATGACCTCCTGACGTGGCGCCCAGGTCACTTTGTTGTTCCCACCCGGCGGTGTGCCCTGCCGCGACGACAATTCCTGCGCCAGCTGCTCGAGCGCTTCGTCCAACTTGCCAGCCAGCGCCTGTGCAGTGTCCGCCTGCTCGTGGCCCACCATCTGCGCAAGCTCTGCGACCTGGGCCCGGAGAGACTGCAAGCGCGCGGTGATGTCGCTCATGATCTGACTCCAACTGCTTGAAGGTGACTGACTCGGGTCTGACCCCGCACGGGGCCTCAGTCCGCGAGCGTGGCTGCGACCGCAGCGAAAAACGCATCCCG
Organism: Gammaproteobacteria bacterium; assembly: GCA_007694905.1. Lineage (GTDB taxonomy): Bacteria > Pseudomonadota > Gammaproteobacteria > Pseudomonadales > Azotimanducaceae > SLTB01. Next base: position 6,493 of record REEU01000085.1, on the reverse strand, counting down.
GTGGGCGCCGAAGACCTCACTGGTGGCCTGCGGCCAGGCGCTCTGCACCGCGATGATCAACCGCGCTTCAGGGTCGACGTAGATGGCCTGACCGAAAATGCCGACCGCAAAATAACGCCCCTCGCTCCGAAGCCACCAGAGGTAGCCATAGTAGTCCGCCGCGGCTGAAGGGGTCATAGACTCGCTCAGCCAGCCCTCGGGGAGCACCCGGGTACCGTCGTCGAGCACGCCGTCCGCGAGCAGGAACAAACCCAGCCGACCCCAGTCCCGCAAAGTGGGCGCGATGCAGCAGCCGCCCCACTCGCCGCCCTGGGGTCCGTGGGCCATCCAGGTGGCATCGTCCTCCATACCCCAGGGCTGCCAGATCGTCCTGGACAGATAGGCGCCCAGGTTATTGCCGACGGCGGCCCGGACGATGGCGCCTGCGAGATTGGTCTCTCCGGTGTTGTAGTTGAAGACCGCACCGGGCTCCGCGAGCCGCGGCTTCGCGCCCAGGAAACGCATCAGGTCCAGCATGTCGGAGGGCGCGCTCGCCACATCGGATTCCGGGTCGGCATAGTCCTCGTTCCAGTCGGTCCCGGAGGCCATCTGCAGCACGTTGCGGATACTGACGCCCTCGTAGGCGCTATCCCGCAACTGGGGCAGGTAATCGGTCACCGGATCATCGACGCTGGCGATATAGCCCTCTTCGATGGCCGCGCCCACCAGCAGGGAGACCACGGACTTGGTCACCGAGAACGACACCCAGCGGGTAGCGCGGGAATTACCGAGGCCATAGCGCTCGAAAACGATGTCACCGTCAAGGAGCAGCAGCAGCCCGCCGACGTGGTTGTGGCGCATGAAGTGATCGAGATCGTGCTGCTCACCGTTCACCTCGTAGCGGAGTTCGGAGAAATCCCGTGCTGCCTCCGGCAATGAGCGCACCTGTGCACCGCTCGCCACCTGCCGCACCGGCGCCAAAGCATCGATGTTCCGGAACGCCGCGATCTGCGCGTCCCCCTCCAGAAACAGCAGGCCGGCGTCGCCATCCAGGGCGGACAGGACCGCCTCGTCGTCGGCCGGGTCCAGGTACCGGGGTGCCTCGGCGTGCACGGTGCCGGCGAGCAGCGTTACGGCCACGCCCAGGCCGCTGATGAGGTTGCGAACGGTCACTGACTCTCTCCCTTGCCGTCTTGCAAATCGCCCGAGGCGTCCACGGTCAACACGATATCCCATTCGAAAGTTCAGAGGCTTGCCGTGGTCTGTCCGCGCACGGGGGCGCTGCCGAGCGAAAACGCCTCCGCGAGGAGGTCGTAGGATCGCAGCCGGTCGGCAAAACACGGCGTGTTGGTGAGCACGACCACCTCGTCCGCTTCGCAGGCTCGGGCCAGCTCGGTGATCTCACGCCGGATTTCAACCGGCGTTCCGATCAGACGCCGCGAACGCCGGCTGCGCATGGCGGACAGTTCCGCCTCCGTGAACGGATGGGCGAGGGCCTCCTCCCGACTCGGCTCGCCTGCGATCCCGCGCCGCTGGCGCATGCGCTGCAGCTCCCGCATGCGCCGGAACACGTCCGCGTTGGTCTCGTCCTCCGCGCAGATCGCGAACACGCCCACCGAGCTGTAAGGCGCCTCGAGGACACCGGGGCGGAAGTTGCTGCGGTACTCGGCCATGATCGGTGCGGCGGCCTGCGGTGAGATGAAGTGGGCGAATGACAGCGCCATGCCGAACTCGGCAGCGATGCGCGCGCTGTCTGGGCTCGAGGCCAGGATCCAGAGTTCCGGAGTGGTCGGCGCCTTCGGGGTCGCTTCCAGACCGGCGAACGCTTCGGTATGGGCGCGCGCACCGCTGACGAACGCGGCCAGATCGAGCAGCTTGTTCGGGTAGTACTCCACCCCGAGGCGGTTGCCGTAGGCCAGTGCGGAGGCCGTCCGCCCGTCGCCACCCGGCGCGCGCCCGAGACCGAGATCCATGCGCCCGGGGAACAGGTTCTCCAGCGTCCGGAACCACTCGGCCACCTTGAACGGAGAGTAGTGCGGCAGCATCACGCCGCCAGAGCCCACCCGGATCCGCTCCGTCGCGCTAGCCAGCCAGGTGATCAGGATTTCCGGTGACGCGCAGGCCAGCGCATCCATCGCATGGTGCTCGGCGACCCAGTAGCGGTGATAGCCGATCGCTTCCGCGCGGCGGATCAGCTCCAGGCTGTGATCGAAGGCGTCCCGTGGCGTCTCACCCGGATACACCGGCGCCTGATCCAGCACGCCGAGCCTGAGTTCAGCCACGTTGCCTCCTGGTCGCTGCGCCGCACATGCGGCCGAGCGGGTATGGTAACGGAACGGTCGCGGCCGGCGCCTCCTGGCGAGCCCCTGAAGCCTTGGAAAGCGCTCTTTGCACCTCAGACGGCTGTTACAGGGGCTGCAAACCGCGCACTTCGGAGCTCCGTCCTTCGGCAAATCAATGACTTGCTTTGGTCTGACCCCAAAGCCGCCCCAAAGCCGCTCCCCAAAGCCGCCCACAGCCCCAAAGCAGCCAGCGTCGGGCTGTGTACGCTGACGTACCGATGTACATCCCGCATGCCTGCAGGCTGAGGCGAACGCAAGTACCGGCTCACTCAGGCAGCTCGTGATGACGAAGCAGAACCCTTTCGAACGAGCCACTGTCCCGGGCAGCGACCCGCTTTCACTCACTTCCCGGCCGGAATGCCTTCCGTTCGATCCCGCCGGATACAGCGCATGAAAGTCAGCATCTATCGCTACAACCCTGAGCTCGACGACGCGCCACGTATGCAGGACTACATCTTCGAATCACCCGACAAACGGGACTTGATGGTTCTCGATGTGCTCGAGCTACTCAAGGAGCGTGATCCCACGCTGACGTACAGGCGCAGCTGTCGCGAAGGTGTCTGCGGATCCGACGGCATGAACATCAACGGTGCAAACACGCTTGCCTGCATCACGCAGGTGTCAGACGTCCTCGAAGGCGGCACGCTGCCATCCGGTCAGAAGCTGGCGCCCTCCGATGCCCTGACGCTACGACCGCTACCGGGCATGCCGGTCATTCGCGACCTTGTCGTCGACATGGAGCTGTTCTGGCAACAGTACAAATCGGTCAAGCCATGGCTGATCAACTCGGATCCGCCGCCGGAACAGGAACGTCTGCAGTCTCCGCAGGAGCGTGCGCGGCTCGACGGACTCTACGAATGCATCCAGTGCGGCTGCTGCACATCGGCCTGCCCCTCCTGGTGGTGGAACCCCGAGACCTACGTGGGGCCCGCCGGCCTGCTCGGCAGCTTTCGATTCCTGGCCGACAGCAGGGATACAGACACGAGCGAGCGGCTCGCCGCCCTCGATGATCCATTCCGGCTCTTTCGGTGCCGAGGCGTCATGAACTGCGTCGCTTTCTGTCCCAGGAAACTGAATCCTCGACGTGCGATCTCGAAGACTCAGGACATGTTGCTGAGGGGAGAGACCTGATGGATCGCCTGCTCGGGTATGAGAATGTCGGTCATGTGCTGAGCGTCCTTTCTGAGATGCATGAGCAGATCGCGCAAGTGCTGGAAGCACTCGGTCATCAGGCGGCCGACGAACGCAGGAAGCTGAATCTCGAGCATCTGGCCGAACACCAGTCTCGGCGCGCCACCGCCCTCGTGTCGTATCAACAGAATGCCGACCCTACGCTGCTCGAACAGTGGTTCCAGATTCCGTTTCCCGAGGAACCCAGCGACCTGATCGCGTCGCTACAGACGCGCGAATCAGATCAGCTTTCGATCGACAGCCTGGTCTGCGAAATCGATACCTTCATGGATCGACTGCTACCCCATCTGAGAGACCGAGCGGAAACGCGCAACGCCAAGGCGCTGTTTCAGGACCTGATGGAGATCGAGAGCCGGGAGCGTCACCTGCAGTCGCGCGCGCTCGCTTCTTTTGCACAAATCTAGTGTCCCGAACCCGAAGTTCGCAGTCTGTGCGCGAGCCTGTATGGCTGCCGGGCAAGGCGCGTTCGCGAAGGCGTGGCGGGCCCCACGTCGAGCGGACGCAACACCGCCCGGCGGCCATACAGGCCGCGCCCTCCGGTGGTCCGGCACGCCGGAGCTTGCCTGCGGCCCGGACACCGCGTTGCACCTCGTCGGCGCATGCGTGACCAGGAACTACGTCACAGGCACTCGCTGCCCAGGACGTGCTTTGGTCTGCCCCCGCAAGTGCCCCACAAGTGCTCCGTCAGCTGCCGATCTTGCCGCCGTCGCCGCGGGTGATGGCGACGGTGGCGGAGCGCGGCGGGCCGTCACCGTAGTCCGGCCAGCGGCTGCTGGAGCGGCCGGCGGCGAAGTCCTCCTTTGATGTGGTCGCGCCGGGATGCTGAACGTTGATGAACAGCGTCGTCTGATCCGGCGTGCTGACGCAGCCGGTGATTTCCTGGCCTACAGGGCCGGTGAGAAACCGGCGGATCTCGCCCGTGTCCGGATCGGCGCAGAGCATGGCGTTGTTGCCCATGGGCGCGTAGGGGCCCTGATTCTGATCGGCATCGGCGATATCGGTCTGGATCCACAGGCGGCGGTCGGCATCGAAGTAGAGGCCGTCGGGCATGGCGAAGCGGCTGTCCGCAGTGAGCGGCTCTCCGGCCAGATCGCGGCTGTCGTCCTCGTCGCCGGCGAGCACGAACAGTTCCCAGCTGAACGCGGTCGCAGCGTGGTCGTCGTCCGCCTCGTGCCAGCGGACGATCTGGCCGAAGTGGTTGTGCTTCCGAGGATTGACGGCATCGACCTGCTCAGCGCTGCGGCGCTTGTTGTTGGTCAGGGTGAAATAGACCGCACCGGTCGCGGGATCCACCGCTCCCCACTCCGGACGGTCCATGGGCGTGGCACCGGCGATGTCCGCCGCGCCGCGGCTGTTGAGCAGAACATCGGCCACCGTGGCAAAGCCGTTCTCGGCCTTAAGTCCGTTCTCGCCCGGAGCCAGGGCCAGCCACTTACCGGAGCCGTCTTCGTCGAAGCGGGCGGCGTAAAGCGTGCCCTCGTCGAGCAGCGAGCCATCTGCCGTGGCCGCGTCATAGGGGCGGCTGGAAACGAACTTGTAGATGTACTCGAACGGTGAGTCGTCACCGCTGTAGAGCACCACCGGCCTGCCCTCCCGCGCCGGCGCAAAAACCACGCCTTCGTGGGAGAAGCGACCGAGGTGGGTGCGCTTGACCGGGACACTGTCCGGGTCGAATGGGTCGAACTCCACCACATAGCCGAAGGTGTGCGCTTCATTGCGGTAGTCCGATGCTGCATCGTCGCCTCGCGAGGTCGCATCGAAGCGCAGATAGCGGTCGGCCTCCTCACCCGCGTTCGCTGCCGCCAGGTGCCAGCGCCAGATGTTGAAGCGGCCGACGTTGTAGCGCGCGAGGCTTGCTGGTGCGTCATCGCCCTCGTGGTGGAAGTAGAGCCACCAGTTCTCCTCACAGGCGAGGTAGGTGTTCCAGGGCGTAACGCCGTGAGAGCAGTTGTTGAGCGTGCCGCGGGCGCGGGTGCCGTCCGGGCTGTAGGGCGTCCGCATGCGCGGATCGCCGGCAAGCGGCCCACCGATGGTCACCGGGGTCTCGGGCGTCAGGCGGCGATTGCGCCGGCAGCGAATACTTGCCCAGTCACCGCCGTCGCCGCGCTTGATGTGCACGACGCTGACGCCATGGGCGTTCATCTCCTTCAGGACCTGGTCCGGGTCGCGACTGCCGTCCTCGTGCAGCAGGACGTCGAAGGCCGAGACCTCGCGGCCCCGGGCAGCCGCATGCAGCAGGCGCGGTTCCATGTACTCGTGATTCGTCACCAGCAGGCCGTCGTCGGAGCTGCCCTGATGCGGGTGCTCGCCTTCGATGGGGAAAAAGTGCATGCCGTCGTGATGCATGCCCATCTGCATGGCCTGTTCCGCGCCACTGTTCTCCTGCGTGAACTCCGGATGGCTTCCGGTGATCGGCTCGCCCCAGGGCAGCAGCACCTGGGTCCGATAGCCATCCGGCACCACCAGCGTGTCGGCGGCGCTGACCGGGACCGCATCGAAGCCGAGCCGCGCGCTCGGCGGGGCGGACAGCCCAGATTCAGCAGCAACCGCCGAACGCAGCGCTGACGGCGCGAACAGGCTGGCGACCGCCAGGGCGAGACCGCCGCGCAGGACATCGCGGCGGGCGTAGCGCGTCGCGGCCACGGTCTGGAAATCCGGCCGATCCGTGGGACTCCGGCGCGGCTCGGCGCCATCGGCAAGTGCGGGGTCCACAGTACCCGCTAGGTACGTCTCTCTCATAAGATTCTCTACTTCGCCATTGACATCACGGTCGCGTGACAGTTTGCCATGAAAAATGGGCGCATGGACGTGACCAGCCGGGGTCCACCATTCGTCAAATCCCAGGCATGCTGTGGCCTGAGCCACCCAGTGTCGCCAGGAGATCCGCAATGGCTGACTACCACAACCCACAGTTTTTGATCTCAGTCGAGGCACTGGCGGAGCAGCTTGGCGCCTCCGATCTTCGCATCGTCGACGCTACG
>REEU01000037.1 GCA_007694905.1 Gammaproteobacteria bacterium | reverse complement strand
GGATCTGCACCAGCATGCCTTTGTAGTAGTGCCCCACCATGGGCGTGAACAGCGGCGCCTCGGCCAGCCCGGCGTACTGACGCATCTCGGGCAGGTGCTTGTGGTTGAGCGTGAGCGCGTAGGGCCGCGGCGCATGGATGGCGTCCACGCCCTCCAGTGCCTGCGCCTTGTAGCGATCCACCAGCGCACGGCCACCGCCGGAATAGCCGGACAGCGCATGCACGCAGATGGCCGCACCCGGGTCGATCAGCCCGGCTTCGATCAGCGGTCGCAGCGCCAGCACGAAGCCGGTGGGATAACAGCCCGGATTCGACACCCGCCGGGCCCCGGCGATGGCGGTACGCTGGCCCGGAGTCAGTTCCGCCAGCCCGTAGACCCAGTCCCGGGCCACCCGGTAGGCCGTGCTCGCATCCAGCACCCGGACGGCCGGATTCTCGATCAGCGCCACCGCCTCCCGGGCGGCATCGTCCGGGAGACAGAGGATCACCACCTCGGCGGCATTCAGCAGTTCCGCGCGCGCGGCGGCGTCTTTGCGCCGGGCAGGGTCCACCTCGAGCAGATTGATGTCGGATCGCTGGGCCAGCCGGGCGTGGATTTCCAGACCCGTGGTGCCGGCCTGGCCATCGATGAAGACTCGATGGGGCACGATGATGTCAGGCTCCGCGACAGGGGAACCGGCTTAGCGGTTCCCGAAATGGGGCGCAAGGATAAAGCACGCGGCCGAGCGCGGCAAAACGCTGTTCGGGCCTGCTGCCCGCCCGCTCTGTCGCAATCACGGCCTGATCAGGACCCCATCGCCACGCCCGCTGCGCGGACGTGCGCTCCCACTGCGTTTGCCGGACTCCTGCGCGACACGAGTGGGAGCACACGTCGGCCGCAGGCCGGCGTCGCGATCGCCGACTGGTCCCGACCCCAGCGCCACGCCCAACGCCACGCCCGCTGCGCGGACGTGCGCTCCCACTGCGTTTGCCGGACTCCTGCGCGACACGAGTGGGAGCACACGTCGGCCGCAGGCCGGCGTCGCGATCGCCGACTGAGCCAGAACCCAGCGCCTCAGCCCATGGCGGCGATGGCGCTGCGGATATCCGCCAGCAGCAGTTCCGGAGCCTCCAGCGCCGCGAAGTGCCCACCCCGCGCCTGCACCGAGTAGTGCACCAGATCGTACATGCGCTCGATCCAGGCCGGCGGCGGCAGATACAGCTCCCCCGGAAAAGCCGCCACCGCAGTCGGCTTGGCCACATATGGCGGCGCCGGCGGATCCGACGCATGCTGACGCTGCTCGTAATAAAGACGCATGGATGACGTGATGCTGCGCGTGAACCAGTACACCGACACGTTGGTGAGCATGTCGTCACGGCTGATGGCCGACTCCGGATCGCCGTCGTGATGGCTCCAGCCGTGGAACTTCTCCAGGATCCAGGCCGCGAGCCCCACCGGCGAATCCGTCAGCCCGTAGCCCAGCGTCTGCGGGCGCGTGCCTTGAATCTCCTGGTAGCCGAGACCGTTCACCGTCCGCAGTTGGCTGGCCTCCAGACGTTCGCGCTGGGCCTCCGTCACGTCGGCGAAGGGATCCCCGTCCCGCGGCTTCGGCGCGAACACCAGGTTCAGATGAATCCCGACGCAGGCCGGGTCGATAGCCCCGAGCCAGGTGGAGATGTGGGCGCCCCAGTCGCCGCCCTGGGCGTAGTAGCGCTCGTAGCCGAGTGCGGCCATCAGCCCCTGCAGCAGCTCGGCGCAGCGGCGACCGTTGACGCCGTGCTGCTTCGGCGGGACGGAGAAGCCGTAGCCGGGCAGCGACGGGGCCACCACGTGGAATGCGTCCTCGGCGCGACCGCCGTGGGCCACCGGGTCGGTCAGCGCGTCGATGATGTGCCGGAACTCGGTGAAGGAACCGGGCCAGCCGTGGATCAGCAGCAGCGTGCGGGCATCCGGCTCCGGCGAACGCTGATGGATGAAATGCAGGTGCTGGCCGTCGATCTCGCCCTGGAACTGATCAAAGCGGTTCAGCGCCTGCTCCTCGGCGCGCCAGTCGAAGGTTTCCCCCCAATACGCACACATGTCCTGGAGCCAGGCCTGATCGGTGCCATCCGCCCAGTCGTCGCTGATGCTGTCTGGCCAGCGGGTGGCGCGAAGACGCCGGCGGAGCTCGTCCAGCTCCGAGTCGGGGATCGCGATGGTGAAAGGCGCGCCGAAGGCCAATGTCCGACGCTCAGCCGTGAGACAGCCGGAACAGCGTCTCCAGCTTCTCGGTGATCACGTTCTGGATGTCCTTGCGTTCGAGGGACGACCGATGCCCCAGGCCGCCGAGCTTGATGCGATGCAGGTGCAGCACCGGCCACTGCTCCTCCAGCTCCCGCAGGTCACCCTTCACCAGCACCGGCAGAAAGGGGTCGTTCTCGGGTCGCTTGGCCATGATGGCCCGGACGCCGGCTTCGAACTGCACCTGTCGTGGGCCCATGCTGCGGTCCGCGAGCAGGTTCGTCAGATACAGGCCAGGCTTCTCGATCAGGTCGCCGGGAATGATGTACAGCCCGGTCTCCAGCACCGCTTCCGGCGGGATGCCGAAAAAGGTGTCGTGGTAGGCCGTCGGGTCGGGGAGGATGACCATCCGCCGCCCTTCTTCCTCAGGGTAGAAGATGTCGTAGTTCGTATAGAGCTGTTCCACCGCGCCGGAATACACGCACAGCGTTTCTTCGAACATGCGCACGAAGTCGGTGGCCCGGCGCTTGTTGCCGAATTCGGCAAGATCCCAGGCCAGATCAGGGTTGTCGGCTTGATCGAACTCCATCTCGGGCGGTTTCCCCTTTTTCATCCCCGCGGCAGTCTAACCTCCCGCTCAGCGTAGTGGATACGATCCTTCCGGCCGTGTCAGGCCCCCAGCCGCTCCGTCAGCCATTGTGACAGCGCGTTGAGCTCCTCCATGCAGATCTCGTGGCCCATGGGGTATTCCTGCCAGGCAATCTCGTAGCCGAGGTCGGTCAGGGTCGAGCGGGCGATGGCTGCGCGCTGCACCGGGATCATGGGATCCATCAGCCCGTGGGCCATGAAGATGGGCGCCTCCGCATTCGCCAGGCTCAGGCGCTCGGCCACATTGGCGTGGTCGTGGAGGTAGGTGGACAGGGCGACGATGCCGGCGAGCCGGGTCGGGTAGCCGAGCCCCGTTTCCAGCGCGATCACGCCACCCTGGGAGAAGCCGCCGACCACGATGCGCTGCGACGGGACGCCGCGTTCCTTCTCCCGGTCGATCAGCGCTGCCGTCTGCGCGGTGGAGGCGGCGATGTCGTCGCGGCCGCTGTCGGGACCCGCGGCGGGGTCGATGTCGTACCAGGCGCGCATGCGCATGCCGTTGTTGATGGTCACGGGCCGCTCGGGCGCGTTCGGGAAGATGAAGCGCCAGCGGGCGTCCGCGGGCAGGTTCAGATGCGGCACGATGCCCTCGAGATCGTGACCGTCCGCCCCGAGCCCGTGCAGCAGCAGGATGCTCGCATCCGCATCCTCCGGTCCGGCTTCGATGCACTCGATCACCGCGCGCGTTTGGGTCATCACGTCCTCCTCATCTTCGACAGGCGGCCATCATACCCACCCCTTCGCCCCTGTCGCGCCTACACCCCTCATCCCGCGTTACGTCAGTGGGAGCCTACGTCGGCCGCAGGCCGGCGTCGCGATCGCCGACTGGTCCGGCCCCAAGCGCCACGTGCATCGGTCCGTCCGCGCTGCGCGCGTCCTGGACTCTCCCACAGGCCATGCTCGAACGAGTCGCTGTGGGAGACTGCAGGCGCCGAAGGCGACGCAGCGATCGCCGACTGGTCCATGTCCAGAGCGCCACGCCGAAAGCTCGGCCCGTCCGCCTGCGGCGGCCTGGGCGCTCCCACA
>REEU01000208.1 GCA_007694905.1 Gammaproteobacteria bacterium | reverse complement strand
GAGAACAAGGATCTGAACATCTTCAACACCTCCTGCGTGCTGGCATCGAAGGAGACGACCACCGATGCCGGGTTCCAGCGCGTCGAGGCGGTGGTGGCGCACGAGTACTTTCACAACTGGACCGGCAACCGCATCACCTGCCGGGATTGGTTCCAGCTCTCCTTGAAGGAGGGCTTCACCGTTCTGCGCGATTCCCAGTTCTCCGCCGATCAGAACTCGCCGACCATCAAGCGCATAGAGGACGTGAACGTCCTGCGCACCATGCAGTTCGCCGAAGACGCAGGTCCGATGGCGCATCCGGTGCGCCCGGACAGCTACATTGAAATCTCCAACTTCTACACCCTGACGGTATACGAGAAGGGTGCGGCGGTTGTGGGCATGATCCACACGCTGCTCGGACCGGAGCGCTTCCGCAAGGGCTCCGATCTGTACTTCGAGCGCCACGACGGTGAGGCGGTCACCTGTGACGACTTCGTCGCGGCCATGGAGGAGGCGAGCGGGGTCGATCTGCAGCAGTTCCGGCTCTGGTACAGCCAGGCAGGAACACCGCGCGTCGAAGTCGAGGAGCACTACGACGATGTCACCTTGGATTATCGCCTGACGCTGCGTCAGAGCTGCCCGGCGACGCCCGGGCAGCCCGAGAAGCAGCCGTTCCACATTCCTGTGGCGGTGGGCCTGATCGGCCAGGACGGTATCGAGATGCTCGGCGATGCGGGCCGGGCGAACGGCTTCGACGTGACCGTCGAGTCGGCCACCGAGGTGGAGAATCCAAAAGGCGATGGGACCCTGGTCCTGCATCTGAAGGAAGCGGAGCAGACCTTCCTGTTCCGGAACGTTCCGGCGCGCCCGGTGCTGTCCTTCCTGCGTGATTTTTCTGCACCCATCCGCGTGGGGATGCGCCACCGGCGCGAAGACCTGATCGTGCAGATGGCCTCGGATGCGGATGGGTTCGCTCGCTGGGATGCGGCGCAGACCTTCTTCAGCGAACTGATCCTGGAGCGGGTGGCGAATCCGGAACAGGAGTTCGACAACCGGCTCGAGGGCGTGGTGGGCCGGCTTCTGGAGGCGGCGCTGCTGGCGCCGGACGACGGCGAGGCGAAGGCGCTGTTGGCGGCGCTGCTGACGCTACCGGCGGAGGAGTATCTCGGTCAGCAGATGCACGTGGTGGACGTGGCAGGTCTGCATGCGGCGCGGGAAGGGCTCAGGGAGCGGATCGGTACGCGGTTCGCAGAGCGTCTCCTGGCCATTTTCGAGGCCAACCGCGAAGGGGATTACACGCCTGACGCAGTGGGTTTCGCGCGTCGTACGCTGTGCAATCTGGCGCTTGCCTATCTGGTGCTTGCGCCGGAAGGAGACGGCCTCGAGCTTGCCGAACAGCAGTATAAGCACGCCGACAACATGACCGACCGCCTGGCGGCGCTCAGGGTCGTGGCCTGGTCGAAGCGGGAAGCGGCCGCACCGGTGGCGGAGCGGTTGCTCGCTGACTTCCTCGACCGTTACCGCAGCGAAGCGCTGGTGGTGGACCAATGGTTCGCGACCCAGGCGCTGTCGGCGGCGCCGGGTACCTTGGGCCGGGTGAAGGCGCTCACGAAACACGAGGCCTTCGACGCCCGCAATCCGAACAAGATCCGATCCTTGGTCGGTGCGTTCTGCAGCCAGAATCCGGTCTGTTTCCACGCCGAAGACGGCAGTGGCTACGCGTTTCTGGTGGACTGGGTGATCGATCTCAATGCGAGCAATCCGCAGATCGGTGCGCGTCTGCTGACGCCGCTCACCCGCTGGCAGCGCTACGACGAGGCCCGTCAGGCGAAGATGCGGGCGGCGCTGGAACGTGTCGCGGCGGTGGAGGATCTGTCCCGGGACATCTACGAGGTGGTCAGCAAATCTCTGAAGGCCTGAAGGTCGAGCAAGGAACAACGGCGATAAACTTGAGGCGTCAGTGGGAGCTGACGTCCGCAAAGCGGGCGTCGCGATCCGCGGCACGTCGGAATCCGGCGGTAGTCCGCAATCGCAACGCCGCCCTAAGGGCGACGTTAGCTCCCACTGGCGGAACGTTCGAATCAAGCGCTGTGGGAGAGGGCGTCAGTTTGGGTCCGGCGCGTAAAGCGGAGGCAGCGCAGGCCTTCGCTGCGCCCGTTGCGCCGTGGGATGTGGATGCCGCTTGACCCAGGCCGCCAGGTCGCGCCCGCTCCAGCTGCGGTCCGGCGCGGGTGCGTACAGGGCCCGGTCCAGTTCCCTCAGTATCGGCGTCAACTCGGCCCGCTGTTTTGCGGGCAATGCGTCCAGCAGTGTTTCACCGTGACCACCATGCGCACGGATCCAGCGCTCCAGAGCGGGTCGCGCCGCAGCCGGGTCGTTGGCATGGCAGGCGTTCAGGACAGCGCTGCGCTCGCGGCTGGAACTGGAGTGGGTCGGTGCAGGTGCTGCAGATGCCGGGTGCTGGCGCCGACGATGAGCGTGCCAGAACCAGAACCCGATCGTCCCGACCCACAGCATGACCGCCAGCAGCGTAAGCATCGGGAAGGAGCGGACCTCGCCGATGGGCGTTCCCGGTGCGACGTCCGCTTCGGGGGCAGCAGGAGTCGGCTTCGGAGCCTGCTGTTCAGGCGGGGCAGGCGCGAGGGTCGAAGGTGCAACCGGAAACCGGCGGCTCGGGACGACGGCGCGGCGGATCTCATCCGTGTCGAGGTCCCACCAGAGGACGCTGATCTCCGGCAGTTCAATGAAATCCACCACCTGGGCGATCAAGGTGGAACTCTGAATGCGCGTGGCCACCAGCCCTTCGCCCTGGCGATCTTCGTCGAGGATGGCGGGCTCGGGATACACGCGCACGCCAGGCGTCTGCCCGAAGTCCAGTTCAGGCAGGGCGCTGGCTGCCAGGCCACGGGCCTGAAGCATCAGGGTCCGGGTCAGTGGCTCTCCCTGGCGGAAGCGTGGCGGCTGCGGGTCGAAGGCATCCGTCAGGCGCAGATCGCGGGCCGGCAGCCAGGTCGCGTCGGCGGGCCAGGCGTCGGGCTGCGGGCGAACGTCGATCTGGTGTCCGTCTGTGGTGAGACGCAGATTGCGGCGGCGAACGGCGCCCTGCTGGGTGACGCGTACGGCACCGACGAAGGATTCCGGCGGCAGCCTCAGTTCGCCGCTGCGCTGGGGAATGATGGCGTAGCGTCGCTCGATGACCTGATAGCGGCGACCGTTGCGAGTCTCCATGCGGTTGCTGGGCCCCCCCATGGTTTCCACCACGGCCTCTTCGAAACGGGGCATGGGCGGCAGCTCACCGAACAGGACGGCCTCCTCGGAGTAGAACAGACGAACGCGATAGGTGAATTGCTCCTGGACCCATACGGAGTCGGCGCTGACGTCGCTTTCCATGAACACCCATTCCGCCAGTTCGCGGCGTGCCTGGGGCGTCGGCTCGGTGACAGTGATCGTGATGGGCTGCGTGCTTGCACCTTCGACCGTGAATGGCGGGATGAGCAGCGCGCCGCGGCGTTTCGGCTGCAGCGTCAGGGTCCAGCTGGTCTGCGCATGGGGCCGGCCCTCGATGAGCTGCAGCTGGTGGCCCCGTTGCTGGTTGAGAATGACGAAGTCCTGCTCCAGGCGTTCGAAGCGGAGGTCGGCGCTGCGCAGCTGGCCGCTGTAGCGGACTTCCAGGACCAGGACGTCGTTCTCGTCGATGAGCTGGCGGTCCACGTTGGCGGCCAGCTCTGCGCGGGCGAAGGGCGTCATGAGCACGAGCAGCAGCGCCAGCAGCCATGGCAGGCAACTTGGCGTGTCTCCGCGCTTGATAGCTTCAGTGGGAGCGAACGTCGCCCGCAGGGCGGCGTTGCGATCGAGTACTGCCGCCGCGTTCGGACGTGACGCAGATCGCGACGCCCGCTGCGCGGACGTCA
>REEU01000038.1 GCA_007694905.1 Gammaproteobacteria bacterium | reverse complement strand
AATCCCCGACGCCGAATACTCCACGCGGGACTTCGAGCGGGTCGTGGCGCTGCGTGCACGAACGCAGGCCATTGCGAGACATCTCGCGGGCTTCATGGCCGAGACCGACCGCTTCGCCAAGACCATCGTCTTCTGCGTCGACCAGGAGCACGCGCTCGAGATGCGGCAGGCGCTCGCAGCTCTGAACACCGATCTAGTGAAGGACCATCCCGACTACGTTTGCCGCGTGACGTCCGACGAGGGGGATGTCGGGAGCGCACACCGGGCGAAGTTTCAGGATGTCGAAACCCAGACGCCGGTCATCCTCACCACGTCGCAGCTTCTCACGACTGGCGTGGACGCCCCGACCTGCAAGAACGTCGTGCTCGCGCGGGTCGTGGGCTCCATGCCCGAGTTCAAGCAGATCATCGGACGGGGCACCCGTCTCCGGCCCGACTACGGCAAGCTCGCCTTCAACATCATCGACTACACCGGAACCGCGACGCGCATGTTCGCGGATCCCGCCTTTGACGGCGATCCCGTCCGCGAGGACGAAGCGGTGATCAATGCGGACGGCGACATCGTGGAAGAGCGCGAGATCGAAGAAGTGGCGCCGGATCCGGACGATTTTCCTGAAGGGCCCGATATCCCGGATGGACCGGTCGAGCTGGGGGACGAGGGCGAGAACGGGCCCCGCAAGTTCTATGTCGACGGCGGCGAGGTCGCGATCGTCCGGCACCTCGTGTACGAACTCGATTCCGACGGTCGGCAACTCGCCTGCCGCCAGCTCACCGATTACACTGGCGATAAGGTTCGCACACTCTACCCCAATGCGTCGGAACTGCGCACGGACTGGCTCGATCCCGAACGCCGGGCGGAAATCGTCGAGCGGCTCGAGGAAAAGGGCATCGACCTCGATTCCCTCGCTGATGCAGTCGGAAAGCCGGAGACCGACCCGTTCGATCTCCTTTGCCATCTCGCCTATAACGCGCCGCTGCGCACCCGGCGCGAGCGCGCTGACCGTCTGGTGAGGGAGCAGGACGAGTTTCTGGACCGCTTCGGACCGGATGCCCGCGAAGTTCTGGATGCCGTGCTTGAAAAGTATGCCGAACATGGCAGTGCCCAGTTCAAGCTGCCCGACATCTTGGAAGTGCCCCCGTTCAACGAGTGGGGCAACGTCATAGAAATCGCCGCCCGCTTCGGCGGGGGCAAGGAGCTGCGCAGCGCCGTCACCGAGCTGCAGCGTCTGCTCTACACCGCTTGAATTGAAGGAGCTCTATCTTGGCTACAACCGCCCGAAAGAAGGCTGCGCCGAAGCAACTGACCACTGCCCAGCGTCTCGACAGCATCATCAAGTCCGCGCGCAAGATCATGCGGAAGGACAAGGGGCTGAACGGCGACCTTGATCGGTTGCCGATGCTCACCTGGATCATGTTCCTGAAGTTCCTCGACGACATGGAGCGGATCGAGGAGGGACGCGCCGAACTCGCAGGAAAAGACTATCGCTCGATCATCGAGGCCCCTTATCGCTGGCGCGATTGGGCGGCGGATGCCGACGGTATCACCGGTCCCGACCTTCTGTCGTTCCTAGTTTCCGAGATGACAGAGCGCCCGGACGGCACCCGCGGCCCGGGGCTCTTCGCCTATCTCCGGGGCTTGCGCGGCGACAACGGGCGGCGCGAGCGGCGCGACGTGATCGCGACCGTCTTCCAGGGCTTCGCCAACCGGATGGAGAGCGGCTACCTGCTGCGCGACGTGGTCAACCTGATCGACGGCATCCATTTCGATTCCTCGGAAGAAGTTCACACCCTCGGCCGCCTCTACGAGACGCTGCTGCGCGAGATGCGCGACGCTGCAGGGGACTCGGGCGAGTTCTACACGCCCCGGCCGGTCGTGCGGTTCATGGTCGAGGTGACCGACCCCAAGCTGGGCGAAACCATCCTCGACCCGGCATGTGGCACCGGGGGATTTCTGACCGAGGCGTTCCTCCATCTTGAGCGCGAGGCCGATACAGTCGAGAAGCGGCGCATCCTCCAGGAAGACAGCTTCTTCGGCGGCGAGGCCAAGTCGCTGCCGTTCCTGCTGTCCCAGCTCAACCTACTGCTTCACGGGCTGCATGCCCCGCGCATCGACCCTGGCAATGCCCTTCGCTTCCGCCTGGCCGAGATCGGCGAGGATCAGCGGGTCAATGTCATCCTGACCAATCCGCCATTCGGCGGCGAGGAGGAGGCAGGCATCCTCAACAACTTCCCCGAGGACCGGCGCACGGCCGAAACGGCGCTGCTGTTCCTGCAACTGATCATGCGGCGGCTGAAGCGCGCCGGGCGCGGGCGGGCCGCGGTCGTCGTTCCGCACGGCACGCTGTTCGGCGATGGCATCTCGGCGCGGATCAAGGCGGACCTGCTCGAGAAGTTCAACCTGCACACGGTGGTCCGCCTGCGCGAGGGGGTTTTCGCGCCCTACACGGACATCCCGGCAAACCTGATCTTCTTCGACACGACCGGACCGACGAAGGACATCTGGTACTACGAGATGCCGCTGCCGGAGGGCCGCAAGAAGTACTCGAAGACCGCGCCCATGGCCTATGAGGAGTTTGCGGACTGCCTCGCCTGGTGGAAGAAGCGCGAGCCGAACGAGCGCGCCTGGAAGGTCTCCGCCGCTGATCTGATCCAGCGCGACGCGCAGGATCGCATTGTGGCCTGCAACCTGGACATCAAGAACCCCCATTCCGGCGAGGTCGCGGATCACCGCGCGCCCGCCGAGATTGTTGACGCGATCATCGCACAGGAACAGCGAATCCTCGGCATCATGGACGAGATCAAAGCCGTGCTGGCGGAGCGGGTGTGATGTCGCGGACAATAACCATCGACAGGTTTCTGACCAAGTCAGAGGACTGGGTCCCGGTAAAGCCAGATGAAAATTACAAGCAGATCACCGCGCGTCTGTGGGGAAAGGGTCTGACGCTGCGCGGCGAAGTTCCGGGGAGCGCGATTGCTGCCGCCCGACAGTACTGCGCCAAGGCAGGTCAGTTCCTGATCTCCAGGATCGACGCGCGTCATGGAGCGTTCGGGATCGTTCCAGAGGAACTGGACGGTGCACTGGTCAGCAATGATTTCCCCTGCTTCAACATCGACGCTTCGACGGTGCTGCCACATTTCTTCGAATGGTATTCGCGCACGCCCGAGTTCATCGATCTATGTCGCCGAGCGAGCGAGGGTTCGACAAATCGCGTTCGCATGAAAGAAGCGAAATTCCTGAAGATGACGGTGCCTCTGCCTTCGCTCGACGAACAGCGCCGCATCGTCGAAAAGCTCGACCGGGTCGCGGCGTTGGCGAACGAACGCCGCAACGCCATCGAGGCGGCAGAGCGCGAAACGCAGGCGCTGCTGCTGAAAGCCTTCCAGCGCGCCATCGACGGCGCCCCCTTGCGCCCCATGGCCGAGGTTGCGCCCTTGGTGCGCAGGCCCGTCGAAATCGATCTTGATGCCAGCTACCCTGAGCTCGGCGTCCGATCGTTCGGCCGCGGTACTTTCCACAAACCTGACCTGCCTGGCGCAGAGGTCGGCAACAAGAAGCTGTTCCGCATCTGCGCCGGCGATCTTCTGTTCAACATCGTTTTCGCTTGGGAAGGCGCTGTGGCTGTCGCTCAGCCAGAAGATGAAGGCCGCGTTGGATCACACCGCTTCCTGTCATGTGTGCCCGCGCGCGAGACGGCCACCGTGGAATTCCTGCGGTTCTACTTCTCAACGCCAGAAGGGCTGCAGAAGCTGGGCGAAGCCTCCCCCGGCGGGGCGGGACGAAACCGAACGTTGGGATTGAAGAAGCTTGAGAGCCTGCAAGTTCCCGTGCCACAAATCCTGCGGCAGCACTGGTTTGACCGCCTCCAGGCGAAGGCCCGCGAAGCCCGCGCCATCCGCGCCAGCACTGCGCAAGATGTGGAGG
>REEU01000276.1 GCA_007694905.1 Gammaproteobacteria bacterium | reverse complement strand
GCCGCAGTCAGTCATCCACAGGTGGTCGCATCGTACAAACTCTCCTTCGGTGCCTCCCTGATCGGTGCCACTATCAACCTGGTGTTCGGCACCCTCGTCGCCTGGGTGTTGGTGCGATACCGCTTCCCGGGGCGGCGTCTCGTCGATGCGCTGGTCGACTTGCCCTTTGCACTTCCGACCGCCGTGGCCGGCATCGCCCTCGTGACCCTCTATGCCTCGACGGGCTGGGTAGGACAGCACCTGGAGATCATGGGTGTGCGCGTCGCCTACACCTGGCTGGGCGTGGTGGTTGCGCTCACGTACATCGGCCTGCCGTTCGTCGTCCGCACCGTCCAGCCCGTGATCAAGGATCTGAAGCCGGAGATCGAGGAAGCGGCCGCGAGCCTCGGCGCAGGCCGATTCACCACCCTGACGCGGGTGGTACTGCCGGCGCTCCTGCCCGCACTGCTTACCGGCTACGCGCTTGCCTTCGCGAGGGCGGTCGGCGAATACGGATCGGTCATCTTCATTTCCGGCAACCTGCCTTTCCGAACAGAGATCACGCCGCTGCTGATCGTCGCGAAGACCGAGCAGTATGACTACGCCGGTGCCGCCGCCATTGGCACGGTCATGCTGCTGGCGGCCTTCGTTCTGCTGTTGCTGATCAATGCCTTGCAGTGGTGGGCGGCGCGGCGGGCCTGAGCTAGGGGAATACGATGAACACCGAAGTCCTTGTTGCACCGGGAACCCCCGCAGCCCCCGCGGCCGAGCACTGGCAATCGGCCACCGACGAACCGGCCTGGCTGCGCTGGACCCTGATCACGACCGCCCTGACCTTCCTGGCACTCTTTCTGGTGCTGCCCTTGCTCGTCGTCATCTACGGTGCCTTCGAGCACGGGCTGCGCGTCTGGCTGGATTCGATTACCGAGCCCGATGCCCTTGCGGCCATCCGTCTCACCTTGCTGGTGGTCGTGATCGTCGTGCCGGCCAACGTGGTGTTCGGCATTGCGGCGGCCTGGTCCATCGCCAAGTTCGATTTCCGGGGCAAGCCGCTTCTCATCTCGATCATCGATCTTCCGTTCGCCATCTCCCCGGTCGTGGTCGGGCTGATTTTCGTGATTCTCGTGGGTGCGCAGGGTTGGCTCGGACCGTGGTTGCTGGAGAACGAGCTGCGCATCATCTACGCCGTGCCCGGCATCATCATCGTGAGCGCCTTCGGCACCCTGCCGTTCGTAGCCCGCGAATTGATCCCGTTGATGCAGCAGCAGGGGCGCGATGACGAGGAATCCGCGCTCACTCTCGGAGCGAACGGCTGGCAGACCTTCTGGCGCGTCACGCTTCCCAACATCAAGTGGGGATTGATCTACGGAATCATCCTCTGCAACGCCAGAGCCATGGGCGAGTTCGGGGCGGTCGCAGTCGTCTCCGGGCGCATTCGCGGCGAAACGAACACGATGCCGCTGCACATTGAGGTCCTTTACAACGAATACATGTTCACCGCCGCTTTCGCCGTGTCGTCACTGCTGACCGGATTGGCACTGGTCACGATCGCCGTGAAGAGTTTCGTCGAGTGGCAGGAACAACGTGGAAGGGTGTCCTGAGCACCAGACGGCGAGCGACGAAGAGGAAATCACGATGACGATCGAACTCGAACGACTCAGTAAGCGCTTCGGCGGTTTCGTCGCGGTCGACGATATCAGTCTGTCGCTGTCCGAGGGGCAACTCACCGCCCTCCTTGGCCCATCAGGATCGGGCAAGACCACGCTGCTGCGGCTCATCGCCGGGTTGGAGAGGCCGGACGCGGGGCAGATCCGGGTGAATGGCCAGGACATCACCAACCTGCACATCAGCCACCGCAGCGTCGGATTCGTGTTCCAGCATTACGCACTGTTCCAGCACATGAACGTCTTCGATAACGTCGCGTTCGGCCTCACGGTCAAGCCGTGGCGGGAACGCCCGGGCAAGGCGGCCATCCGCAAGCGTGTCACCGAACTGCTCGACCTCGTCCAGCTGGGCTGGACGGCGGACCGCTACCCCTCCCAGCTGTCGGGAGGGCAACGGCAACGCATCGCATTGGCGCGTGCGCTCGCGGTCGAGCCGCGCGTGCTGTTGCTCGACGAACCGTTTGGCGCCTTGGATGCGAAGGTGCGCGCCGAACTGCGCCGCTGGCTGCGGAGGCTGCACGATGAGATCCAGGTCACGAGCGTATTCGTCACCCATGATCAGGAAGAGGCCCTGGAGGTGTCCGATCGCGTGGTGGTGATGAACGAGGGACGCGTCGAGCAGGACGGTACCCCCGAGGATGTGTACGACAAACCTGCGAATCCGTTCGTGTACGGATTTCTCGGCAACGTGAACCTGTTCCATGCCCGGATCGCGAACGGCAAGGCCCGTATCGGTATCGGCAATCTGACAGTCGTGACCCCTGAGCATCAGGGGGAGAATTCCCGTCCAGGATGGGTGTGCGTGCGTCCACACGACATCGAGTTGCTGCCCGCCGAGGACCAGCAGGGATCTCTGCACGCCACGATCGAACTCGTCTCCGTCGTCGGACCCACCGCGCGCGTGGAATTGAGGGCCGATGGCGCCCGGGAAATGCTGCATGCCGAACTGCCGAAACAACGGCTGATGGAACTTGGTCTCAGACAGGGCGGAGAGACCTGGATCCGCCCGATGAACAGTCGCGTGTTCGTCGACCGCCGTGAATCTGGCTAGCCCTGGCATCCTCTCCCGCCGATACACCCACGGCTCAACTGCGAGGTCTTCCCAGTACCCGATACGGAACATTTCGTGGAGCTGCGAGTCCGCCGACGTTGCCGTCAAAGCTCAGTTGATTACGTCTGCTTTGCGGTCAGCTGCTGTCGGCTCGAGAAATTGAAGGGCGATCGATCCGGACAGCACTCGATCCGGATCAATGACCAGTACCGCGTCTGCTTTCGCTGGGCCGAGGCCGGGGCCGGATCCGAAGATGTCCGGATTGACCGTGATGCATTCCAACAGATTCTTCATCGCGTACCTCTTTCCGCAGGTTGACTGGCTACCGCTCTAGTCCGCAGGCAGGTGGCGAGTCAACCACGCCTCGTTCGGCCGTATCTCAAAGACCCTACGCTGGGGTGGGTGCACCCAAGGCCGATCGGCCGAGGGGGCGTGTGGTGCTGGACGCAGGCGTCCGCCGGCAGGGACCGCTCCCTTGACATTCGAGCGCTCGCGTTTAGTCTTAGTCGTATGGACTTAGCCAAGGAGGAGGAACTCATGGCGCAAGTGAACGTGCACGATGCCAAGACGCATCTCTCCAAGCTGATCGAGCGCGCCGCGCAGGGAGAGGAGATCGTGATCGCTCGTGCCGGCCGACCGGTGGCGCGGCTCACGCCGATTGAAACGAAGCCTCAGGAGCGCCGCTTTGGCGCGATGAAGGGTCGGGCGGTGGTCGACGAGCGCTTCTTCGAGCCGCTGCCTGAAGAAGAGCTTGCGGCTTGGGAGCGGTCTTGACACTGCTCTTGGACACGCATGCGCTGCTCTGGTGGCTGGATGGCGACTCGCGCCTGCCGCTGGCAAGTCGCGCACGGATCGGCGACGAAGCGACGGTTGTCTTGGTGAGCGCGGCGTCGGCTTGGGAGATATCGACCAAGGTGCGCATTGGGAAACTGCCCGGTGCAGTGGAGGTGGCGGAGCGATTGCCGGAGATCATCCGTGGACAACGGTTCCAGGAGTTGGGGATCTCCGTGGCGCATGCGAGGCTGGCGGGGCTTCTGCCTGGCCCGCATCGTGACCCTTTCGATCGAATGCTGATCGCGCAGGCCCAAATCGAGGGTATCCCGCTGGTCAGCAACGAGGATCTGTTCGACCGTTACGGCGTTCGGCGGTTTTGGGGCTGATCCAAAGGATTGGAAGCCGTCCTCGGCCAGCCACGACCAGGTGGTGAAACTCGCGGCCTACGAGCGCGCCG
>REEU01000039.1 GCA_007694905.1 Gammaproteobacteria bacterium | reverse complement strand
TCCGCCACTTGCCCTCGCGAAAGCGTTCTCCCGATCCGGCTGTGGCCGGATTTTTCCGTTGTTTTCGAGGGTTATGCGGGTGGGGCTGTTAACCGGCCCACGCCTCGAAAGGCGCACAGGTGTTCTCTCCGGCCCGATATTCTCCGGACCTGTTAACCGCCTCCGTTCCGGTTCAGAGCCCATGCTATTGAAATCAAGAGATTTAAACTGGATGCGCCTGCGCGCGGTTTGCAGTTCCGTTTGCCAAGCTGCTGGAACCCGGATCGAACGATCAGCGAACGGCCCTATGCCGCCTGCGCGAAGCCACCATTCACGGCCTGTTGCCACACGTGGGCGTAGACGCTTGCGGCAAGTGCTTTCTTTTCATCGGGCGTGAACGGGGGTGACGGGAGACTTGCGAAGACCTCGTCCAAGATGAAGACCTCGACGTCTGCCTTGGTCTGTTCCTTCTCCCAGAAGCGATCGAGTTCGGCCAGGCGCATCTTTATGGAGGCCAGGAGGTCGCGGCTCGCCTGCTTCACCCGCTCACGAGACGTCTTGTCCAGGTTATCCTTGAGCAGCAGGTCGAAAAGCGCGAGTTCATCCTCGCCAAGCCCCTCCTTCGTTGCGCGCTTCTGTTCCTCGTCCAGACTGTTCACGAGCTCGACCAGTCGACGGAAGGTCTCCTCGATGGTGGTTCGGTCTTTCTCCCGATTGTAGTCGGCGATGATCGCCTCGTACTTCACCTGATAGTCCATCCTTGCGGGATTGCGCGCCAGCATCTCGGCGAGTTTCTGTTCGACGATGTCTCGGATGTCCTGAAGCGCGGTCGCTTTGCGTCTGACCTTCTTTGCGAATTCATCACGCAGCTTTTCAAGATCGATCTGACTGAGGTCGAAGGTCAGTCCCTCGGCTTGGTCATCTCCTGGCGCCTGCGTCCGGATGGCCTCGTTGACGATCCGGTGCAACTCCTTCAACAGCTCTGTCACGTCAGCCGTGTCGCGCCGCTCGGTCAGCTTCTTGTAGATTGCTTCGATGTTGTCGTGTCGTTCGGCGTATGCCCAAGCGCTGGGCTCCATCAGCAGCGCCTTGAAGCGGATGAACACCTGCCGTGCGAGAATCTCGAAGCGCCGCTTGGCCTCATCCGTTGAATAGACGGCTTCGACGCCGTCCTTCAAACCCTTGATGCGCACAAAGCCCTTCGAACCGAGCAGCACGCTTGGATCGAAACCGATGCCGCGCAAATGCGCCTCGGTCGCCTCGATAGCTTCGAGCAGCGCCTGCACCCTCTCCTCGATGGGGGCGATGATCTCTTCTCCGCCTGTGCCATCATCGCCTAGCGCGTACTGAGCCAGCGCGGCTCGCAGGCTGGCCAGCATCCCATTGTAGTCGACAATCAGGCCGAAGTCCTTGCCAGGATACACCCTGTTCGCGCGCGCTATGGCCTGCATCAGCGTGTGCGCCTTCATCGGCTTGTCGATATAGAGCGTCGACAGACATTCCACGTCGAAGCCGGTCAGCCACATCGCACAGACGATTGCGACGCGGAACGGGTGCTTGGGGTTCTTGAAGGCCGTCTCGACATCGATCCGCTCACCATTACCGGTATCGAAGCCCTGCTTCATCAGGGCACGGTGCGGGATGATGTCGAACCCCCATTTCTTGAAGTCTGCGACCTCGTTCTGCGCTTCGCTTATAATGATCTCGACGATGGTTTCCGCGAGCCACGTTGCCTGCGCATCCAATTCATGCGCCTCTTGCGCGAGGACAGCGCGCAAGGATTCATCGACCGTGGTATCCGCTTGGGCTTGCTTGGCATCCGCCGCCGCCCTGACTTCTGCGGCTTTCGCCCGCCATCTCGGGACGATCATCTGGTGCATCCGGGCGCAGGTGATCTTGTCGATGCAAACAAACAGGGATTTCCCGGATTCCCACCTCGTTGCGCAGTGTTCCACGAAATCGGCTGCGATCTTGTCGAGCCGCTCATCGGCGGTGATGACCTCGTAGTCCTTCCCGAGCAGCTTATCGAGGAGCGCCGCCTGATCGGGGTCGAGTTCCGCCTCCTCGATCTTCTCGGCAATCCGTTCGTTCAGATCCGTCTTGGCGACACCCAGCTTCTCGCCCCGGTTCTCGTAGACCAGCTTGACGGTGGCCCCGTCTTCCTCGGACCGCTTGAAGTCGTAGCGCGAGACATATTCGCCGAAGATGCGTTTGGTAATTTCGTCCTGTTTGAACAGCGGCGTGCCAGTGAAGCCGATGAACGCGGCATTGGGCAGCGCAAGGCGCATGTTGCGCGCCAGCCGCCCTGCCTGCGTGCGGTGCGCCTCGTCCGAGATCACGATGATGTCGTCGCGCTCGCTGTAGGGCTTCTTCGGGTCCACGTCCTTGTTGAACTTGTGGATCAGGCTGAAGACGTACTGGTTGTTCTCCTTCAGGATCCGTTCCAGATCATCGCCGGAGGCCGCGCGCGGGGTATCGTTCCCGGCAATGCCGCAGCCCACGAAGGTCTTGTAGATCTGGCTGTCGAGATCGTTCCGGTCGGTCATCAGCAGGAAGGTGAAATTACCCGGCACCTTGCGCCGCACCTTCTCGGCGAAGAAGGCCATGGAATAGGACTTGCCGCTGCCCTGCGTGTGCCAGAACACGCCCAGCCGGCCCAGATCGGGGTGCGCCCGCTCGATTATGTCGACCGGGCCTTCGGGGATGAAGGATGGCAGCGCCGTTTCCGCCGTCACAAGCGCCTGGTCGCCCTTCCTGCGCTTCGCCGGCGCCTTGCGTTCCAGCGGTAGCTCGACCACGCGGTGCCGCAGGCGTTCTCCGGGCGGGATCTCCGCCTTGATCGCCTCCTGCCGTGCGACCGAGGCCACGGCGCGGTTCACGCCCAGCACCTGATGGTTTCTCGCCACGACCTTGCGCGCGGCGCCCGCCTTGCTCTCATCGAACAGGATGAAGTTCTCGACCAGATCGAGCAGCCGGTCATGCGCCAACATGCCGTTCAGAAGACGCTCCGCATCGACGCTGCCTTCATCCGCCTCCTCGAGCCGCTTCCATTCGTTGAAGTGCTCCCACGCGCTGGTGATCGAGCCGTAGCGGGCGCGGTCGCCGTTCGACACGATCAGGAAGGCGTTGTGATGGAACGCATGGGCGATGACGTTTTCGTCCATGTAGTCGCGCAGGTTGCCGTCGAACCCCGCCCGGATGTTCTTGTAGATAGCCTTCAGCTCGATGAAGACTAGCGGCAGGCCGTTCACGAAGCAGACCAGATCGGCGCGGCGGTTGTAGTTGGGCGTCCGGATCCCCGTCAGCTTCAACTCGCGCACCGCGAGAAAGCGGTTGGCACCTGGGGCGTTGTCGAAGTCGATCACCCTGGCACGGGCGGACTTCTGGCGGCCTTGCGCATCGCGGTAGGCGACGGGTACGCCACCGCGGAGCATGCGGTAGAAGTCGCGGTTGTGCTGCACCATGGACCGGCTGACATCATAAACTGTCAGGGCACGGATCGCATCCTCGAGAGCCGGACTGGGCAAGTCGGGGTTGAGGCGGTGAAGGGCTGCGCGCAGGTCGCGAGTCAGAACCGCCTCGGTCGTGTCCTTGCGTCCCAGCGTGCCGTCCGGCCCGAGCACCTCGTGGTTCCAAGCATAAACGTTTTCCCAGCCTAGCACCGTTTCCAGGTGCTCGGCGAAGGTGGCCTGAACCAGTCGATCCTCGCTGTTAATGCCGGTTACCGCCATGAAACCCTTCCCTGAAAAATCACCCGCCGCGCTCCTTCAAATACCGGCCGGTGCCGTCGATGATGCCATCGATCAAGTCGACGCAGTGTGAGCAGAATTCCGGGGACATGTAATAGAGCCACGGTTTACCGTCCCGATCAGCGCTCGTGAACCAGGCTTCCGGCCATTTCTCGGATGCGATGCGGTTTGAAAACTTGCCGATCGTCTCGGCTGGCCATTCAAAACCGTTGTGCAGCATGTTGT
>REEU01000263.1 GCA_007694905.1 Gammaproteobacteria bacterium | reverse complement strand
CAGATGAATGATAACTGGTCGTCGTGCCAGGCTGTGTGTTCCGTGTCATTATTTACCTCATGCGTGTAACCGTGATTCCAGTGAGTGATCTGGATGCCTCGCTGCGAGAGCGCTGGCAGGCCTTGCAGGCGGCAGCCCCGGATCTCGCCAGCCCGTATTTCTGTCTGGGATTTATCGACGCTGTGGCTTCCGTCAGGGGTGATGTCCGCATTGCTTTGCTTGAGGAAGAGAACCGCGTGGTGGGTTTTTTCCCTTTTCAGCGGCGACCCCGGGGCGTCGGACGGCCGGTAGGGCTGGGGTTGTCGGACTACCATGGACTGATTGCGGAACCGGGCCTGTCCCTGGATCCGGTCGAACTGCTTCAGGGATGTGGCCTTGTCCAGTGGCAATTCGACCATCTACCTGTGTCTCAATCGATGTTTTCGCCCTGGATGACTGCCGTGGAAGAGTCGCCAATCATGGAGGTGTCGCAGGGGTTCGAGCACTATGAATCCCAGCGGCTGGCGCTTGGCGGCACCGAACTCAAGACCGTCCGTCGCCGAATGCGCAAACTCGAACGTGAGATCGGCCCTATCGAGTTTGTCGCCCATGACCTGGATCGTCGGGTGTTCGAGCGCGTGATAGAGCTGAAATCCCAGCAATGCCGCGAGAGCGGCGCGTACGACTTCTTCACTCAGGCACCCTGGACACGCGCACTGCTGGAAGACCTGTTCGCCCAGCAGGAAGCGCAGGGATTCCAGGCTGTGCTGTCCAGTCTGTATGCCGACGGGCAGTGTATTGCCGCGCATTTCGGACTGCGCAGCCGGGACGTCTGGCACTGGTGGTTTCCCTGCTACGAGGACAGCTTCAGCCGATACTCGCCTGGGCTGCTGCTGCTGTATCGATTGGCAGAGCACGCGGCTGCGGCGGGCCTGCGGCACATCGATCTCGGCAAGGACCTGAGTCGCTACAAACGCAACTTCATGACCGGGGCCATTCGGGTCGGGGCGGGCCGTGTCTTGCGGCGCTCGGCTTGGACGATGCTGTCGAGCATGGCAGCGGGCGTACAGCGCCTGGAGTCACGTCCTGCATTGCGTCCGTTTTTCCGACTGCCCGCCGGATTGATCAGACGGGCGGGCCGTCGAGCGCGCTTCCGCTGAAAGCCAACCAGGTTCGGCGAGACAGTCATGGGAACCCAGGAAGTGCCCGACGACGAATGGGACGCCTTTGTCGCCGGCCACCCGGAAGGTCATCATGAGCAGTGTGCGGGTTTCGCGCGGCATCGGGCCGACTACGGTTTCGGCACTGCGCGGGTGGTGATTCGCGACCGAGGCGAGATTGTTGCCGGGGCCCAGCTGCTGCACCGCAGGAGCCGGCTGGGCCGCCTCAGTCTCTTGCTGCGCGGGCCGCTGGTGTCAACCCGCCATGCGGAGGCGGCTGAGGATATCGGCAAGGCGATATTGGTACATGCGAAAAGGCGTGGGTACGCCGGGCTCCGGGTAGAGTTGTTCCCGACTCAATCGAAGTGCGGCAGTGACCTGATGCGGTTCGGCTGGGCGCCACTGCCCATCGCCCCCGCACAGCGGCAGTCCTGTGTCGTCTCGCTCCAGAGTACCCGAGAGGCGTTGCTGGCGAGCATGCACTACAACGTGCGCCGTTATTCCGGGGGGCACAAGGGCCAGGCCGAACTGTCGATTCATAACGTCGGGCATGAAGGTCTGGAGACCTTCCATAAGCTTTATGCGGAAACCTCAGAATTCCACGGTTTCCCGCGTTTCCAGCTGTCGTATTTCCGTTACCTTTGGGATGTGTTCGGTCAAGCGGATAAGCTTTACTGTCTGCTTGCGTCGCTCCATGGCCAGCCTGTTGCCGCAGTGCTGAATACGGTAGTCGGCTCGCGTATGTATTACGGCTGGGGCGGGATGCTCAGGCAGCCGGAAGTCAGGCATGCTAAGCCAAATTACCCCTTGCACCTTGCGGCGATGGATATCGCGCGGGCGCGGGGGTTGACGCATTACGACCTGACCGGGATAAGCCCTTTCAAGCAGCAGTTTGTCTCAAAGACCCAAGCCTGGCCGGCGCCCTTGCAGCAGTATTTTGGGCCGACGGCGCGCTTGCGTTGGTGCTTGGCCAGGAATTGGCGACAGCCGCTGCTGGGCAGGGTGGCCGCTCGCCTGGAGCGAGTTCTGAATGAAAACCCGAGGATGCCCTACTGAGTGGAGCGTGGGCCGCTGACTCAAGCATAGGGCTGGTTGCGCAGATCCATCAGCCATTCGCCATCGATTCTGGACAGGTTGGTATCGAGCGCACTGATGGCATGCAGGATCTCGCGGTGTCGACTGTCGATCAGCACGCGCGTGCCATAGCGATAATGTGCTCGATACGGCATCAATGCGGCGGGCAGATTGCCCTCAAGTCGCCCCGTGACGGCCAGGGCGTTTCGTGATTTCGCCTCCTGAAGCAGCATGCCGAGCACCTTGTGCATATCTGCAGGACGCGCCTGGATGTTCATCGTCATCACCTTGCCTGCTGGCGTGTGATAGGCGATGTAGGCACCGATCGGCTTGCCCCGCAGCAGGACTTCTCTCGCCAACAGCTCCCCGCGACAAGAGAACGCGGTCAGCTGCTCGAAAATCCACTCTGCCACCTCATGAGCGTACACTACTCGGAAAGCAGCGCCGGAGGACAGTTCTTCGGAGAGCTCAAGAAAACGTTCTGTTGTCAACGGCTGTGTCTCAGCATGACTGCCGGCTGGACGATGAAGCATCGGCTGCCATCGCCGAGCGAGCATGCGATCCCCCAGGGGGGCAACCAGTTTCAGCGCTTTCGCCGGCGCCCTCACCAGGACGCGGTGATGAGAGGCCATTTCCTCGAACAGAAGACGAGCAGGCGCGAGCGCGATCGTCCACTCGATCGACTGCGTCACCGCCATGGTTCCGCCCAAGCGCTCCCACAGGCGACGGATGTCTTCCGACGCGCCGTCTGAGGCGCTCAGCTCCTGGGCGCCCGCCATCGTTCGCTTCAGCAACTGCGCGCCCGCGGCGCGAGCTCGCAATTCGGGTATGACGAAGAGCGGACCGAGTGAGGCCAGGCGCACCGGGCGGGTGTCGATCATACACTGACGCACCTGCACACCCTGGAACCCAGCAAGTTTCGCATCGACATGCAGTACCAGCGAGGGTATCTCAGGATCATGCACCGGCGTGGAGAGGAAAAGTCGATCTATAGCGTGAATCAGTTCAGGGCTGGCCTGGTCTCCGCCACCCCGGAACAACTGTTCATAAAGTGCTGCGACGGACGGTAGATCGTCCTCTCTAAGTGGACGTATGTCTATCTGCTGTGGCATACGGAGCTGGGACCTGGCGCGTTGGAGTTTGGTGAATAAGGGTTTCTGCGATCCGCCTCTGTTTTCTGCAGGCCAGCAAGCAGTACTATAGCGGTAAATGTTTACTAGTGTCTGTTTATGAATGCCCGACGCGAAGATCTTATATCAGCAGCTTCCGACGGTCACGCGCGCGTAACCACCGTGATCGTTACCTACAATTCTGCGGGCACGATTGGCGCGACGCTGGAAGCGCTCGAATCGACCGCAAGTTCCGGATTCAATCGATGCGTCGTGGTTGATAACGACAGCGCGGACAATACCGCGTCGCTGATCGAACAGGACTTCCCGTGGGTGACAGTGGTCCGTAGTCGGGAAAATCTCGGGTTTGCCAGAGGCTGCAATCTTGGTTTTGAAAAGGCGAACACGCCTTATGTGTTGTTTCTCAACCCCGATGCTGTCCTGTCTGCCTCGGGGCTGCATACGCTGTTTGAGTTCATGGAAGACAACACAGATGTGGCGGTGACTGCGCCCGCGACCCGGGTGGGTGATTCTGGGTATCAGAAAGTGGGTATGTTGACGACTCCCGGTCAGCTGCTCAGGTCGGCATTGGGTCTTCCGGATGCGTACCCCGACAGTGCGCCGATCGCCTTCGGCGAA
>REEU01000076.1 GCA_007694905.1 Gammaproteobacteria bacterium | reverse complement strand
CGCGCTTGTTGGTCACTAACAAGTTTTCTGTAAAACCTCTTCCCTAGGGCGTTCAGGCGGGCCTGTTTGCATGCTATGCGATGTATTGTCCACCCAGTTAACGATCGTGTGGTGGTGATGCCGCAGGCAAACTCAGGGTCGTGGAAAAGGACCTCGGGCAACAGTGCCTGGCGCATGGAGCGATGGACACATTCCAGAGTATTCGCATCTTCGAGGACCGCATCCCTCAGTTCGGCCATCGAGTGTTCCTGCCCGAACCGTTCTGCAACGTTTGCGCATTCCGGTGAACGTGACCGGCCATTCCGCTGATCGTGACCGCCTTCTCGAGCGGGTTGCGCTGGTGGTTGGTCATTGAGTCCTATCGGTCACGATCAGTCAAGTTTCGGCTCGTCGTTCTTTCGCATGGAGGCGCCCTTCAGTGGGGGCCGGTGGGCGTTGTGCAGGAGGCGATCGAGGATGGCGTCAGCCAACGTGGGGTCGGCGAGGTAGTCGTGCCAGCGCTCGACGGGAAGTTGGCTTGCGACGAGGGTTGAGCGCAGTCCGTGACGGTCCTCGATGAGCTCCATGAGGTCGTTTCGCTGGGAGCCCGTCAGCGGGGCGATGGCGAGGTCGTCCAGGATGAGCAGATCAGCGCTGGCGATCTGCTTCATGAGCCGGGGATAGGACCCGTCACCGCGGGCCACTGCGATCTGCTCGAGCAGGCGCGGCACGCGGAAGTAGCGGGTCGCCAGGCGCTGGCGGCAGGCTTGGTTGCCAAGGGCGCAGGCCAAGTAGGTCTTGCCGGTGCCGGTCGGCCCTGTGAGCAGCAGATTGTGCTTCTGATAGATCCACTGGCCGCCGCCGAGCTGAGCGATTTGCGCGCGCTTCAGGCCGCGGGCATGCCGGTAGTCGATGTCCTCGATGCAGGCGTTGCCGATGCGCAGCCGCGCCGCCTTCAGCAGGCGGGCGAGCCGGCGGTTGTCGCGCACGAGCAGCTCGCGGTCGAGCAGGAGCGCGAAGCGCTCTTCGAAGGCGAGCTCGTGAGCTTCCGGCTGACCGAGTTGCTGCTCGAAGCCCTGGAGCATGCCGTAGAGGCGCAGGGTGTGGAGCTTGTCGAGGGTTTGCTGTGTCAGCATAGGTGTTCTCCTTTGGTTGAGGTCAGTGGTAGTAGCCGGGGCCGCGGACGTTCTCGTGCATCGGCAACGGCGGGGTGTCCGGCGTCTCCTCGGCGGCGAGCCGATCGAGGCCGGTCTTGAGGATGGAGGCAACGCTGCGATAGCTGGGCGAGCCGATGCGCAGCGCGCGTTGGGCGGCGGCCTCGAGTCGGGCGTAGCCGTAGTGGCGCGAGAGGTTCAGCAGCCCGAGGCAGGCGCGGTAACCATGCTCCGGGTGTGGCCGGTTCTCGAGCTGGTGCTTGACGACGCCGAGGGTGGCGGGGCCCATGTCCTTGGCCCAGTTGAGGAAGCGTCTGGGCGACCACTGGTGATGGCGGCGGTGAGCTTCCGGCATATGCTCGCTCAGCGTACTGTAACGCCCGGCACCGCGCCGCGGGTGCACCGCGACTCGGCGGGTTTTGTGGAAGACCTCAACGCTCGTGGCGGTTATACGCGCTTCCAGCCGCTGGCCCACCAACCTGTGCGGGCCGGAGTAGAACCGCTTATCGATTTCAACGTGGTAGTCGATGCCGGGCTTGACGAGCTTCCATTCGGCGTACTCGTAGGCGTGCTCGGGCAACGGCTTCATGGCCGGCCGGTCGAGGCGCTCGAAGAGTTCTCGCCGGCTGTAGGGCAGGCGCTGGAAGCGGCGCTCGTTGAGCTCGCCGAGCAGCTCTCGGATGGCGGCGTTGATCTCGACGAGGGAGTGGAACGTGCAGTGACGCAGTCGCGCCAGAAGCACCGCGACGCCGTAGTGGCGCGCCATGTCGGCATAGGTACGATTCACCTGCGGGTCGTAGCGGCAAGCGGCGCTGACGGCGGCACGCAAGTTGTCCGGCACGAGCAGCGTGGGGCATCCGCCGAAGAAGGTCATGGCCCGCTGGTGCGAGCCGATCCAGTCAGGCAGTGACTGTGAGCGGGTGGCCTCGGCGTAGGTGTAGCCGGAGGCGCCCCACACGGCCACGAAGATCTGTGCCTGGATGATCTCGCCTGTGGTCACGTCGATGAACGGTACCGTCGGGCCGCAGTAGTCGATGAACAGCTTCTCCCCGGCGCGGTGCTGCTGGCGCATGGAGCGGCGCTGCAGGACCTTCCAGTCGCGGTAGCGCTGGCAGAACCGGCTGCAGCGCAGCGCTGCCTCGCCGTGTGCGGCGGCGTACTCCGCCCACAGCAACTGCAGCGTCACGCCCTTGCGTTTGAGCTCTTGGTGGATCTCGAGGAAGTTGGGCTCGGCGAACCGCGGATGGGCAGGTGTGGCCGGGAACAACAGCCGCTCCAGCGCGGCTTCGTCCACTCCATCGGGAAGCGGCCAAGTGAGCCCCTTCGTCTCGGTCAGGCTGACGTACTTGCCGACCACCCTCTTGGAGACGCCCAAGGCGGCGGCGATCTTGGCGCGGCTGAGCCCGGCGTCGTACTTCCGGCGCAGAATATCGGTGAGTTGGCGCATGGTGATCCTTCGGTTGGGCATCCGTCGTCCTTTCGTCGAGCAAAAGGACGACGCTATGCCTGCAAATTCAGAGAATTACCAGCGCCCCGCCGAGTGATTCCGGCAACGTGACCGCTGTTTCCGGCTGAACGTGACCGATTCCGGTCACGACGCCGGAATCGGTCACGTTCAGCCGGAATGGCCGGTCACGTTCCGCCGGAATCGGCGGTCACCCTCAATCGGAATCGGTGGTCACGTTCGGCCGGAATACGCAACGTTGACTGCCGAGCGCAGATAACCGCGCATTTGACAGATTACGCGATGCGCACCTATTGGCCTCATCTGATGCGTGAAGTACGGTCGGCTGCTCATCAAAATGGTCAAATTCGGAAGAAAATGCGTGACGTGGATTGCCCAGTTCTGTGCGCGCGTCTCGTCTAACCCTTTAGGCAGGCTGACTTGCTGGCTCTTGCCACCTGAGGTGGTCGGCATCGATGTATAGCAATCCGAGGCAGCGACTCTGGTGCCTGGCCCGCGCGATCGCGCGCTGCAGCAGGTGCTGGAACTGCATGCGGTTGGGAATCTTGGTCAGCCGGTGGATGCGCACCAGGTAGCGGATTCGATGCTCGGCGCGCTTGCACGTGCTGGTATCCTGCGCGGCGATGACTAATCCGTCGAGCCCCGCCTCTGGCATGCGTACCGCGGAGCAGGTGAGTGAGACCGGCGCGGCGGGTTCTCCGTTGCGCCGGATCCGTGCCTCCCGAGGCCGCGGGTCGTGTCCGTTGCCCAGCAGCGCCCGGGCCTCGCCAGTCGCCAGCAGCTCGGCAATCGGTGTACCGAGCAGGGCTTCCTCGCCGCGCCGCGCCAACTGGCAGGCGGCTGCATTGACGCGGACGATCCAGCCCTCGCGGTCGCTGACCAGCAGCACCTCGTGCATGCCGCTCAGGACCTGGTCCAGGTAGTTCCGGGTGATAGTGGTCTCGGCGAGCTTTCGGCGGATCCTTTCGACATGTGAGGTGGTCCGAAGAAAGCCGGCAGGTCACGCCTGACCTGCCCGGGGATTTTCAGGCCAACGGATTCTTGAGAAGATGGACTCCGTTGAGGCGCTGGCCTTTTCCGGACCACTCTGTACGTTAGTCTCCGGCGGTTAATTCACATCCAGATTCGTGTAACATCTTGTTCATCGTAGAGAATTCATTGGGTGTCATGCCTTTGAGGGTCATGTGAGGTCGACTCTCATTGTAGTCCAGGCGCCAAGCTTTGATGGTCTCAGCGGCTTCGTCAATGGAACGGAACCAGTGGAGGTTCCAGCACTCCTTGCGCAGGCTGCCGTTGAAGCTTTCGATGAAGGCGACGTCCCCCCCCCATCTTCAGTAGCGGGACGGTTTAGAGTCCGGGGTTCATTGTAGCGGCTTCAGC
>REEU01000040.1 GCA_007694905.1 Gammaproteobacteria bacterium | reverse complement strand
TTCGGGCGCGACGCCAATCGCCACGCCCGCTGTGCGGACGTGCGCTCCCACTGACTTCTCGCGAGGATCGAGCGTTGTGCGTTGTGAGGAGAGCGGATGGTGTTTCGCGTGCCGATCAGCGCTGGACCTGGTTGCGGGCGCGGTCGGCGAAGGCCTTAGCGGCCGCTTCGTCCTTCTCCAGGTTCGGGACCGCCACCGGCACCTCCACGCCCCGCTGGGCCGCAGGTCGCTCACGAATCGCATCCCGCCAGCGCTTCAGGTGCAGCAGATCACCCGCCTCCACGCCGGACCACCTGTACGTCCGCACCCAGCACCAGTTCGCAATGTCCGCAATGGAGTAGTCCCCCGCCAGCCACTCATTGTCTGCAAGCTGCCCATCGAGCACCTCGAACAGCCGCCGGCATTCGTTCTGATAGCGGGAGATGGCTGCCGGAATCTTCTCCGGAAAGTAGCGATAGAACACGTTCGCCTGCCCCATCATCGGGCCGATCCCGCCCATCTG
Organism: Gammaproteobacteria bacterium; assembly: GCA_007694905.1. Classification (GTDB taxonomy): domain Bacteria; phylum Pseudomonadota; class Gammaproteobacteria; order Pseudomonadales; family Azotimanducaceae; genus SLTB01. The sequence goes on along the minus strand of REEU01000040.1, from coordinate 3,476 downwards.
GAACATCAGCCACTGGATCACCCGCGAGCGACCCTTGGCATCCGTGGGCAGCAGCCGTCCCGTCCGCTCCGCGAGGTAGATCATGATGGCCCCGGACTCGAACACGGCGAAGTCGTCGTTGTCCCGATCGACGATGGTGGGAATGCGCCCGTTGGGATTCAGCCGCAGGTACTCCGGTCGCTTCTGCTCCTCCGCCGACATGTCCACGGCATGCACCGTGTATGGAAGCGCCAGCTCCTCCAGGGTCACGGATGCCTTCCAACCATTGGGCGTGGAAGCGGTATAGAGATCGATCATGCTCATGGCCCTCAAAACCGTGTGGTCATCGCGGGTGGCACGGCAGCACCTCCCCCGCCCAGCCCACCATCATCGCTGCCCGGCGCCAGCAGGGCCAGCTTGCCCTCCCGGGGCGCCAGGCTGTAGTTTCCCGCCATGCCCAGCGAGCCGGACCTCCGAGCCATGAGCGGACGCGACCCGAACGCCCCCATTCCACACATCATCCTGACAGGGGATGCGACTGCGCGCGGCCTGGCCCATGGTCACGCCCGGCGACACGACATCGAGCAGGCCATCCGGATCTACGCCGACGTCTTCGCGCTGCCAGACGACGAGGTCCAGCGCGCGGCCGCTCATTTCGCGGACGTTACCCGCGCCTTCGCACCCGAACTCGTCAACGAGATGGACGCCATCGCCGACGGCGCCGGCGTTCCGAGGCATTGGATTCACGCCCTCAACGCGCGCAGCGAACTGGTGGCCCGGACTCAGCTGCACGCCAATGAGTGCACCGCGGTGTTCCTGGCCGAGCACGGCCTTCTCGGCCAGACCTGGGACTGGATCGAGGCGCTCGAGCCGCTGATTGGCGTGCTCGACATTCAGTATGACGACGGCCACCGCGTCCTGACCCTGAGCGAGCCCGGCATCGTGGCCAAGATCGGGCTGTCCAGCGCCGGCCTCGGCGTCTGCCTCAATTTCCTGCGCTCCCCAGAACCCGTCGACGGCGTACCCGTCCACGTGCTGCTGCGCGCCCTGCTGGATCTGCGCGACCCGCAAGGCATGGACGACCTGCTCGAACGCGCCGGCGCTGGACGCTCGGCCCACGTGCTGGTCGGCACCGCCACGGGCGAAGGTGTCGGACTGGAGTTCACGGGGCGCACCTGTCATCGCCTCGCGCCGGAGAACGGCGTCATCACCCACACCAACCATTTCCTGTGCGAGGACTTCGACGCCGGCCCCAATGCGCCCAACTCCCACGCCCGCCTGGAGCAGGCACGCGCGCAGGCTGGACGCTCGAACCGTGACTGGAGCGCCCTGCACGCGATCCTGGCAGACTGCAGCGACCCGATGGACCCCATCAGCGTGGCCTACCGGGAGATGCCCGGCTGGGAATTCGGGTGCATGGGCACCGTCTGCGCGCTGGCCATGGACCTCCGCTCAGGCATTATGGAGGTCCGGCGCGGACCGGACCCGAAAACCGCCTGGCAGCTGTTCGATCTGCAGGACAACCGTCCCAAGCTCGCCGCGGGCGACAGCTTCGGTACAGCTTGAGACATGCATCATTGACAGCGGGCAAGGTAAACTGATCGCAGTGACATAGGAGAAACTGATGGAACGCAAGCTCAGTCGGCGCTCACTTTTGCGCGGCGCCGCCACCGCGGCAGCACTCATCCCCGTGGTTCACCTTGGTGTTCGTCCGGCGCTGGCAGACAACCGCGTCAGCGAAGACGAACCGATGTCCAAGGCGCTCAAGTACGTCCACGACATCGACGCCCATCCGGACATCCCGCGTCCGGACAAGGCCGGCGTCGCTGGTGAAGACCAGTACTGCCACAACTGCGCGCTGTACATCGGGGACGATGATTGGGGACCATGCACCATCTTCCAGAACCGCCTGGTCGCCGCAGAAGGCTGGTGCACCGCCTGGGTACCGAGAAGCTGATCCACGCTTCCACCTGAACGAAAAGGGTGCCTTCCGGCACCCTTTTTCGTTGTGACCGGCATCCAGAAGCCACGCCCAGATGTGCTGGGCCCACTGGGCCCGGAGATCAGAGCAGGAACTGGATCATGATGCCGGCGGCGACGGCCGAGCCGATGACGCCTGCCACGTTAGGACCCATGGCGTGCATCAGCAGGAAGTTCTGCGGGTTCGCTTCCAGGCCCACCTTGTTCACCACCCGCGCCGCCATGGGTACGGCCGAGACCCCGGCTGCGCCGATCAGCGGGTTGATGGGCTCCTTCGTGACCAGGTTCAGAAGCTTGCCCATCAGCACCCCCGCCGCGGTCCCGAACGCGAACGCCACCATCCCGAGCGCGAGAATGCCGAGGGTACTCGGCACCAGGAACAGTTCCGCCTGCAGACGGGAACCTACCGCGAGCCCGAGGAAGATCGTGACGATGTTGATCAGCGCATTCTGGGCCGTATCCGACAGTCGATCCACCACGCCGCACTCACGCATCAGGTTGCCGAGGCAGAACATGCCGAGCAGCGGCACTGCGGCCGGCAGCACCATGGCCACCATCATCACCAGCAGCAGCGGAAACAGGATCTTCTCGGTCTTGGACACGTGGCGCAGCTGCACCATGCGGATCTGTCGTTCCTTCTTCGTCGTGAACAGCCGCATGATGGGCGGCTGCACGAGCGGCACCAGCGCCATGTAGGAATACGCTGCGACGGCGATGGCGCCCAGCAGATGGGGCGCCAACATCCCTGAGACATAGATCGCCGTGGGTCCGTCCGCCCCGCCGATGATGCCGATGGCCGCGGCCTCGGCCAGCGTGAAGTCCATCAGCCCGAGATCGGTGAATACCAGCGCGCCGATCACGGTGGCGAAGATCCCGAACTGGGCGGCCGCCCCGAGAAACAGCGTCTTGGGATTCGCGAGCAGCGGGCCGAAGTCCGTCATGGCACCGACGCCCAGGAATATCAGCAGAGGCATGATCCCGGTGCCGATGCCGAGGGTGTAGAACGCATCGAGCATGCCGCCCGGATCGGTCAGGCCGGTGCCCGGAATGTTGGCGAGAATGCCGCCGAAGCCGATGGGCAGCAGCAGCAGCGGCTCGAACTTACGGACGATGGCGAGATACAGCAGCAGCAGGCCGATGCCGATCATCGCCAGCTCGCCGAGCGTGATTTGATAGAGGCCGGATCCCTCGTAGAGTTCGAGCCAGTTATCGACCACGGTCGACTCCAACGCTCGCCCGGCGCACGCTTACGTCAGCGATCGCATCGTTCCCGCCCAAACCTGACTCCCCTACTGCTCGACTGAGGCCGGCCCGCAACGGACCTGGGCCATTCCTACGCTTCCTCGGAAGCGCCCTATCGCTGCGTCGCCTGCGGCGCCTGCAGCTTCCCACAACTCCCCACAACGATGTTGCCCTGTGGGAGTGTCCAGGCCGCGCACAGCGCGGACGGACCGAGAACACGCCTACGCTTCCTCGGAAGCGCCCTATCGCTGCGTCGCCTGCGGCGCCTGCAGCTT
>REEU01000126.1 GCA_007694905.1 Gammaproteobacteria bacterium | reverse complement strand
TGCATCAGGTGCCGCCGACCACCCTCGAAGGCGAGCGCGAGGCCGGCGAGAATCGCGATCACGACACCCGGGTAGGCCGGCAGCAACGCAGTCTGGCTGCCGGAGGAGAGGAACGCGCCGAGGCCGAGAGCGATCAGCAGCGCGGCGAACACGAGCGCCAGTTTGGGCGTGTTGGACATGGTCGAGATCCCTTGGATGGTGAACGGGGGCAGCGCCCGCAGCGACTTGAATGAATCCAAGCTGGGCGAGGTTACCGCGTGTGGTCTTCAAGAAAGCGGCGCAGCGAATCGACGTCGCCTTGCTGGGGGCGTTCGGCGCGCAGGTTCCCGGCCGCATCGAACACGTAGAGCGTGATCACCTGCAGGCCATGGCGTTCGATGAACGCTCTGCCGTTGGGGTGATTGGGGTCGGCAACGAGGAATTCGACCTCCGGTTCGAACTCGTCCCGGACGCGATTCACATCCGCCAGCATCTCCATGCTGGCGACGAAGTTATGGTCGTGCACGAGGACCACGGTGACGACATCGTCGCCCACCCGCGACAGGTCGGTGCTGAACCCGCTGGGCATCCGTGCGATCAACAGCGCCACCGCCGCTACGATCACGACGATGATCATGACTCGCCGGTACTTTCTCATGTCAGCGTCCACCCTTCAGCTTGCGCAGCCCGGCCAGGAGGCTCTCACAAAACGGCGCGACGTCGCCCTCGTCCATGGCGGTCGAGACGACCCCGAACATCGCCGAGGACAGAAAGTAGCCATCGTTGAGCAGGTGCCGGTGCAGCGCCGTCGTCGCATCGATGTCCTTGCCCGCGCTCCAAGCATGCAGGTCCGGGTCGTCCATTTCCAACGAGAAGATCGAGTAGTGCCCGCGTCCGGCACCGCTGACGTTGGCGAGTTCCAGCGCTTCGGTGACCCCGGCGCGAAAACGATCGCCGAGGGTGTTGATGCGCGCGAACTCCTCCGGCGTCATCAGCCGCATGGCAGCGAGGCCGGCCGCCATGGTCACGGGATTGGCGTTGAAGGTCCCCGCATGGTTGATCGGCGCGCGCCCGGCCGCAGCATCGACCTCGAAGACGCGCATGACTTCGGCCCGGCCCGCCACGGCGCCGACGGGAAAGCCACCGCCGATGATCTTCCCGAGCGCCGTCAGGTCCGCAGGAATGTCCCGCAGGCCCTGGCTGCCGCCGGAGCCGGCGCGGAAGGACACCACCTCGTCGAGGACCAGCAGCGCGCCGGATTCGCGGCAGAATGCCGCCAGCATCTTGAGCCACGCATCGCTCGGAAGTTCCCGACCCATGACGGTCCCGAAAGGATTGATCACCACTGCCGCGAGGCGGTCGCCGGCTGCCCGCAGCAGTGCGAGGGATCGCTCCACATCGTTGAACGGCAGCACCAGCACTGCGTCGATCACGCCGCTTGGCGTCCCCGGCGAGCCGCCCACCGCAGGCGCCTGCGGCTGCCCGGGCGCGGCCGGCGGGGCACCCACCTCGATGCCGTCCCAGGTGCCGTGGTAGTGGTTGTCGCACTTGGCCACCAGCTCGCGGCCGGTGAACGCGCGCGCCGCCTTCACCGCGTTCATCACCGCTTCCGTGCCTGAGTTCATGAAGCGGATCTTCTCGAAGCGCGGACAGCGACTGATCAAAAGCTCTGCCAGCTCGATCTCCGCCTCATTGCGGAATGCGTAAGCCGTCCCGCGCGCAAGCTGTGCGGCGGCCGCCGCCGTGACCTCGGCGCGCCCGTGGCCATGGATGAGCGAGGTGTAGTTGTTGTTGAGGTCCAGGTAGCGATTGCCGTCCACATCCGTGACGTACTTGCCCGCTGCGCTGTCGAGATACAGCCCGTAGGGCTGCATGCGGATACTCGAGCGCGACCCGCCGTCGGGCAGCACCTGCTCGGCCCGCGCGTGCAGCGCGGCCGACTTCGACTCCAGATCCGGGTAGGTCACGAGGCAGTTCCCTTATGCAATAACTCGTAAAGTGACGATATCGCCAGGCGTTTGCAGCTGCCTGTGAGAGAGAGCGCAGCGAAGCTGCGCTGTTGCCCGCCGTCCATGGCGGGCACCCTTCGGGCGCGCTGCGTGCAGACACGCTCTCTCATGCAACAACATACAACCCATCGACCCGGTTGGGCGTTTTGTAGCGTCAGTGGGAGCTGACGTCGCCCGCAGGGGGGCGTCGCGATCGCAGACTGCCCACGGATTCGGGCGTGACACAAATCGCGACGCCCGCTTTGCGGACGTCAGCTCCCACTGGGCCTCGCATACATCGCCATTGTTCCCTCCGCGACAGCGTGAACGATCGTTGATGGCGAACTCCCGAGGTGCGCGTCGAATCATGCCGCATCAAGCGTACCGCCATCGGATGCCTCAGAGGAATCACCGCCGCAAGACGCTCAGTGCATGAGCGGGTCCACATCCGGCTCCAGGGCCAGGAGGCGCCGAATGCGCTCCGCGGTGCTTGGATGAGTCCGCAGCCACTCGAGCGGCAACGCGGTCCGTTGCCCGAAGACCGCCGCGAGGCCGGCGAGAACGAGCGTGGACTGCAGGGCGTTTCGCAGAAGGCTGCGCCCGAGCTGCTCGGATCCCCTGAGCATGACTGAGCCTTCGAATACCTCGTCAGCCTTCCGGCGACACACGCGCCCCTGCGAGTCTACTTAGCATGTCGTTTTCCCTATGGAAATTGCGCCTCTAAGCGCACGATCCAGGCCTTCTCGTAAAATAATTTCATGCACTTCAGACACTTGAGCTCACTTACCTTGGTCTGACCCCTGGGCTCTGCCCTCGCGGCCGAGCTGCCGCGCCAGTTCGGCGATGTGTGCCGGCCCGGTTTCGCAGCAGCCACCGACGATGCTCGCACCCTGATCGAGCCAGCCCAGCGCGTGGTCGGCGTAGACCTGCGGCCCGAGATCGCGACGTGCCTCGAGCGCATCAACGGTCGAGCGGTTCTCGAGAAAAGCCTTGGTGATCTGGGTAAAGGCATTGGCGTAAGCCCCCATGGGCTTGCCGGCTGCCGCGAGCACACCAAGCGCTGCCGGCATCGCTTCCGGGGCCGAGCAGTTCGCCAACAGCGCCTCCGCTTCACCGCAGAGTGGGAGCGCATCGGCGAGCCGTTCGCCCGAGCGCAGCCGTGCGCCGTCTTCGTCGTCAACGGTAAAGGCAATCCAGACCGGCTTGCCGTGACCGGTGGCACCCGCCATCGCGGCACCGGCCTGTTCGAGCGAGGCGACGGTTTCGATCAGCAGCAGATCGCAATCGGGCGCGATCAGCCCAGCCACTTCGGCGAACAGCGCCACCGCTTCGTCATGCGGGGGCATGACGTCGCTGCGATAGCTTGCGCCCAACGGCCCGATGCTGCCCGCGATCGTTCCGGCGCCATGGGCGTCACGCGCACGCAGGGCCGCGTCGAGCGCGACACGGTGCAGGACTTGGAAGCGGTTTTCGAACCCGGTGCCCTCGAGCCGATCGCGATGGATGGCGTAGGTGTTGGTCGTGGCGATCTCGGCCCCGGCAGCGAAGAAGTCGGCGTGGATGGCCTGAACCAGCTCAGGCCGATCCAGCATCACCCCGGTGGCCCAAAGCGGCGTGGGGGGACGGCCCGAGCGGCGCACGAGTTCCTGACCCAAACCGCCGTCCAGAAGGGTGATGGCCATGGCGTTGACCTCCGTCCAGCAGAGCCCGTGGCCGTTCACCCCGGGCGTCACTGTTTCAGGCACCACCCTACAAGCGTGGCCGCTGCTGTGGAATCAGGGCCGGCCCTCGCAGCCCCGACTCAGCGAAGCAGCCGCACGAGCCTATGCCGGATGTGACCCTGTCCACCGAAGAACACAGCAAGGACTCTGACCTTGCGGTCGACGTCATCGATCTCGAACCAGAAGACCGCGCCATCGAGCGCCAGGAATCGCAGCCCTGGGAGGAGGTCGTGCCGTGACGTCCCGCGATGGGGAGCTGTCTCGAGTCGATTCGCAGCCTGCCGGATCTCGATGACACGCTGCC
>REEU01000290.1 GCA_007694905.1 Gammaproteobacteria bacterium | reverse complement strand
TGCAGGCCAACCAGTTGCGGCTGTACTTCTCGTCGTTTGCCTACGTGCTGATGCACGGCCTGCGCCGGCTGGGGTTGGCGGGCACGGACCTGGCAAGGGCACAGTGCACGACGATTCGGGTGAAATTGCTGAAGATCGGCATGCGATTGCGAATCAGCGTCCGCAAGGTTTGGCTGTCGTTCTCCGAGAGTTATCCCTACGCCAACGACTTCGTCGAAGCCCTGAGGAACCTTCGTTGTCGACCGGTCTGGGTTCCGCCTGGATAGCTTCGCCGTCACTGATCAGATCCCTTCACCGGTCGCCGTCGCGCTGATCGGAGCACGGGTATGCCGGCGCCATGCAGAAGCCCTGAAAAACCACTGTCATCAGTGCGTCCCGTGACCGAAAACAGCGCCTCAACCCCAATCCGAGACCCGGCAGCCCCCGCAGGTACATGCTGAAGGAGAAGCGAAGAGCGATATCATGCCCTGAAGCCCAATCGGTGAGCGATGCGGGCTAGATCTGTCCGCGACGTTGCAGGCGCGACGATTAAAGCGAGAATATCTAATTAAAACAGATATTTGAATTGGTCCGACCCCAAAAGGACTCAAAAGGAGGCGCAACAGGGGTGGCGAAAGGCGGGCAGGGTGCGGTGATATCAGTCCGCGGTAACTTTGGTTGCGCCGCAGCGTTTGCAGCGGTGGATCGTCACCAGCTTGCCGCGTTTGACGTCGAACTGCTTCTTCTGGTCGATGACCCATTTGTGGAAGCCGCTGTTGCACAGGGTGCGGCCGCGAGCGCGCTCCTTGAGCGACCGTTTCTTGAAGGGCAGGACATTGCTCATGTCATCCCTCTGGCTGTTCCGGCAGCAGCGCTTCGGGGGTTCCTGCTTCCGGGATCAACCACGTGATCGCGGCGCTGGCGTCGACGACGGTGGGGCTCAACGTTCGTCGCGCCCTTCGCGCATCAGATCCTCCGCGGGGGTGTGGCGACGGCCCTGCAGCAAACGTCGCAGGTCGGCGGCCAGGTCTTCGAACTCGGGCGCCGATTCCCGGGACTGGGCCTGGGCCTGGGCAAGGATTTTCCGATGCTCGGCCTCGGCCGAACGTCCGTGACGGGCGGTGCGTCGTTTCAGTCGCACGATGAGTTCATCGTCCACGTTCCGCACGTGCAGGTTGACGGGCATCGTCTGGATTCCTAAAACACCCCGTTATGAGTGATGCCAAAAATATCATGCGTGCAGGGCGGAAGCGCGTGGCTCATCGCGCGGTTCAGGCCGGGCGGGTCATGATCATGGCGGCGCGGATGCAGGTGCAGACGACCTCGCCGCGCTGATTCATGCCGCGGTGCTCGAAGGTGACGATGCCGCGGTCGGGTTTCGACTCGCTGGTACGGACCGTGAGCACTTCGGTCTCGGCGGTGATGGTGTCGCCCAAGAACACCGGGTTGGGGAAGGTGGTCTTGTCGAAGCCGAGATTCCCGAGGGTGGTGCCCAGCGTGGTGTCGCTGACGGACAACCCGATGACGAGCCCGAGCGTGAAGACGCTGTTGACCAGGATCTGGCCGTGGGGGCTGCTGGCGGCGAAGTGCGCGTCGAGATGCAGCGGCTGTGGATTCATGGTCAGCGTGGAGAACAGCAGGTTGTCGGTCTCGGTCACGGTCCGTGAGGGTTGATGCCGGAACTGCATGCCGACCTCGAACTCTTCCAGATACTTGCCTGCCATCGTCCTGCCTCCTCTTGCGCCTCTGCTGTCTTGTCGTAGCTGACGTGGCGTGCGGCCTCGGTCGACGGACGCCAGCTGCCTTCAGGGTCGTGACCCGTTCCGATATGCGGGCTAGAGTAGGCGCGCTCGGGGGCCCCGTACACCGCCTGCCGCGCTTTTTGAGGAGAACGTATCGTGACGATTGACGAGGACGAGCTCGCGGCACTTCGCGATGGTGTCCGGGCGGTGGTCAGCCGCTTCGGCGACGACTATTGGCTGGCCCGGGACGACGACGGGGTCTTTCCTTTCGAGTTTCATCGCGCCATGGCTGACGCCGGCTGGCTCGGCATCACCATGCCCGAGGCTTACGGCGGTTCCGGTCTCGGTGTCACCGAGGCGGCGGTGATGATGCACGAGGTGGCCAGCCATGGCGGGGGGATGAGCGCGGCGTCCTCGGTGCACATCAACCTGTTCGGCCCCCATCCCATCATCGTGGAAGGCTCGGATGAGCAGAAGGCACGCTGGATCCCGCGCCTCATCAGCGGCGAGGATCAGGTCGCGTTCGGTTTCACGGAGCCGGACTCGGGGCTGAACACGACCCACATCAAGACCTTCGCGAAGCGGGTGGACGGCGGCTACGAGGTGTCCGGGCAGAAAGTCTGGACGTCGACGGCCCAGGTCGCGAACAAGATCATGCTCTTGACGCGGACGACACCGCTGGCGGACTGCGCGCGTCCCACCGATGGCATCACGATCTTCTATACCGACCTCGACCGCAGCGCCATCGACGTGCATCGGATTCCGAAGATGGGCCGCAAGGCGGTGGACTCCAACTCCATCTTCATCGACGGCCTGCGCGTCCCCGAGGAAGACCGTATCGGTGAGGAGGGCAAGGGCTTCGCCTACATTCTGCACAGCCTGAATCCCGAGCGGGTGCTGATCGCCGCGGAAGCCATCGGCATCGGCCAGGACGCGCTGCGCCGGGGCGCCGCCTACGCGCAGGAGCGGGAGGTGTTCGGGCGGCCCATCGGCCAGAACCAGGGTATCCAGCATCCCCTGGCCGAGAGCTGGATGGAGCTTGCGGCGGCGTGGCTGATGGTCCTGCGAGCGGCGGAACTCTACGACGCCGGTAAGCCCTGCGGTGCCGAGGCGAATGCGGCGAAGTTCCTCGGCGCGCGGGCCGGACACGATGCCTGCTGGCGGTCGATGACCACCCACGGCGGCTTCGGCTACGCGAAGGAGTACCACGTCGAGCGGCTGTATCGGGAGGTGGCGATCACGCGCATCGCGCCGATCACGGAACAGCTCATCCTGTCCTACATCGGCGAGCGGGTGCTGGGACTGCCGAAAAGTTATTGAAGCCGCAGGCGCTCATGCTTCGTCGTCCGCGAACAGCCGGCTGGCGCGCTGGATCTGGCGGCCGACGGCCCCCTCGAAGACGTCCGGCTGACTCGTGAACAGGGTGAACGCGCGACTGGCGCGGGTCACCGCGGTGTAGAGCAGTTCGCGGGTCAGCACGGGGCTCGGCGTGTCCGGCAGGATCAGTCCGGTGTGGCGGAACTCGGAGCCCTGGGACTTGTGCACGGTCATGGCGTAGACGGTTTCGCAGCGCTGCAGCCGGCTCGGGAGGACCCAATGCACGGCGTCGGCATCGTCCTGGCGGTGGAACGCGACGCGCAGCGCCGTGGTGGTCGGGTCGTCGGTACGGGGCACGCGCAGGGTGACGCCGAGATCGCCATTGCGCAGGCCGAGGTTGTAGTCGTTGGCGGTGACGATCACGGGCCGGCCTTCGTACCACTGATGGCGCAACTCGCCGCCGACATCGATGTGGCCGCCCAGGATGAGGGCGGTCTCGATGCGTTCGTTCAGACCCTGGACGCCGCACGGGCCGCTGCGCAGAGCACATAGCAGCTGAAAGCCGGCCTGGGCATCGAGGACGGCCAGCGCCCAGGCGTCCAGATCGGCCGGGTCTGTGGACTCCGGACGCTGTGCGCGCAGGACGTCGAGGCAGGCCACATAGCCGGGCGCTTCGGGCCCGTGACCGTGGAGGACCCGGTCGAGCAAGGCGCTGTCATCGGCGTGGTCGATGGCGACGGCGTGGAGATCCTCGCCATGGGATTGACCGAGCGTCGTGCGGGCCGCCGCCGCATCGCCGTTGCGGATGGCGCGGGCGAGGCTGCCGATGCCGCTGGTCGCATCGAAACGATGGCTGTAGCGCAGCATGACGATGGCCTGTTCGAGCGGGCGTGGCTCGCTGGCGATCAGTGCAGGATCGAGGGTTTCGCCGCTGGCTGTCTGCAGCCAGGCCGCAGTGGCTGCGTCGTAGCCACCCGTCTCGGCACGGGCGCAGAGGCTGCCGAGTACGGCGCCGGCTTCCACCGACGCGAGCTGGTCCTTGTCGCCGAGCAGGATCAGGCGCGCGGACTCCGGCAGCGCGTCGATGAGTGCCGCCATCATGGCCTCGTCGATCATGGACGCTTCATCCACCACCACCACATCCACCGGCAGGCGTCGTTCGCGGTCGAAGGCGAAGTGGCGGGTGTCCGGACGACTGCCGAGCAGGCGATGCAGCGTGTCGACGCGGGTGGGAATGGCGGCGCGGATGGTGTCGGCGTCGTGCAGCGTACCGAGATCGAGGCTCTGAACCTGGGCGGCGATGGACTGATTGAGGCGGGCGGCGGCCTTGCCGGTGGGTGCGGCGAGGCGGATGCGCAGGGAGCGGCCGGGGGCTTCGCTCAAGGCCTGGGCCTGCAGCAGGGCAAGAACGCGGATCACGGTAGTGGTCTTGCCGGTCCCGGGGCCACCCGTGATGACGGCGAAACGCTGGCGCGCACACAGTGCGCAGGCGATCTTCTGCCAGTCGGTGTCCACATCCGGGCGGGCGGTGGGCGGGAACAGCTGGTCGAGCAGGGGCCGGAGCGTCTCCGCTTCGATCGGAAGCGGGTCCAGCAGACGCCTGGTGACGGCGTCCTCGATGCGGCGCTCATGCTGCCAGTAGCGGTGGAGATAGAGATCGTCATGCCGCAGGACCAGCGGCGTGCGCGTGGAGCCGTTGCTGACGGCGATGCTCTGTTGCAGTGCCTGACGCCAGCCCGCGAGGTCCGTTGCGGCCAGCAGGGTGGAAGGCATGACCACACCTCCCGGAGCTTCCCTGGGGGCATCGGGCAGCGTGAGGTAGGCATCCGGGTCCGCAAGCACACTGCCGAGCCTCAGCAGCAGATGGCCGCGTCCGGCCTGATGGCTGACCAGGGCGGCGGCGAGCAGCACCAGCGGGCTCATGGTGGGCTCCCGGCGCAGGAGGGTCTGGGCCAGGGCCAGATCAAGATCCCGCAGCCAGCGGCGGTCGGCCCAGGCTTCCAGTACGCGCAGCATTGCTCCGGCCTGGGTGAGGGCCTGGCGGGCGGTAGGGAGGCTGCGCGGTTCCAGGATCGCTTCGGCCATGTCAGCGGGTCTCCGCGTCGGCGTTGAGCAGCAGGGCGTCGATGGCCTCGATGGCCGCGCGCTCGGGGCGCCCGTGAAACACGCCGCGGGACTCGGCACCGATGCCGCGCAGGAACACTAACAGGCCGCCGCCGATGTGGCTGTCGTAGTCGTAGTCGGGCAGGCGCTGCCGCAGGTGGCGGTGCAGGGCAACGAGATAGAGGACGAGTTGCACGTCATAGCGGTACTCGAGTACGGCGCCGGCCATGGCCTCGCGGGTGTAGGCCGTATCGTTCGCACCGAGCTGATTCGACTTCCAGTCGATGACGTAGAAACGTCCCTCGTGTTCGGCGACCAGGTCGATGAAGCCGGTGAGCAGGCCGTTGATCTGCTGGGCGGACAACGGCGTGCGCGGTTGTTCCGGCAGGACGGCACGTTCCACCGCCGCGTCCAGCGCGGCGGTGTTGGCGTGCTCCACCGCGAACCAGAAGCCCAGCTCGGGCCTGGGCCGAACGAGATCACGCAGGTTCATTGCGCCTTGCGCTGGCAGGGGCAGAGGCGTGGTCAGGAACTGTTCGAGCCAGCGGTCGAGCACTGGAACGTGGGCTTCCCAGCTGCGGACGCGGCAGCGTTGGAGGAGCTGTTCGCTGCGCTTGGGATCGCGCAGGGTGCGGTCGACGCCGCGGACGAAGGCGGCCTCGAGCAGGTCGTGGAGAAAGGTTCCGGGTTCAGGGCCGCGGGGGAAGGCGTGAATGGTTCCGTGGGCCGGTGTCCCGCTGGGTGCGGGATCAGCCCCGCGATCCCGGCGGGTGGGGTCGGTATCCGCTGCGTCGGGATTCGCGGTCGTTAGCGTGCCGCCGGCCGTGGCTGTCACACCGGTATCTTCGTCGAGGGTGGCCTCGCGGGCGGTTTCCGGTGCTGACGTTGCGGTGGTCGCTTCGCCGGCGTGCTTGAGCGCGGTATAGCTCGCGATCCACCAGCGCTCGAAGTGGTGTTCCGGCGGTGTGCGGGCGTCCCGACGACGGCGCGTGGTCGCCGGTGGCATGTACGCGGTGCAGGGCGGGTACGGGTCGACATCTGCGATGGCGATGTGGTCGCTGAGTTCGGTGAGCGCGAGCAGGCTCTGCAGCACGGCGTCCGAGTTGGCGAATGGCTGCCCACCACCGAGCAGGTAACCGAGCGCGCCCCTGTGGAGCTGGGGTGCGTTGTTTCTGCCGGGTGCAAGCGGCGCGACGCCGATGAACGTGGCGTGACGCGCCCGGGTCAGGGCGACGTAGAGCAGGCGCAGCTCTTCCTGCAGGCGCTCGTCGTCCGCCCGGGCGTAGGCCTCAGCCGCGTCGTCCTTGGGGCCGATCTCGAGCTGGACGGCATCGTCGGCGTGATACAGCGCCTCTTTGTGGTGACCGCTGACTTCGCGCCAGTGGCTGATGAAGGGCAGCACGACGACGGGATATTCCAGCCCCTTGGCACTGTGGATGGTCACCACCTGGATCAGATCGGCGTCGGATTCCAGCCGCAGGATCTGTTCGTTCGGCGGCGGATCCGCCACGTGCTCGGCCAGGACACGGATCAGCGCCTGCTCGCCGTTGAGGGTGCTGCTGGTCTCCTGGGCCCACTCGGCCAGGTGCAGCAGATTGGTCAGGCGGCGGTCGCCCTCGTTCCCGGCCAGCATGCGCTGTGGGACGTCGTGGTCGTGCAGCAGCCGCCGCAGCATGGCCAGGACACCGAACCGCCGCCACACTTCGCGGTAGTCCACGAAGCGCTGTTGATGGTGCTCCCAGGCGAGCTCGTCGTGCTGCAGCTGTTCGAGTTCGAACAGCGAACGGCACAGACCTGGTGCGGCCAGGGCTTCACGGACCAGGCGATCGTCCTCGGGCTCGGCACAGGCACGCAGCCAGCGCAGGACGTCACCGGCCTCTCCGCTCTCGAACACCGAGTCGCGGTCTGACAGGTACACACTGTGCAGCCCGCGCAGCTGAAGCGCCGCGCGCATGATCGAGGCTTCGTTGCGGTCGCGGACCAGGATGGCAATGTCGGCGGGTCGCAGGCGCGTGCGTGCGCCTTGCGCCTCGAAATGGCTGTTGGGGTGATTCAGCCAGGTACAGATCTGCTCCGCCGCGTAGGCGGCCATGGCATCGCGGAACGGACCGATGCGCAGCGGCTCGTCGTGCTGCAGCCACCAGGCCGTGAGGGCTGTGGCCGTATAGCCGCCAAGGGTCAGGACGTCGTCGCGGCCGTTGGCTTCGATGCCCTGGTACGGCACCGGATCATCATCGTCGGTGCGGAACAGGAAGGCGCCGCGATTGTAGTTTTCCGCCGCGAGGAACAGTGCGTTCACGGTCTCGACCAGCGCTGCGGTAGAGCGGAAGTTGCGGGCCAGCGGCCAGTGGCGGCCGGTAGTGGCCCGGCGTGCGTGCAGGTAGGTATGAATGTCGGCGCCGCGGAAGCTGTAGATGGCCTGCTTGGGGTCTCCGATCAGAATGATGCCCGTCTCGGGATCGTTGCCGGCGATGCCGTAGGTGCGCTCGAAGAGCTGGTATTGCACCGGGTCGGTGTCCTGGAACTCGTCGATCAGCGCCACCGGAAACTGGGCACGGATGCGGCGGGCGAGAGCCTCTGCTTTGGGGCCCTCGAGGGCGCCGTCGAGACGTATGAGAATGTCGTCGAAGCCGAGCTCGGCGCGCTCGAGCAGGAAGGCGTCGAGACGTTCGCGGACCTGGGCGCTGGCATCGGCGACGATCAGCGCCCGCAGACGTTCCGTTGCCGCGGCCGCCGGCTCGAGGCGTTCCTGCCAGGCGTCGACGGCTGCAAAAAACGGATGCTGCGGTGCTGTTTTGTTCTTCACGACTTTGATGCGGCTCTGCCCGAGCTTGGGCACGAACTTGTCCGCCGGCGCATCGTGTTCACCCCAGGCTGAGAGTTCCTCGAGGGCGGCGGCCCAGATGCTGTCGTCATTCTTGCCCTTGTACGTGGTGCCGTTGAGGTCCGGGCGTGCCTTGTCCAGCAGCGCGAGGATGGTCGTGGGGTCGCGCCGGTAGGCTTCGCGGGCCGCCTGCTCGGCGGCGTGGGCGGCAGCGTGGTGGCCGGCGATGCCGCCGAGCTCTTGACCGAGCCGGCCGGACTCGAGCACGTCGCCTTTGAAGCGCAGCGTGGCATCCGGACGGCCGAGAGGGCCGCGGACCGCTTTCATCAGCTCGGCCGGCGTCTTGAACACGCTGCGGATGGTCGTGGCCTCAGTGACGGACACGCCGTGGAACTGGCGACGCCAGTAGTCGCTGACAGCATCATGAAGCAGGTCGCCGAGGTCCGGCTGCAGCGTCTGCTGAAACAGGTTGCCGCTGTCGAAGGCATGCTCCTGCAGCATTTTCAGCGCCCAGGCGTGAATGGTGTGGATGGCGGCCTCGTCCATCCACTCTGCGGCCACAGTCAGGCGGCGGGCGCAGATGGGCCAGGTATCCGGGACATGGCAGTTGCGCAACTGCCGCAGCGGATCGCGCTCGTTGGGGTCGAGCGTCGATGGATTCTCGCGGAACACCGTGGCGGCTTCCACCAGCCGGTCACGGATGCGGCCGGCGAGTTCCTTGGTGGCGGCGGTGGTGAACGTCACCACCAGGATCTCCGGCGGCAGCAGCGGCCGGGCATGGGCCGGACCTTCGCTCGGATGCCCGCTCGAGCCCAGCACCAGACGCACGTAGAGCAGGGCGATGGTGTAGGTCTTGCCGGTCCCGGCGCTGGCTTCGATGAGCTGGCTGCCGGCCAGCGGCAGACGCATCGGCAGGCTCATGCTGCAGCCTCCCTGCCGATCTGCAGGCAGTCATACAGTGGGCCGTACAGGCGTCGGGTGACGTCCAGGAAGTCGGGCTGCTCGAGGACGTGCCGGAATTCGGGGAAGCAACGGGCAAAGGCCTGACGCTGCTTGAGCAGGTCCGCGAAGGGTTGTTCGACCTTGGTGTTGCCGATCAGGTCCTGTGCCGACTCCGGCGCGGCGTCGAGCACGGCGCAGCCGAGGCGTGCGGCGGTGGGCAGGACGCGCTGCATGCCGAGCGCCCAGGCCTGCATCAGATCTTCCAGCAGGCGCTGCGCGTCCTCGGCCGCGAGTCCGGGTAGATCGATGCTGCCCGCCGGCGACATGATGTGGGTCGTACTGTGCGCGTGGCTGCACTGCAGGGCCAAGTGGGCGGGCCAGTACTTCGCCACGGTGTGCCAGCGGGGGACACCGTCTTTGCGGTCCACCACCTTGCTGGTGTCCAGCGTCAGCCGCGCCGTGCGGCCATCCGCTGCGCGACGGACCCGGTCCACGGCGTCCACCAGCGCGAGCGTGCCGGCGTCCGGGGTGGTGACGCAGAGCGCAATCTCGGGCGCAGGGTCCATCGCGTCGGGGTAGGTCGTTAGTGCGTCGCGGTAGCTGTTCAGCGCATTGCTCAAGGTGTCCGTCAGTTCCGTGGCCACAGCCTCGCCGAAGCTGCCGTCCGGCAGGTGGCCGGCGCGGCGACGCTGGTTGCCAACGGCGCTCAGGGCTTCGGCGGCGCCGAGGGCGGCTTCCCGCTCAAGACGCCGCGCAGCCGGCTGCAGCAGGGCGTCCTGTTCCGACCAGGTCTCCAGACCCGGGTCGAAACCGAAGGGCTCGTCGTCCAGCGCGACGTCTTCTTCGTTGGGAAAGCGGACCTTCAGGCGCTGCCGGAACAGTTCGCGGACCGGATCCACCAGGAAGTCGGCGAGCTGACGCAGACCGATGGGATCGTCGGGCAGCCAGGGGGGCAGGGTCACGTCGAGGTCATTGATCACTGCTTCCGCGTGCTCCGGGACGGCCCACTCTGCCGCGTGGGTGAAGCGGCGGGCGCGGGCGATGGCCAGCGGGACCTCCGGATCGTCCTCGTGATGCGTTTCGAAGTAGTCGCGGCTGAACGGTTGCAGCGGATGTTCGGTGGTCAGCGCCGCGAGCAGCTCGGCGCCGGCCTTCTCGTCCTTGCTGGCCCCGGTCCGGCGCCAGCCGGCGGCGATGTGATCGCGCAGCTGGCCAACGAGTACGCTGGGGGGCTGCTCGCTGTTGTCGCGGATGCTGCGACCACTCCAGCTGAGATACAGCTTGCTGCGGGTGGCGAGGACGGCTTCGAGAAAAAGGTAGCGGTCGTCTTCGCGGCGGGAGCGGTCGCCGGGGCGGTACTGGTCGCGCGTCGCCATGAGGTCGAAGTCGGGACGCTGGGTCCGACGCGGGTAGTCGCCCTCGTTCATGCCCAGCAGGCAGACGTGCTCGAAGGGGATCGCGCGCATGGGCATGAGGGTGGCGAAGGTGACCGCGCCACCGCCGAAGCGGCGGCTCAAGCGGTCTGCGTCGAGGCGGCCGAGCCACGCCTCGCGGGCGATGGTCAGGGGGACGTCGTCGCTGAATGCCACGTCCCGGCACTCTTCCAGCCACGCGTCCAGCGCCTCGGTGAGCAGACTGAGCAGCCGTTGTTCGTTGTTGGAGGTCTGCCGGAACAGGCCGTCAAGAAGCGCCTGGAAACAGCGCGCCCAGGACTCGGGGCTGCGGGCTTCGGTGAGCGTGGCCCGGGCTGTGGCGAGGTGATCCAGAAAGCGTATCAGCGGCCCGATACGCGCGGCTTCGAGGCCGCTGACCTCGTCGAAGGGGACGATGTTCTCCCAGTCCTCGCCATTGGGGTCCGGTTCGCCCACGGCGTAGCCGAGCAGCATGCGCTCGAGGCCGAAGCGCCAGGTATGCAGTTCGCTGTCGGGCAGGTCGAGGCTGGCACGGTGTGCGCCGTCGAGGCCCCAGCGGATGTTCGCCCCCTCGATCCAGCGCTGCAGATCCGGCAGGTCGGTGCCGTCGAGGCCGAAGCGTGCGCGGATGGCGGGGACGTCGAGCAGGGCCATGACTTCGCTGACCCGCAGGCGCAGGGTCGGCAGCGACAGCAGCTGCTCCACGGCCAGCAGCAGCGGTTCGTGGCGGCGCTGTTCCCGGTCGCTGACCTGATAGGGAATGTGGCGCGGCGTGCCCGGTTCGAGCTGGCCGAACGCGGCGTGAATGTAGGGTGCGAACGTGGCCACGTCCGGCACCATCACGATCACGTCGCGGGGCTGCAGGGACGGGTCGGTGGCGAATGCGGCGAGCAGCTGGTCGTGCAGGACTTCGAGTTCCCGCTGGGGGCCGTGAGCGACGTGGAAGACGATGGAGTCGTCCGTCGCCGCGTCGACGTGCGGCCAGTGCTGCTGAGTCTCTGCCAGCGGGCGCAGATCGAGGATGTCCTGCTGCAGCTGGCCGAGCAGGGTGTCCGGTGGCCGTGGTTCGAACAGGTCGATGCGCAGGCCCTGCTCGTCAAGCAGTTGTGCGTAGCGGCTGGTGTCGTCGTGGGCGTCGAGCAGATGGAGGAAGTCGCGGCCCTGCTTGCCCCAGGCGGCAAGCAGCGGCTGCGCATGCAGGTGCAGGTCGGCCTCGTCGATGACGGCCGGCGCGGTCTCGCGCTTCTTCTGACGGCGATACTCGGCCGCGAGCAGTTCGCGATGCTCGATCAGATCGCCCCAGTAGAATTGGCAGGGATTGACCATGCACAACATCACCTGCATGCCGCCTTCGGCCAGTCGGGCGAGAACGTCCACGGTCTGCTGGGGCAGGGCGGAGACACCAAATACCACCAGCCGGCGCGGAAGTCCCGGCGGCAACGTTTCCTGGCTCAGATCGCCGGCGGCATCGAGGAAGCGGGCGTGGATGCTGGCGCGATCGCTGTCGCGTACGGCCGCGTCGAGGCCGCGGCGGATCCCCCGCCAGAGTTCCGCCTGCCAGAGCTGGTCCGCGGGCAGCGGCAGGGATTCACCCCGAGGCGTGATCAGGGTGTTCTCGCCGTGCTGCCAGGCGTGCAGCCAATCCGCGCGATAGACCTGGTACTGGTCGTAGAGATCGGCGAGGCGTTCGGCGAGCTGGAAGCGTTTGCGCTGGTCCGGGTCGCGGCCGAGGAAGTGGCGCAGCGGCGCGAAGTCCGGGCCGTCCACGACAATCGGAATCAGCTGCAGCAGGTGCCAGCGCAGGCGCGACTTGTCGTACGGTGAGGTCTCGGGGATGGCGCCGGAGCCAGCGGCTTCGAGTACCGACCGGTAGGCCAGCCACTGGAAGCGGGCCGGCAGCAGCATGCGCACGCCGAAGGCGATGCCCCAGCCCTGGCCTGAGCGGGACGCCATGGCCATCTGCAGCCACTGGGCGATGCCATTGCTCTGGACCAGGAACACCTCGTCTTCCATCGGCCCCACCGGCTGGCTGGCCAGCCACTGCAGGCAGAGGTCGCGCAGCGTCTCCAGCCGATGGCTCTGGATGACCATGAAGCCGGGCTGGATGGGAGGCAGGTGCGCGTTGGTCAAGGTTCGGGTTCCTGAAGTTCCGCTCATCCGCACGGCTGCGCTTGCGCGACCGTGGCCTGCCGACAGAGTACCGGAGTCGCCCCGCCGTCGGTCCACACTGATGCACAGAAAACTACGATGATCGTCCGTGGCCGGCCATAGTAGTGCGCTTGCAACGTCGTTCGGTGGGGCCGAACTTCGCTGCACCGCATCGGCCGCAGGCCGGCCTTGCGATGATTAGCCTGAAACAGCGGTGTGCGCGACTCACACTCGGATGGGGAGATGTCGCACACGAAAGCGGGAGTCTGACGTCTAGTGCGACGACGCCGAGCCTTGAACCATGTGAGCCTCCATCAACAGGAGGATGTGCTATGAGACAACTGACGGAAGCAGAAGTGGATCAGGTCAGCGGTGGTCTGGACTGGGGTTCCGGTGGCGTTGCAGTCCTCGGACTTGGTTTCACTGCTGCGACGTTCGGCATTTCCGTGCCGTTGTTTGCAGCAGCAGTCGGGGGATCGATGCTTTATCTTCACTATGTCGAAATGTCGCACCATTGAGTGACCGGACGGCGTCCTCCGGGGCGCCGTCCTCACGTCCGCAAGGGGGTGAGATCTGTATAGCGCGCGCTGGAGACACGCTTCGGAATTTCCCGCGGCCGAAGAGGGGTGGGCGGTGCTCTATCCGGCGTTCAACGTCCGCCGGGGCGGTGAGGAGTTGGTCAGGAAGCACCTGCGCGCAGGCGGGCCCACGAATCCGGTCCTTGTGAGCAGTCCCGACAGTGGCGGCCGCTTTCTCCCGCCCGTGCTCCTCGCCTCCGACAGGCTCATCGACAAAGTCGAGGCACAGATTCGCCGCCTGTTGCGCATGATGTTGTTGTTTACGGCAATTGGTTCGGTGCTGTTCTACCTGGGCTCTGATGCCTATGGGGCGGCGATGTTCCTGGTCGTCTTTGGGCTGTTTTGTGCATTCTTAGGTTTCAACGCTCGAATGCACCGAGTTGATCGGTCGACCATCGTCGAACGCTGGATGTTTTACGGCTGGTGCTTTTCGAAAGGTCCAGCTTTCGCACTAGGGTTTCTCGGCTTCATGGTGTTGATCGGAGCCTTTCAGGTACTCGGTGCCAATCTCGAAGGTTCGGCAGAAGCCTATCGGCGCGCCTACGGGCTGATCTATGCAGATTTGCCTGAATCAGGTGAATGGTGGCGGCTTTTGACGGCACCACTGCTCCACTCCAGCCTCGAACACTGGCTCGGCAACGCGGTGATTGGTACGGGGCTGCTTTGCATCTACGGGCCCACCATGGGATGGCGCGGCGTTCTCGTCATGCTGATCTCTGCGCCTGCTGCTTATGCATTCCTGCTGCTCCTAGCATGGGGGTTCCCGGTGGATAGCGATGGTGTGCTCGGTTTTTCTGGAGGAATTGCCGGACTGATGGGTTGCTTCCTCTCTGCCAATCTGAGGAAGCCCGCCAGTTTTCCCAAGCAGTATGCGGTCGTCACGATGTTTGCTGCGGGTATACTGATGTTTGCAGTGCCCGCTTTTCTGAGCGTGACGAGCTTGGTGGCGCACTTGGCTGGCTTTGCTGTCGGCTACCTCTTCGGCCTAGTTATGGATCCGTTTTCTCCCCAGTTCCATCGTCAATCCTGCGATTTGCTGCGCGGTGATTCGAGCTAGTGGATGGCCGATGCGCATGGCCCAGTGACCGTGTCTGCTTTAACTCTGCCGCGTCAGGCGACCGAATCGCCTTGCATGGCCCTACCCGAGCCGGTCCAAACCAAAACGTTTTTTGAAACAGTTACTTGGTCTGGTCCGACCCCAACTGACTCAGCAGGGCGAGGGCCTCGCCGCACCAGTCGAGGAACATGCGCTCCTGGCGGATGCCGGCGGACAGCGCGAGGTAGATGCCTTTGCGTGCGTCGGACAGCGTCTCGGGGTTCCGGTAGTGGCGGTCACGGATCTTCTCGTACAGGGCGAGGCGCTGGCCGTGCAGGACCTTGCGTTGCTGCAGTTCCGCGATCACGGGCTCGGGGTCGCCGTGGCCGATGTTGTATAGCTTGACGAACAGGTCGTCCTTGCCGGGCTTGACCCGACTTTCCTCATGCATCCAAGCGGCGAGGGCGTCGCGGCCCTGTTCGGTGAGCGCGTAGTGGATCTTGTCGGGGCGACCCTCCTGGGGCACCGGGGTGGCGGCAAGCCAGCCCTTGGCAGCCAGACCCTTGAGTTCTTGGTAGATCTGCTGATGCGAGGCGGCCCAGAAGAAGCCGAGTGAGGTCTCGAACTTGCGCATGAGGTCGTAGCCCGAAAGTTCCTCGTCGAGCAGCGCGGTCATGATGGCGTGGGAAAGGGCCATGGCCTGAGTTCCGGAAGCAACAGCATCAGGATACGGCATATGCAATAACTTGCATATCAATCCAGTATGCAATAAGTTGCACACGCTCGACCTTTGCCCGCTCTCGAACGGAGGTCTCATGGCTCTGCCTGACATTCTGCGCGGCGCGTTGTCCGTCCCTGTCATCGGCGCACCGCTGTTCATCATCTCCAACCCGGACCTGGTCATCGCCCAGTGCAAGGCCGGCGTCGTGGGCTCGTTTCCGTCCCTCAACGCGCGACCGATTGATGTCCTGGAGCAGTGGTTGCAGCGCATCAAGCGCGAATTGGCGGCGCACGATGCGGCGCATCCGGAGGCGCCGGCGGCACCGTTTGCCATGAACCTGATCGTGCACAAGTCCAACGACCGGCTGGAGCAGGATTTGGCGTTGTGCGTGAAGTACGAGGTGCCGCTGGTGATCACGTCGCTGGGTGCCAATGCGGACGTGAACGACGCCGTCCACAGTTATGGCGGTATCGTCCTCCATGACGTGATCAATGACCGCTTTGCGCGCAAGGCCATCGAGAAGGGTGCGGACGGGCTCATCGCTGTTGCCGCCGGCGCCGGTGGTCACGCGGGGGCGATCTCGCCGTTCGCGCTGATCGGGGAGATCCGGTCCTGGTTCGACGGTCCCCTGCTGCTTTCCGGCGCTATCGCCCGGGGAGATGCCATCCTCGCGGCCCAGGCAGCTGGCGCCGATCTTGCCTACGTCGGTTCGGCGTTCATCGCCACTGCGGAGGCTAATGCGGATCCGGCCTACAAGCAGATGCTGGTGGACCACGCGGCCAGCGATATCGTCTATACGAACTTGTTCACTGGGGTGCACGGCAACTACCTGAAGCCATCCATCCGCGCGGCGGGACTCGATCCGGAGCAGCTGTCGGCCAGCGATCCTTCGGCCATGAATTTTGGTTCGGGCGGGAACGCCGAACAGAAGGCCTGGAAGGACATCTGGGGCTGCGGGCAGGGGATCGGTGCCGTGACGGCAGTGGTTCCCGCGGTCGAGGTGGTCGCGCGCCTCAAGCGCGAGTACGCCGCCGCCCGGGAGCGTCTGGCCACGACCATGGACATGCCCGTGCAAGCCCCTGTTCGGGCCGTGGTATCGGCCTGAGCAGGGTTGCGGGAGAAAGCGTTACGCCTGATGCAGCCTTCGGCGTCGGTTCGCACCTGGTTCCAAGCGCAGCCCGGTGCCGGCGGCGGAGACATGGGCGACGATGCCGCGTTTGCGGTGCAGCTTGATGATGCCGCCCACGGGCAGCGGGAAGACCAGTTCGATGTGGTGGCCGGGCAGCAGATCGATACCGGCGCCCTCGATGAACACACCGCGGGCGGAGAGGTTACTGGCGCGGTGTAATCGGCGTTCGCCATCGACGATCAGGAAGACGTCGGTGGCGACGCGGTTGCGCCCTGAACGCCGCCGATCGCGGCTGGCCTGCGTGGAACCGTGGGCCATGGCTGTTCCCTGAACGACCTCTTGCTCTGCAAAGGCTAACGAACCCCGGTTCGCGGCACCAGCGCCACGTTGAGGGCGCCCGGCCGTCGCGGCGGGCGGCGCGGGCGTCGATTTCGTGGTCGCCTTCAGCGGGCGGCCACGAAGCGGCTGGCTTCGGTTACCGCAGGGCGATCGCTGTCCCCTACCAGCTCCAGCAGCTGATCGTAGTAACGTGCGGCAAGTGCTTCGTCGCCGGCGGCATCTGCGGCGCGGGCGGCACCGGCGACGGTGTGGAAGCGTCCCGGCCACCTGTCGGCGGAGGCTTCGAAGGCAGCCAGTGCGTCTTCGTAGCGGCCGAGACGCAGCAGCAGATCACCAAGCGCCTCGCCGGGTGGGTACAGCGCACCCGGAGTGATGGGGTGCTTCTCGACGGTCCGGTCGAGGTCCACTGCAGCTTCGAGATGCCCGACGGCGTTGTCGTCGTAGCCGGCGGCATGCGCCCGCCAACCGGCGAGGATCAGCCGGTCCACCTCGATGTAGCGGGCGAACGACTCCTCGCCGTCGGCCCGCGCGGCGGCCTTTAGTGCTTCGAGTCGGCGGTCTGCCTCGCGGGCATGCTCGAGATCGCCTTGTTCGACGGCGCCCATGCCGCGCGCGAACCACACCATGCCTTCCGGCCACATGGCGCTGTCCCAGGGCTGATTCTCGGGGGTGCGGGGTTCCAGCTCGGAAGCCTTCTCCCAGTCGCGCCGCTCGATGGCAAGACGGGCCGGAATCGCGGCCAGATGAAAGGCGCTGTTGAAGCTCGGTTGATGGGTCCCCTTGGCAAGCGCGGTCTCGGCGATGGCGTTCGCCTTGGCGTCCTCACCCTTCTGCAGATACGCATAGATCTTGTAATCGATGGCATGCAGATAGTGGAAGGAGATGGTGTCGCCCACCGGGAAGTTGAGTGCAGCGTCCGCGGAACGGGCGTTCCACTCGATGGTCTCGGGCCACTTGCCAAGCCGGACGTAGAGATGGCTCGGCATGTGCAGGGCGTGGGGGACTTCCGGGGCGATGTCGCTGTAACCCTCGATCACTTCCAGCGACCTGTGGGCCCGGCCGTCGACGTCATTGGCGTGAATCAGATAGTGCATCGCACCCGGATGCTCGGGCATGTAGTCGTGTACGCGGAGCAGGACCGTCGCCGCCTCTTCGTGCAGTCCGGCGCGCGCATCCTCCTCGACGAAGGCCAGCGCAAGACGTGACAGCGCGTACAGCGTCGCGGTGTCGGCATCCTCCGGATGCGCAACATGGGCGGCCTCCATGCCGTCGGCCCAACGGCGAATCCGGGTCCACCAGTCTGCCTCTTCCGGTTCGCTGAAGAACGCCGCCGTGGCGTCGATCAGCTGTTGCTCGCGGTCATCGCCCGTCCCCGCCTGCCGGGCGCGTTCGATGGCCGCTTGCCCCTGCCGCAGCGTGTCCACTGACGGCCGCGTCGGCCACAGCGGCTGGAACAGGGTCGTCGCCACGCCCCAGTGTCCCATGGCGCACTCGGGGTGCTGTTCGGCGATGCGCTCGAATGTGCTCCGCGCCTGCTCATACATCATGTGGTGGAGATAGCCGAGGCCGTCGTTGAATGTTGCGGCGGCCTCAGTGCTGCAGGCGGCGCGGAAGTCGATGCTGCCGAGTACGTGGGCCGGGATGTCCATCCCGCCACCGTGGTCGTGGGCGTGACTCGCGCCGCGGGCGTTGGTCTCGCCGTCTGGATGATGGTCCGGCGAGCAGGCGGTCGCGGCGATCAGCGCAGCGGCCAGCAGCAGGCCTGGTATCTGGCGTAGGGTCGATAATTGCAGGGTGTTCGTGCCCATGTTCCCACCTCCGGATTCGGAGTCCATCGCCGCGGCGACAGCTGGGAAGCACGGCCTTCGCCGGCGGCAACGGACGGGGACCGTGCGGTGCTCCGGCCCGTTGGTATCTGAGTAGTCTCGATCTTAGCAATTTCCAGGTGTCGGTTCATCAGGGGGACGGCGGCCGTTCAGGGTCTGCTCATAGGAGCCGCGCTGAGCGCCGAAGGGCCGCAATTCCGGATTGGCGGCAGTGGCCATCATGACGCACTATCCGTGATCAATCTGACGAGGAGAGAGGGCACCATGGCGATCGATTTCGAGATTCCTGCGGAAGCCACCGCAGTACGTGAGCAGGTCCGTCAATGGGTGAAGGATGAGTGCGTTCCCGCCGAAAAACGCCTGCTGGCGGGTGAGGACTACAAGACTGTCCTCGGTGAGCTGAGGAAAAAGGCGCGCTCGCAGGGCCTGTGGTGCCCCTTCATCCCCAAGGAGCACGGCGGCATGGGCCTCGGTCCATTGGCGAACGCATTGGTGCAGATGGAGCTCGGGCAAAGCTATCTCGGTGCCCTGTCGCTGAATACGCAAGGCCCAGACGACGCCACTATGCTCACGCTGCTCGAGCATGGGACCGACTTCCAGAAAGAGAAGTTTCTCAAGCCGCTGCTCAACGGCGAGAAGCGCATCTGCTACTCCATGACCGAGAAGGCGGCGGGGGCAGATGCCACCGGCATGCAGACCCGGGCGGAGAAGGTCGGCAACGAGAAGTACGTCTTGAACGGCGAGAAGTGGTTTTCGTCGGCGGCGAGCGTTGCCGACATCGCCGTAGTGATGGCGAAGACCAACCCGGAGGCACCGCGGCATCAGCAGTTCTCCACGTTCATCGTCGAGTTGCCCAATCCCGGTTACAACATCAAGCGCGACATCAAGACCATGGCCGTGGAAGGGCCGCTGTCACACATCCTCGGCGGCGGTCACTCTGAGGTGGAGATCAAGGACCTCGAGATCCCGGCTGAGAACCTGCTCGGCGGCGAAGGCAACGGCTTCAACATGGGCCAGCACCGGCTCGCCTACGGGCGCCTGCGGCACGGCATGCACAACGTGGCGATGGCGCAGCGGGCGTTGGACATGGCGACGGCGCACGTGACCAACCGGACCACGTTCGGCAAGGGGCTCGATGAGCGGCAGGCGGTGCAGTTCATGCTGGCTGAGTGCGCGACCGAGCTCTACATCGCGCGGCTCATGCTGCTGCACATCGCCTACAAGGCCGAGCACAAGATGGACATGCGCCAGGAGAACGGCATCGCCAAGGTGTTCCTCGCCAACATGGTGCACAAGGTGGTGGATACCGCGATCCAGTTGCACGGGGCGCTCGGTTACTCCCAGGACACGCCGCTGGCCGCCTGGTACACGCACATCCGCAGTCAGCGTCTCGTCGACGGCCCGGACGAGGTCCACAAGTGGACAACCGGTCGCAATGTGATCAAGGCGTTCAAGGCCACCGGCACGACGGCGGGCGCCTGCGGCGGTGACATGCTCTGAGGCGTCGCACGGCGACGACGTCAGGATGTGCCGTCGTCGCCGCGCTTCCATTGGGTTCTATTGGGGTTTCTATTGGGGTCGGACCAAGTCAAGTTATTGTTTTTGCTTGTTTTTGTGTTCTCTTCTCCATTGCTGGCCGGGCGGCGGGGGCCGGCTGCGCACCCTTCGGCTTAGCGGTCATCGAAAATATCATTAAAATCAACCGCCTGGTCTGGTCCGACCCCAATTGTGCACCAATTGTGCCCCCAATTGTGCGCCCAATTGTGTTGTCAGGAGGGGGTGTCGTC
>REEU01000041.1 GCA_007694905.1 Gammaproteobacteria bacterium | reverse complement strand
GCAATTGCTTGAAAGCATCAAGGCCAGTGGGACGAGACTGCTCATAGTGCTTCGCAACCCCAGGCTGGACACACCAGATCTTGAATCTGCACCGTTTCATTTTCCGGAACCTCTGTGCCTTGTGCCTGGTGCCGATGAAAGAGTGCTCGCTATCTGGAACCTCCAGGCTCCCACGTTACACGTCCATGGGATGCCGGAGCCGCTCGCTCGACTGCGGAGAGAAATACTGCGAGAGCTCGACACTGCGCTTCGAGCGATCGAGGGTTCCCTGAGGGGCTCACCGGGCATTTATCGTGAATTGTTGAACGCCTACGTCCAGACCCGCGGTGCAGCAGCCCGAGCCCTGCTAGCAACACCAAGTGTTCGACAAGCGATGACCCAGACAAGCGTAAAGAAAGCGATGGACTTGGTAGGCGCGTTGCGCTGGCGCAGTAGCAATGAAGCGCTGTCACGGTGTTGTCCGGCCGTAGGCGAACACTCTGTATTTGCCATGGCGCTGACCTGCGAGGTGCTCGAGGACCTCCGCGACCGCATTGATGCAGAGACGTGCGGGCAACCGCGACTCTCGGTTTAGGCTAAAGCTTCAGCGACCCAAATCCGTTAACTAGTCGATCCGCGTCCTACGAGGCTATAGCAGTAGTCCCACCGCCGAGAAAAGCCCTGCTGTTGGAGCTTCAGCCACTGCGAAGCCATCTGAAGGTGTGGTAAGAGGCCGGCAGCCAACGAACGTCCATCCACGCTGCCCACGCGACGGACTCACTTAGCTCCCCGGCCGACGGAGCCAAAGGCAGTATGCCACGTATCCCGACAGATAGTGCTGCACGTCATCGATTCGCACGCGAAACCCATAGTGGCGAATGAAGAATGAGCCGAGCATCTTGTTTGGCGCCTTGAAAAACATCGCAAGCTCGGGAAAGAAATATCCATTCAACAGGTATCGGGCACGATAATTCAGCGCACGATCAAATTTCTCGAGGTCCACCTCTGCGTGAAGCATCGCACGCAACTCATCGTTGTTCCGCATCTGCGCAAACAACTTCGCTGCCGCCATCATCAATTCCAACAGCGTGGGGTAGGTGGTCAGGCGTGTCAACACAAAATCGAGGTGTTCGCGCACGTTCTGGATACCGAACAGGAAATACTTCTTTTCCGGCACGTGCAGCGTGAACTCCGTGATGCAGTAGCCCAGCCAGTGATCGTGCGCCTTCCAATGCTCTGACGCGATAAAATGATCCATCGCCTGGCGCACGGCTCTTAACCAGCGGGGGTCTCCCGTCAGATCGTAGAGACGTAACAGGCCGAAGGCCGCCTCACCGTCATAGTAGATGGTCCTCGTTTTCTCCTTGAGCGCGAGGGACGGGTATTCGAGGACATGGACGAAACCTCCTGTCTCAGGATCCTGCATCCCGAGCAGACCGAGAGCCAGTTTCTCCATCAAGGGAAACCTTCGGGTGTCTCCGGTCAGTTTCGCGTGCTTGGCGAGGGCCAGGAGGCTGACTGCATTGCCGCCCAGCTTGATTTCATTGCCGGTATCCACCAAGTACGAAACGAGGCTGCCGTCCGGCCGCTCAACATCATGCACGAGTTCGCGGCAGAGGTAGTCCAAGGCGCGCTCGGCGGCGTCGAGATGCCTTGGTTCCCGGGTCAGATCCCAGCCTTCCAGGAGCGCATAGGCAGAACTCGCGTGCCGCAGAGAGTTGTACGAAGGGATGGGCTTGTCGAAGGCGGGAGCCCAGCCATAGTCCCAGCGCCCATCCTGCCTGACCTGGCGGGACAGATATTCGCTGCTGCGGAAAACGAGGTCGAGGGCAAACTCGGCATCCAGCGTTTCGACCCTGCGCACACCCGCCATGTTGCCTTCGTGTTCAAGCGCGAGGGTTTCTCTCCCATCTGAGAAGACTGCACGCGTTCGAAAGATCCACATCGGCTCGCTATCTGCATCGGGCCAGCCATGATCGACGCCGAAACGGCGGTTTAAAAGGCGCTGAACATTACGCTGGTTCGGCGTACAGGCCATGATGTCCCCGGTGTACAGGGAACTGGTGCCGCTCAACTCCTGCTCGAGGACTGCGATCCGGAACTCCGGATCCCAGCTGACGCCCCATTTGAAATAGTTGGTCTTGGTCTTCGAGAAGAGATGCTTCAGTTCTTGCCATCTCAGTTCCCGCACCTCCGATACCACGTCGACGCGCAGCCATCGGGGGGGCAGTTTCTGACGCTTCAGCCAGAGGCGAAGCCGTTGGAGACCCTGATTCCAGGCGGTTTCCAAACTATTGCCACGACCCATCTCGACATGGGCGCGCTCCCGGCCGTTGCTTACCGAAAAAAAGAGAACCCAGCCGCAGTGGGGAGGAGAGTGGCCGGAACCCACCAGGAGATCGGATAGCGCGACTTTGGTAGCCTTCGCCAGGCGCGCGAGGCTCACGGCGCCCTCCCGAGGGAGACTTCCACAGGAGCAGTCTTGAGTCGGTTTCTCATTGCTTTACGCCCGCAGGGGAATGAGTCGCCGCGGCATGAACTCCATTCGTTCGGTCGGTGCAGAAAGGTGCCCGCCACCATGATCGATCAGGGCTTGGGATGCGCCCTCAGTTCCAGCCTCGCTCCGGATAGCTGGGTGGTGTTTCGAAAGCAACCGTGGCCACCCCCAGCGCCGGGGGCAGCCTCGATCGCCCAGCAATCTAGATGGTCTCATCGTCCTCATCGATCAGGACCAGATCCTGCATTGTCTTGCGCAGGGTCTGACGAGCACGAAGCTTCCTCTGCACAGCGTCGGGGAAGTCAGTGAAGGTAATCACGCCCTTACCGATCAGCAGGTCAACGATGTCCTCCAGCACCCGGATCATGTCCAGATCCGAGACATGCAGGGCCGCCAGCTCCCGCTGCAGCGTTTCGCCGAAAAAGGATGACAACTCCGGACTGTCATCCCGAATTTCGTCAGCGATACCCTGCACTTGCACCTTGCTCACCGCGACGATCTCGCCGCGGTGGTTGCGTTTGACGAACATCACGGATCTCCCGGGCGCGCGCTGAGCTCAGTTCTCGTCATGGGGGATATCAAACGTATCGTCCAGTCCGTCCATCAGCGGATGAAAACGTTCTTCGTCAGCAGGATCACCGTCGTCGTCAACGAAGGGCCGCGCATTCTTGGGGATATCGACTCCTTCCGGCACCTTACCATCGAATAACTCCTCGTCTGGCGCTCTCAGAACATCGGGCAGATCCACCGCAGGCATACCGGGGTTCCCGTCTGAAAATCCTACTGTCTCGTCCGAATGATCGAGGCTCAGATCATAGTCATCGTCCTCTCCGGAGGCATCCAGCGAGAGAGCATCGTCAGGCTCATCGATATCACTTGCCAGAGCCAAGCCACCGAAGTTCAGCGTTTCACCCTCGATGTTTCCCGACATTCCTGTCTGTGGCCAATCTTCATCCTCCAAATCAGAATCCTGCCCGGCAAGGTCCACGCCCTCGTCTTCAGCAATGGACGCCGTCAAGAACTCTTCGTCAATCACGCTCGAGGCCGAGATCTGCACGAAAAAGCCATCCTGGTTATTCGCCGCCACACCGGTGATCACCACGTGTTTGATGTCACCCGCTTCCCTTGAAAGGGTATAGGTTCCAGCATCGCTGAACTCCAGGCTTTCAATCTCCTTCCTGTCAGCATCGAAGAGAATGATCCTGCCACCCGCGGCGCCGGCAGAATCTGCGGCATTGATGGTGACCACGACCTGACTTGCCTCGCTCTCAAGTGAGAAGAGCAGCGTCGTATTGTGATTCTGAGCATTAGGGGGCGGGGGCGTCACTCCAAAGCCCTGCTCGGTTTCTACAACACCAGCGTTGAACTGGTTGGTATTCCCGTTCTGTACCCAAGCGTTGTAACCGTGGCCGCTCTGCGCTAGCGGGGAGCCGACGTCGATATCGGTGTCCGTATCCGTATCGGTGTCGGTGTCGGTGTCGGTATCCGTATCCGTATCGGTGTCGGTATCCGTATCCGTATCGGTGTCGGTATCC
>REEU01000042.1 GCA_007694905.1 Gammaproteobacteria bacterium | reverse complement strand
AAGACCGAGAGTCGACCCCTCGAACACAGCTTCAGCGCTCGACCGGTCCCGGTTCGACGGGTACATGACTCTCTTTTCAAGTGCCGCACACCTGCCTCGGGAGAAGCCACAGCCGTGGCCTCACACGCCAGACTTCTCCGAGAAAAAACGGAGAACCTCGGTATCGAACGCTTCAGCCGCCTCAAGGTTCACCGAATGTCCGCCAGGCAGATCCACGACATGCACATGAGCATGCTCCTCACGTATCCAGCAGGCGACCCGTTGGAAGCCTTTTTCATGTATCCCATTCGCGACCATTAGCGGTGCTCGCAGATCGGCCAGGCGGTCCCGAAAGGAAAACCGCGCCGCATGGCCACCCATCAGCACAGCTTCAAGCGGAACTGAATCTGCAGACGCAACCAGATTCGCCTTGACGGCAGGCGGAAACCGGCGCGCATGGATCGGATGGAACGGCAAGGACCGCGCGTCGAACTCGGCATCGCGGGCAGGTAAGACAGCCCGCGAACCAGGCAACGTCACGTCAAAAGCAGAGCGGGAGTTGGTGACGACCACTCGTCGCACCCGACTCGGATGGGCAAGCGCAAAGTGAAGCATTACCCCGGCACCAAATGACTGGCCGATGAGGTGAGCCCGCTCGATGCCGCAGGAGTCGAATATCGCTTCCAGCGCCGCGGCATAGCCGTCCGGGGAATACCCTGCATTCGAGGCGGGTAGTGGAGAGCCACCATGACCCCATAGCTCCGTCATGAGCAGACGATGATGGCCACCCAGTCGCCTCCGGTTCAACTGCCACTGAGCGTTACAGGACAAGAAGCCGTGCAGGAGAACAATGGGCTCTCCATCTCTGCTTCCAGCTTCTTCTACCCGCAACTCACGCATGCTTTCAACTTCTGTTATGGCTCAAACGCAACACGCCTACCATCGTAACTCACCGTCAACGTGTATCGGCAAAGTGCCGAAGCATAGGTTGGAATCTGACTGCAGGCTCGATCGGGCACATACTCGCCTCAACGCGAGCCACGCGCAATGCTCACCGCGAGCCATCCGATTCCTCTGCAGCGCTAGCCGGCGTTTGGATCGCGCTCGCTCTGGATCATCCAGCGGCGCAAGGTTTCACTCGTGCATCCAAGCTTCTCAGCGACGGAGGTGATGGCTGCCCATCTGGATTCGAGCTCCTCCTGCCGATCCAGAACCATGCGTACCGCGCGCATCCGAAGTGCTGTGGAGTATTGAGGTTGTCGTTTCACGACATGACACCTCCGTAGGCAAAGGGCCCCGCGAACCCAGGAGCCACTCAGTTGATCCGGTTTGATCGACTCTATTGAAGCCCGCTCGTAGTGCAACTCAGCGCGCATCAAAAGATGAGTCACACTGGTCAGCTGGCTACCGGGACTGGAGAGACCCGGTGCCAGCTTATCGAGCAGGAAATCTAATTCCGCCAGCGCAGGGTGACTCCCGCCATTCGAGGCGCACCAGGGGTCATGGTCCCACCTCCTGCTGACGGAAATCCGTGGATGAAATAATCCTCGTCCAGCAGATTCTCCGCCCATAGCGAAAATTCCCACTGCTCGTCCGCGCTCAACAATGTAATCCTGGCATCGAGAAGGCTGTGCGCAGGAATAGACGAGACAACGGAATTATCAGGATCCTGAAAGTTACGGCTGGTATAGCGCCAATCAAGCTGGTTGATCAGCCGCATCCCGGACCTCAACGTCGACTCATATTGAGCCATAAGGCCCAGCGAATGCTTCGGTGCGTTGCGCAGCCTGTTGCCCTTTCTCTGATTGATGTCGACACCCGTCGCGGTTCTGAATCCGGCTGGCGCAAAGAACTCCGAAAACGTGGCATCAAGGTATGCATACGTACCGGACAGCGTCAGGCCAGGGACCGGAAGGAAAACGAATTCCAGCTCAATACCCCGAATTTCCGAGTCCGCAGCGTTCTGAACAATATTGATGACAGTGTCGGTCTCCGAGTCATCGGGGATGAGCGACTGCCTCACCTGAAGGTCCGTATAGTCGGTCAGGAATGCGGCCACATTAACGCGCGCTCGTCTGTCCAGGAAATCACTCTTGAAGCCGACCTCGTAGAGCCAGGCAAACTCAGGCTGGAACGGAACCGTTGTTTCCAGGCGCGGTACCACGCCCTGATAACCGCCCGACTTGAACCCCTTCGAAGCCAGCGCGTACAGGAACAGCTGGTCTGAAAACTGATAATCGACTGCAAACCGAGGCGTTACTTCATCCCAGCTGTCTTTCCTGGAGACTTCAAAGTCCTCCTGGAAAAGCAGCCCGCCTGCTTGGGCAACAGTGCTTATACGCCTTTTGTCCTCAGTCCAGCGCGCACCTGCAGTCAGACGCAGCCTCTCGTTAAAGTTCCAGGAGGCCTGACCAAAGACGGCCATCGATTCAGTCTTCGCAACGGACGCGCCGCTGCCAACCGAGGGGGGAAGAACCACGACAAAGCCGCCGTCCCCGTCGAACCGAGCCAAACCGAAATCGAACGATTCAGTGCGGTCCACCTCCTCCCTGAGGTAATACAGGCCACCAACCCACTCCAGGGGACCGGTACCTGCCGAAGACAGCCTTAACTCTTGCGAGATCTGGTCAGACGTTTCGTCCTGGAAGTTGCCGACGCTCGACGAAAATGAGGTCTGGCCGCCTGCTGGCGCCGTGGGAGACGAAGCGAGAAATGCGACGTCCTCCAGAGAGCTGTAATTGCAGCAGCCTTGCGTAATGTTATCCGCTTCACGATAAGCGGAGATCGACGTTAACGTCCCCCAGTCGAAATCGTAATCGGCGCGCGCCGAAAACCCGGTGGTCTCAACCTTCGTTCGAGCGGGCTGACTATTGAGGTTCCTGCGAATACGCTTTTGATCGTTCTCGACCAACCCCGCGGCGGCCTGCGCGACAACCGTCGACCCGACCGATTTGAAATTCGGCGCATTCTCGTCAAGCGTGGAGTTATCAAAGGACAAATTCACTTCCAAAACATCGGAGGGCTGCCAGCGCAGGCTCGCACGATGGAATTCCATGTCCCTGTTCAACTGATCGAACCGACCCAGGGCTCCTGGGTCTGTGGTCGGAAACGCTTCGGGAAAGTCTCCAACCAGGGACTTCAAATACCCATCGCGCGTTTTCGTGCTGAACGCGTACTTGGCAGAAAGATTGTCAGCGAGAGGACCGCTGACCATTCCCCGGAACTCGCGTAGGTTGAATGAACCTACCGATGCGCCGACTTCCGCCTCGAAGACCTCTGTCGGCTTACGACTGATCAGGTTGATCGCACCGCCCACGACGTTCTTGCCATACAGGGTTCCTTGCGGGCCGCGCAGGACCTCTACGCGTTCCAGATCGAAGAGGTTAGCGGTCCAGCCAGAAACCCGGCCGACATAAACCTCATCGATGAACACCGCAGTGGATGGATCCGCAGCAGCACCACGTTCATTGGAGCCAACGCCGCGGATGTAGACCTGTGGCAGGCTTGGCGTAAACTCACCGATAGAGAGCCCTGGTGTTCTATTGGCCAGGCTGCCCAACCCATCTATGCGCCTGGAGCTGAGCTCCTCTTCGGAGAACGCGCTGATCGCGATCGCGACACTTTGCATGTCCTCGTCACGCCGCTGCGCGGATACCACCACTTCGTCGATTTGCATCCGACGCTGCTCTTGGGCGAGCGCTGGCGCCGCTGGCAACAACAACCCTGCAGCGGCTGCCGCCACTGCAACCCGATGTCCCTTCTTCACACAACCCATATCAACCTCCGAAAAGCCATCTCGAAACCTAAAGCCTCGATGAGCTTTGCTCTCCCCTCCGACATTTGACGGTAGGGCAGGACGACGAAGCGCACTAGCTCCAGCTGTGGGGATCTGATAAGACCAGTCGCCCATTGCGGGCGCGCAGGCGAACTGGACGGTACGTCGAACAATTTTCCAGAAGCGACTCGAATCGATCACGGAGCACGGTGCGGAGACAATGCGCGACTGCCACCGCCACCTTGGGCCTGTCAGATCAGCTGATCTATCCGCGGCGGCAGTCGTGCACCATTGAAGGTGTCCGTGCAG
>REEU01000256.1 GCA_007694905.1 Gammaproteobacteria bacterium | reverse complement strand
GCGGTGAGGATCAGCGGGGTGAGCGGGTTCCAGGTGAAGATGGTCAGCGCCCAGCCGCCGGTGGGCATCGGGAACACGACCGGGGTCACGTACATCAGGAATTGCAGCACCAGCGGCAGGCCCTTGCCGATGTCGGTGTAGAGGAGCCCGATCGGGGTGAGCAGCATGCCGAAGGCGGTGCCGGCGAGGATCAGCGAGGCGACCGCGAGCGGGAACAGCAGCAGGGTCCAGCTCGGGGTGATGCCGAAGATCAGCAGCACGACGAGCAGCAGCGCGATCTTGATGCCGCCGTTGAACAGCGTCTGCAGGATGCCGGACATCACCAGCGCCTCGCGCGGGAAGTTGATCTTCGCGAGCATGGCCTTGGCGGCGGTGGCCTGCTGCAGCGGCGCGTTCATCGCGTCCATGAAGATGGCCCAGAGCATGGTGCCGGTGAACACGTACACGGCGTAGGGCAGCGGCGTTTCGCTCACCTGCACGATGCCGGAGCCGTTCAGGAAGATCCACACGGCGGTGTTCGCGAGCGGCAGGATCAGCGCCCACATCAGCCCCAGCGCGGCCTGGCGGTACTGGGCGCTGATGTCGCGCACCGCGAGGCGCCAGGCGAGGCCGCGGCCGCGCCAGATGTCGCGGAACATGTCCGCAAGCAACACCGACGGCTGGCGCAGCGCGGAGCCGGGGGTGTAGATGGTGACTTGGTCTCGACGTTCGGCCGTCATGTTCGGGTGGGCTGTGGGCGTGCGTTGAAAAAGGTCTACGGACGGTCGTCGCGATACGCTGAAGGATTTAGTGTCTCCCTGTTGCGCTCGATCAGATCCTTGACCGCGTCTGCCAGCGTGTCGAGATTGTGCGTGAGGATCCAGTGAACCTGCTCCGGATCGATGTCGAAATAGTGATGGGCGATGATGTCGCGAAAGCCGATGGCGCCCTTCCAGTCGACTTCAGGATGCCGTGCGAGCAACGCCCCATCTGTGATGCGGTCGACGCGCTTGAGCGCTTCACCGATCGCCATGAACAGCATGCATACGCCATCGAGCTTTTCGCGACTCTCTGGCGTGGCGGTGAAGTCGTCGGGACTCTCAATGCTCCGGGTGCGAACCCGAATCGTGTCGATGGCTTCCCCGATCTGGCCGAGGATGCTCCCGACCAATTCGGCATCATACGTAGATGGCATCCTGCTCGATGCGCTGCTTCAGCTGCTGGTTCATCTTCGGGCGCACGCGGATGATGTCCACCGGCACCCCGAGGCGCTCCTGTATGTCTTCCTTGATGTGCACGAGGGCATAGGGGTCGGGCGTCGCGGTCTTGACGCAGATGTCGACATCGCTTGCGCCATGCGCTTCGTCGCGTGCCACGGAACCAAACACGCCAAGCTCCACAATGCCGTACCGGTCAGCGCAATCGCGCTTGTAGTCTCGCAGGAATGCGAGGACCGCCTCTCTCGCCACCATGGTCAGTCTCCCACCAATCATCGGTGCTCGGATGGTAGCACGTCGCTCGTAACCGCCTTGCACGCGGTCTTGCGTCAGTCGGCTTGCAGCGAAGTACTCCAACCAGTTGGACGGGTTCCGAACGCCGCTCCGCGAAAGCCACACCTGACCGGGCGTCAAGACGGCAAAGCGCTCGACCATCCCTGGCGGGTGCCGGCGCAGAATGTAACTGCAGATATTGGTGTCCAGCGTACGCAGCATGCTGTGCCGCTAGCTCCAGTCCCGCTCCTGGGGTGGCGCGTCCTGCCGGCCCGCGAGGAAGTCAGCCGGCAGCGGTTCGGTGCAGTCGTAAAAGGCCTGTAACCACTCGCCGAGCGCCTGGTAAACGGGGACGGATCTATTTCCCCGTGGCTTCAAGCGATGCCAGCAGGAAGTCTACAACGAATGTATAACCACCGGATTCGACCACCTGTAGAACCCTCCGCATGTCGAGGTTCATGTAGTCGTGGACAATGCGGTTGCGCAGCCCGATGATCGCATTCCACTGTTCGAGTTCCTGTGACGAAAGGGCCAGGATGCGGGCGAGGGCGCGAAAGCTGTCGTAGGCGGAAACCGGGACCGGTTCGCCCGCCGCCTTGATCAGGTGCTTGGCCTTGCCGATGGCGTTTTCGGCCAGCACCTGGAGCGCATGCAGCACGCCGTTCTGCTCCAGCCGGCTGAGCGAGCCGCCCGCCAACACGCGTTCGCGCGCTTCGGCAAGCATCGCCGCCTGTTCGCGCGCGATCACCGCCGTCTCCGCCTGGTAGAGATCAAGCCGCATGAGTGGACTCCCAACTCCACTGCTCCAGTTCGCGCCACGTGCGCAGCAGGAAGTGGCTCCACGCGAGCGAACCGTCCCCCTTGAGCAGGCAGCCTTCTTCCGCGACTACAGCACGGATGGCAAGCCTCGCCGATCGGAGGTCGATCAGGTCGATGCGCTCGACATCGGTACGCAGGGCCTCGGCCAGCCGGGCGCGCAGGTGCTCTGTAGCTGCGAGAACCCCTTCGAACCCCAGTTCGTCCGACCACTGGATCGCGAAGTCCCAATCGCTGGCCTCCGTGGCCGTGCCGCGGCACCGGCTGCCGATCAGAACGGCGAGTTCAATACGGGGTTCGCGTTGAAAAGCGGACTGAATTGGCGCTTTGTCCATGACGCAACGCTACCGCGGGCGCCACCTTGTGACAACCGCTGTGGGAACTCTCCCCTCCATCTCAGAGTGCGACCTGGGAACCATCGGCGAAATACGCCAGCCGGCGGGGGCTGCCGATATAGCCGGCGCCGCCGGTGACGAGGATGGTGGTCATGTGGTGGCGCTGGGAAGGGTGTTGGTCATGGTGTTCGTGCTCGTCGAGCAGGTGTGGTGGGGCAGTGACGGCCAATGCCGTCATCCCGGACAGCCGGAGGCTGAGCGGGGATCTACCGGCGCTGGTCGTAGCCCGGAAGGGTTGGGGCTGCTCGGGCGCACATGGATCCCGGCTCTCCGCTTCGCTCCGGCCGGGATGACGAGTGTGGCGGTGCTCCGGTCGGGATGACGAGGGCGGGGGCGCTCAGGCTGTCTGGAACTGCATCAGAGCGAGTTCCCCTTCGGCTACCCGAGAGGACACATTCAAGAACTCGATCCCGACGACCTGATCGTTTTCGTCGTAGTCCAGAATGACGCCTGGCCGCACTTCTTCCGAGTCGACGATCCTGGATTCGTCTAACCGGAAATACAGTGCATCCACGTCCCTATCCAACTTGATTTTCATGGCTGTCGACTCAGTCTGCGATCGAGAAAGACCGTTATGCGTTTCGAGGGCGTCACTGCGACATTCACGACAACCCTGAGCCAACGTCCGCCGCTCTCGGGAATCTGCTTGATGAAATGTCGCGTACCGTCCTCTTTGTCCTCGGTGCGGTCGGGAAATTCCGTAGCGCGATTGGCCCATTCAGCCGGGATCCCGCGTTCGACCAGCATTTGCCGGAAATGCGCTGTGTCCTCCATGCATGCAGCCTAGGGGACAGCTTGCATTTCGTCCATACCCTGTTGTCTCCGAGCCGGAATCTATCCGTCAACCTAGCCCACAGGCGGGCGCGGTCGCAAGCCACAGGGCAGCGCGATGCGGGGTCAGGTCTCGCTCTGTGACATCGCCCGCCCTCCAGAGAAACGGGATTGCGTCTGCCCGAACCAGAGGCGTGGCGCCTCGATCCGACCCCGATGCTGATGCCGATGGATCGCTGGATGTCAGTCGAAGACTTGGTCAAGGCTCCCGGCGGTCAGAATACGCTCGGACCAGCGCAGCAGGGTGTCCGAGTCGGCGGATTCCACAGGGAGTCATCCATGTAGCGCCGGTCGAAGCACTCTCCGCCGGAACGACCCCAACGTTCCTTCGAACACATCAGAGTGGAGGCCATTGTCGCGCGGTATGAACAACGGCGAGGATCCAGATCGAGTCGCCGGTAATCTCGTACACGATGCGATAGCTTTCGTGTGGAATCATCTCGCGGGTTCCGATAACCAGCCCCGGACGGCCGATCTCAGGGTGCTGCGAGAGCATCGCAACCGTATCCGCGAAGCGTTGATCCATGCGGGCCGCGGCAACAGGGTTTTCCTCGGCAAGGTAA
>REEU01000253.1 GCA_007694905.1 Gammaproteobacteria bacterium | reverse complement strand
AACGCGACCCGGTCGGCCACATCGAGAGCATCTGAAGGGCCTGTCCCGCGCGGGTCACTCGCTGCGGTGAACGCAGCCGTCACGTCCACCTCCGATCTTGGTCGTTCCAGGTGTCCGTCCAAACGCACCGTGTGGTGATCGTAGTTGTCGTCGGAACTGCTCGCTACGAAACCGTAGTTGCCGCCGTAGCCGAGAGCAAAGCGCGTACCGTCGCCTGCCGTCTCCAGCTCCACGGCGGGCGCCACCCGAGTAACGAGGCTGCTCTGGGTATTGCGGTTGAGACGGAAGATGTTGTCGTCGAACTGGACGTCGACGGCCAACGCCGGTTTCATGAACACGCCGTCGATCACTTCCAGCCTGTCGTACTGGGGCTCAGCCCACACCGTCTGCGTACACAGGAGTACGGCGGACGCCATGAAGCTACGGAAATTGACCATGCAAAGACCCCAATACCCTACTCACCGCGCCAACGCCTCCACCCAGAAGGCCGGCCGCATGCTGCGCGCCCGCGCAAGTGTACGGCTTGCTGCGCGCCGGCGTCACGCCAGCGCGCATTGAAGCCCCTCCGAGCCTCCCCTATGATCCCGGCAGCGCAAACCATGGACAGTACGCATGAAGGGATTGAGAGCCTGCAGCATCACCGCAATCCTGATGGCAGCCCTGCTGCCGTGCGCGAGCCATGCCGACGTCCGCGCGCACATGGATGCAGGTATGCCGGCCGAGCGGGTCGTGGCCGAAGGTCTTGCCGCCGGCAAGAGCATCGATGCGGTGCTCGAAACCATCGCGCAGGTCGTCGGCAGCAGCGAGATCCACCGCTTCAAAGCCAGTGCCCTGCGGACCCTGGCCATCGCCACGGACACCGCACCGACCCACCCTCCACTGATCGCCGCCAGCCGAGCCGCCATTGCCGCCGCCGAGGCGCGCGAGTACGGTCCGACGCCAGCCGGCCAGCGCTACCTCAGTGCCAAGCCTACCTTCCAACCCGTGGCCACCATCGAACTGCAGCGCATCACCAGCGTCCTGGCGTTGTCCACTGCTGCGCCCGGCATAGCACCTTTTGCGGGTCGCACCCTGCCGCCCCGGGCTTCGGCACCGTTGTCGGGAAGCGAGCGCGGCACCCTGGAGAAGGCGCTGTGCAGCGCAATCGGGACTGCGGCGGGCTGCCTGTAACGTCCAAACGATGTAGATCTGAAATGCCGGCGGGCCAGCGCATGTCCGGCCGCGCGCGACCCACGTGCGCCTCAGCGGTGCTAAAGGCGCAAGTCGGCGCTGCCGCGGGGGAGCGCTGATTTGACGTCGAAGAGGATGCCGTCGGGCGTGGCCCAGCTGCGAATGGCGGGCGCGCCTTCGGTGATGAAATCCCGGTGCGGGACCGCGAGGATGATCGCACTGTAGGTACCGGGCTGCGGCGGCTCTAAAAGCAGATCGATACCGTACTCTTCCCGCGCGGCTTCACGCTCCACCCAGGGATCGTAGATGTCGACCTGAGCGTGATAACTCTTAAGCTCGTCGATGATGTCCACGACCCGGGTATTGCGCAGGTCCGGGCAGTTCTCCTTGAACGCGAGGCCGAGGACCAGGATGCGCGCTTCCCGGACCGGCATCCCGCGCTTGATCATGCACTTGATGGTGGTCTCGGCGATCCAGGTCCCCATGCCGTCGTTAGTGCGGCGGCCGGCGAGGATCATCTCCGGGTGGTGGCCGATCTCCCTCGCCTTGTGGGTGAGGTAGTAGGGGTCGACGCTGATGCAGTGGCCGCCGACGAGGCCAGGCCGGAACGGCAGGAAGTTCCACTTGGTCCCAGCCGCTTCGAGGACCTCGAGGGTATCGAGTCCGAGGCGATTGAAAAGCATGGCAAGTTCATTGATGAGCGCGATGTTGACGTCACGCTGGGTGTTCTCGATGACCTTGGCCGCTTCGGCCACGCGGATGGAGCTGGCTTTGTGGGTGCCTGCCTTCACCACCCGCGCATACAGCGCATCCACGTGATCGGCGCATTTCGGCGTCGAGCCTGATGTGACCTTGGTGATGGTGGTGAAGGAGTGCTCCCGGTCGCCGGGAT
This sequence comes from Gammaproteobacteria bacterium, assembly GCA_007694905.1. GTDB lineage: Bacteria > Pseudomonadota > Gammaproteobacteria > Pseudomonadales > Azotimanducaceae > SLTB01. The sequence continues at coordinate 2,025 of REEU01000253.1, read as the reverse complement.
TGATGCGCTCGGGGCTGTAGCCGACGAAGAAATCCACGTTCATGCGCAGGCCGGAGACGCGCTCGAGCTCCGGGACGCAGACCTCCTCCGTCGCGCCGGGGTACACGGTGGATTCGTAGATGACCACGTCGCCGGTTTGCAGCACGCCGCCGAGGGTCTGGCTGGCCAGTTTCAGTGGCGTCAGGTCCGGGGTCTTGTGCTCGTCCACCGGGGTCGGGACGGTGACGATGTACGTGTTGCAGCCGGCGAGGTCTGCCGGGTTCGCGCTGAACTTCAGGCGCGTCGACGCCTTCAGTTGCTCCGGAGTGACTTCGCGGGTGTGGTCCCTGCCCTGCTTCAGCGCGTCGATGCGGCGCTCGGAGATGTCGAAGCCGACGGTGTCGAGGTGGCGGCCGAACTCGGCAGCAAGCGGCAGGCCAACGTAGCCGAGGCCGATGACGCCCAGCCGGATTTCGTCAGGCGCCGTGAAGTGATCGGGTTCGGACATCGTGATGTGATCCTTTTGGATGGGCAGTGAGCGTTCTAGGTGGCGGACGCAGTGGTGAGTGTAGCCCCTGTTCGGGCGGCAGTCGGCGATCGGCGCGCCGGCTTTGCCGGCACGCTCTCCCACTGCGCCTCATACGCGTGTCGGGTCAGCGTTGGGTGGTGATGAGTTGGCTGAGGCGTTCGGTCATGGCAGCGAGGCGCGCCGGGTCGGCGCGGGTCTCGACGTTCAGGCGGATGACGGGTTCGGTGTTGGAGCCGCGCAGGTTGAAGCGCCAGTCGGCGAACTCGACGCTGACCCCGTCGGTGCGATCGACGCGCGGGGACTCGGCAGCGAAAGCTTCGAGGACACGGTCTATGGTGGCAGCGGTGTCGTCCACCTCGTAGTTGATCTCGCCGCTGCAGGGGTACGCGGCGATGCGCTTGTCCACCAGGGTTGAGAGCGGTTGGCCGCTGACGCTGAGCTGCTCGGCCACCAGCAGCCAGGGAATCATGCCGCTGTCGCAGTAGGCGAAGTCACGGAAGTAGTGGTGCGCGGACATTTCGCCACCGTAGAGCGCATCCTCGGCGCGCATGCGTTCCTTGATGAAGGCGTGTCCCGACTTGCACTGCACCGCAGTTCCCCCCGCGGCCTCAACCTGGGCCAGCGTGTTCCAGGTCAGGCGCGGGTCGTGGATGATCTTGCCGCCGGGTTCCTTGGCCAGCAGCCGCTCGGCCAGCAAGCCCACCAGGTAGTAGCCCTCGATGAAGCGGCCCTGCTCGTCGAAGAAGAAGCAGCGGTCGAAGTCGCCGTCCCAGGCGAGGCCGAGGTCTGCGCCGTGGGCCAGGACGGCCTCGCTGGTGGCGGCGCGGTTCTCCGTCAGCAGCGGATTCGGAATACCGTTCGGAAACGTGCCGTCGGGCTCCGCGTGGAGGCGGATGAGTTCCAGCGGCAGCTGCGGTTCGAGTGCATCAAGAACGACGCCGGCGCCGCCGTTGCCGGGATTGACCACGATCTTCAGCGGTTTCAGAAGCGTCCCATCGACGTAGCCCAGCAGATGCTCGATATAGGCCGGGCGCGCATCGAGGATGTGGCGGGTGCCGCGGGTCGCCGGGGCGAAGCTCCCTTGGGCCACTCTGGCCTCGATCTCCTTCAGACCGCTGTCGCCGCTGATGGGGCGGGAGCCCTCCCGCACCAGCTTCAGGCCGTTGTAGTCGATGGGGTTGTGGCTGGCGGTGACCATGATGCCGCCGCCATGCCCGAAGTGTTCGGTGGCGTGGTAGACCTCCTCGGTCCCGCACATGCCGATGGCGTGGACGTCACTGCCGCCGTCGAGGAGGCCCTCGGTGACCGCTTCGGCCATGCCGGGACTGCTCAGGCGGATGTCGTAGCCCACCACGGTGCTGCCAGGGCGGATCAGCTCGGCGTAGGCGCGGCCGATGGCGTAGGCGATGTCGTCGTTCAGTTGATCCGGGACGCGACCGCGGATGTCGTAGGCCTTGAAGGGACTCATGTTGCTCCTCGGCATTCAAGAATGAGTGACTGATATCGCCGTCGAGGCG
>REEU01000044.1 GCA_007694905.1 Gammaproteobacteria bacterium | reverse complement strand
TTCGTCTCCTTCGCGTTTGGCCGAATGCCTGCGAAGGACCATCGCCCAAGGCGAGGAAGGAGCCGGGAAGGGGGAAGGAAGGAGCACGGTAAGGAGAGCCACAAAACGGCCCCCGAAAACGAAAAAGGCCGCCTCGCGGGCGGCCTTGGTCAGTTAGAATCGCAGACTCTCATACGTCGATCCAGCAATTGCCGTCGGCCTCACGGATGAAATCGCGCCAGTCACTTCGGCCGCTGAATGCCCGGCCAAGAGTGGTCACCTTGGTATCGCGATGTACGTGGTCGCCGCCTTGCAAGACCTCGGAGGTGCGCAAGACGGGTCGACCGGCCCAATAGGCGTCGAAAAGCATCGAGAGGATCTGCCGATGCTTCGTCCCCCGGAACCGGTACTCCTTGTCGTGTAGCCAGACGAGACCGTAATCGTCGGAGTGGTCGATGGGGAAGCGGCGCTGCCGTTGCCCCGGAAACATGCGCGCACCGAGTACTTGCGGCGAGATCGCGAGCTGGTCCGGTGCGCGGAGCACATCGGACACGCTGATGACGACGTTGCGGTTCTGGGTCGCGATGGGTACGCGGTCGCCCGGCGTCGATGTGAGCATGATGCGAGCCTGTTCCGGTGGTCTGCGCGCGAGCAGGGTCTCGACACTCTGCCAGACCGAAGGGTCAGCAAGCCGGCGCGCGAACCAGACGGGCACCGGTGATTTCGCGCCGGCGAGCTTGATGGCTCCAACATCCCATGCAAGACCCTCGATCAAGGGTGTCGGACGCGGCGGCCCAGCACGTTCGAAGGCCACCAGCATCTTGGCGAACGCCAACGGATAGTCGACGGCACAGGCGGCGATCTCCTGCCCCTCCACATGGATCCAGCGACCGACACTGTCGCGGTAGCCGTACTGCCTGCGCTCTGCGCACCACTCGGCCGGGATGGGCTCGTCTTCATAGTCATCCATGGCGGCGACGACCGGGATACGCCCGGTCGCCACCAGAAAACCGGCCTCGAGCAACCTGTCGGCTGCCCGAGGTGCCACTTGCTTCAGCGCTGCCACCTGCACCCTGGCGGCACGGGTTTCCATCACCTGGAGCAGCAGATCCACGGCGCCCTTACTCAATGAGATCACCGATATCGCCGGAATCGGTCAGGATCCCCCAGCGCCGCAGGTACTTCTCGCCGATCAGGCGCTCATGCGGGGTCATGTCCTTCAGATTGCAGCCATGGGGCATGGTGACGGTGAGTGTCAGGGACTTCCCGCGGCCACCCTCCGGGCCGGGGTAGAACTTGATTGTGAACCGGGCGCGCGTGATGACCCATTCCGGAGCCTCGGTCGCGACCGGCAGCAGGTGCCCCGTGCCGCCGATATCGAGGCCGATCCGCTTCTCGGCCATCTCCCAGATCGACCGTTCCGCGCCCGACATGGACTCGAGTGTGATGCGCTCACCGCGCTCGCCCCACTCCATGAAGCGCAGCTCCTTCACGGTGACGCCCATGATGCCGTCTTCGGGATCGGTCGGGAAATCGAAGGGCTTCAGAAGCATGCTGAGGTTGTATTCACGCAGGGGGATGTGCTTCTCCTCGAAGTCGATCCCGAGCAGATCCCGCGCCATGAACGCGGTCAGGTCCTTCCGATCCTTCAGCGTGTTTGCAACGACCTCGATGACACCGGTCTCGGCCTCATAGGTCAGTGCCGCCTCGAACACCGGCTTCACGATGCGCCGCTTCAGCGTACTGTTCGCATCGAAGCCCAGCACGTCCTCCGGCCGCCCCTCGCGATAGACTGCGACCTGAACGAGATCGCATTCCTGGTCGTCGAGGATGATGCGGTGCCGGTCAAAAACATCGACATGGACATGCGGGGTCTCGAAGTGGTCGCGGATGGCTTTGGTAAAGGCAGCAACGGCGACCGGATCGCGGCGGACCGCGCGGTCCTTCTCGACCTCGAAGCCGTTCCACGATTTCCCCCTGCGGCGCTCATCGTTGTAGCGCACCTCTTCGGCCAGGCGGAACCGATCAGGCTCTTTCAGGAACACCCAGAGCGAGCGGTTGTTTGCCCCCTCCAGCTTGTCGAACACCGCCCGGTTGAGGACAACATTCTGAAGAGCGTTCTGGCCCGGCTCATCGGCGAGCGCCGCGACCCGGCCGGCATCGAGGACGACGCGCTGCTTTTCGTCGTCGGACATGTTGTCGACCGCCTTCACGAGCGGTTCGACCACCTCTGTCTCCGGTTTGGTCCAGTCGATCGGCGGCAGGGAAGTGAACCCGCCTGCGGTGAAGTAGTCCTGCAAGCGGGTGACGGGGGTCTTGCGGAGGAACGCGGTGATGGCTGTCATGAGAGGCCCTTTCGTGCCGGGGAGGAGGAGGAGGGAATCAGCGAAGCGATACGCTGACGTTCGATATACATCGAACATTTCTTCGTGTCTACTTGCGCAGCACGATTTTGTTCGCCATACCGAACACGCCACTCACAACCAAGGAATCCGAGGATGATAGGATGACAACGACGCTGGGCGCCAAGATCAAGCGCCACCGTCAGGAGAAGGGATACTCTCTCGACAAGCTCGCCGAGCTCACCGACTCGAGCAAGAGCTACATCTGGGAACTCGAGAACCGCGACACCCGCAAGCCCTCCGGCGAAAAGCTGACACGCATTGCCAGAGCCCTCGGGGTCACGACCGACTACCTCCTCGATGAAACCGAGGAACCCAGCAATGAAGTCTTGAAGGAGGCCTTTTTCCGCAAGTTCAGCGAACTCGAGCCCGAAGACCAGGAGAAGATCAAGCAGATGATCGACATGTGGGGAAAGAAGAATTGAGTCTGCCGACGACGCCCAAGGGGTGGGCGATCCGCCTGACCCAGATTCTGTCGGCCGTTCAGGGTAGCCACGGGCTGCCACGGTTCCCGGTGGATGTGGCGTCGTTGGCGCAGGATTTCTCGCGGCAGGTCTTTCCAGATGCGCCAATCACCATTGTGAAGGGGTTGCAGCTCTCCAAAGGCGTTGAAGGCATGCTGATGCCGCATCCGGACGGCTCCGGCGAGTGGGGCATCGTCTATAATGAGTCCATCCAGTCCGCCGGGCGCCGCAACTTCACGCTGGCCCACGAACTGGGCCACTACCTCCTGCATCGGCAGGCTCATCCTGGCGGGCTCCAATGCACCAACCGGAACATGGCCGACTGGGATGAGGCCCGGAACAGGATCGAGGCAGAGGCAAACACCTTCGCCTCTTACCTCTTGATGCCGCTCGACGATTTCCGCGCGCAGATCAAGGGGCGCGCCATCGACATCGACGTGATGACCGAGTTGGCAGACCGCTATGCCGTGTCGCTGACGGCGGCGATCCTGAAATGGATGACCATCACCGACAAGCGCGCCATGATCGTGGTCGGTAAGGAGGGATTCATCGACTGGGCCTGGTCCAGCGAGTCCTTGATCAAGTCCGGGATCTTCTACGCCGCGCGGCAGACCGTGATCGAACTTCCTGCACGGTCACTGGCAGCGCAGGAGGTGGACGCGGACACCGGCCGACATGGTGAGCGTCACGAAGCCGGGGTCTGGCCGGGCAACGAACCCGTTCACGAGATGACCGTGTTTTCGCCCAGCAACGAGATGACCATCTCCTTGCTCATCTATCCCGACCGGGCGCCGTCGCGTTGGGAAGTAGCCGAACTCGAGGAAGAACCCCCACAGGATACGCTCGATGGGCTCATGTCGCGGAACGCGGGAGGCTTATCATGAGCCACGTACTCGTGCATGTTGAGAACGGACGCCGTCACCAAGTGGACATCGGCACGGTAGAGATCACGGTATGCCCGCCCGTCAACACCAAAACCGTCGAGATAGCGATCGGGGCTGACTCGCGATCCCGGCACTCCCCCAAGCGCCGCTTCTCCCTTATGAGCCGACCGAGTCAAGTATTCAACAAGGCTATGGCCGACCCCACACGCCCGCATCGAGAGAAGGCGGCATCCGACCAGCGCAAACCTCTCGAAACCACAGACAGAACAACAACAGCGCCGGCTAGAAGTAGGCTTTTGCCACATCAAGGGCCTAGGCTCAAGACCCATTGATTTCAGCCTTGCGGCGTGATTCACGCTGCGCAAG
>REEU01000045.1 GCA_007694905.1 Gammaproteobacteria bacterium | reverse complement strand
ATCCGCGCCCTGAAACGCGAACTGCCCCCGGCCATCGCCGAGCTTCAGGCCGCCAACATCGCCCCGGCCGATATGCCACAATCGGCCATCGGCCCCGGCATGGGCGTCTTCTCGCGCTACAAGGCGGTGCTGGAATCCGACGACAGCCCGATGACGGTGAAGGCCGCGCTGCAGCTGATCAACCGCGAGCTCGACGAATACCTCGGCGGCATCCAGGGCGAGTTCGACGCCGACACCCGCTTTGCCATCACCTGGTTCGAACAGAACGGGCTGAAGGCGGGCGACTATGGCACGGCGAACAACATCGCCACGGCGCGCGGCATCTCGGTCGAAAGCGTGAAGCATGCCGGGATCGTGGAAAGCGCGGCCGGAAAGGTGCGCATCCTGAAGCGCGACGAGATGGACCCGGACTGGGACCCGGAGGCGGACGATCACCTGACCATCTGGGAATGCTGCCAGCATCTGGTGCGGCTGCACGAGAAGTACGGGATCGGGTACGAGGCGGCGGTGATGCTGAAGAAGTACGGGGCCAAGGCCGGCGATGTGCGCGACCTGGCCTATGTGCTGTATAGCATCTGCGAAAAGCGGGGCGACGCGAAGGAGGCGACCGCCTACAACGCGCTGATCGCGGACTGGACCGACCTGACCCGTGAAGCGGCCACAGCACCGCTGTCGAACAAGAGCGGTCAGATGAGATTTGAGGTTTGAGGGGGTCACCATGGCAAAAAGCACGCGCCAGTATGTGTTCGAGGGCATGGAACTGCTGCCCGAGGCGCTGATCCCCTTTGTCGAACGGCGGCTTGACGCGTCCCTGCAGGGGCATTGGCAAGTGCAGGTCGTGGAGAAGCTGCCCGGGCTGCGCCCGGATTCGAACGGCAAGATCGTGTGGGACCAGGCTGCGCTTCTGAACGCGATGGACCGGTTCTGGATGGATGCGTTCAAGGCGGTTCTGGGACGTGCCGAGCGATCGATCGTCAACGAGCTTGTCGATGTGCGCAACAAGCTCTCGCATAACGGCACCTTCACCTATGACGATGCCGAACGCGCGCTGGACAGCATGCGGCGACTGATGGAGGCGATCAGCGCCTCGGACGTGGCCGACCAGCTGGGCAAGATGCGCGACACGATCCTGCGCACCAAGTTCACGGAATTGCAGCGCAACGAAGAGCGGAAGAAGAGCCAGCGGTCCGACATCTCGGTCGAGACGGTGGCGGGGTTGCTGCCGTGGCGCGAGGTGGTGGAGCCGCACCGGGACGTGGCGACCGGCGAGTTCCAGCAGGCCGAGTTCGCGGCCGACCTTGCCAAGGTGCACAACGGCAGCGCGCCATCGGAATACCGTAACCCGACCGAGTTCTTCTCGCGCACCTATCTGACCTCGGGCCTGTCGACCCTGCTGATCGGCGCGGCGAAGCGGCTGTCGGGCACCGGCGGCGATCCGGTGGTGGAGTTGCAGACCAACTTCGGCGGCGGCAAGACCCACTCGATGCTGGCGCTCTATCACATGGCGGGCGGCACGCCGGTCGAGGATTTGCCGGGGCTGGACCAGCTGCTGTCGCGCGAAGGGCTGACCGTGCCGGGCAAGGTGAACCGGGCGGTGCTGGTGGGCACGTCCTATGGTCCGTCGGATGCGGCCAAGCGGCAGAAGGACTATGGGCGGCCGATCCGCACGACCTGGGGGGAACTGGCGTTCCAGCTTGGTGGCGAGGCTGGCTATGCGCTGGTGGCCGAGAATGACGCCAACGGAATCGCGCCGGGGTCGAACCTGCTGGAAGAACTATTCCGGCAATGTGCCCCGTCGCTGATCCTGATCGACGAATGGGTCGCCTACCTGCGCCAGATCTACAAGGTGGAGGGGCTGCCGTCGGGGTCGTTCGACTCGAACCTGTCGTTTGTCCAGTCGCTGACCGAAGCTGTTAAGGCCAGCCCGGGAACGCTGCTGGTTGCGTCTCTGCCCGCGTCGCAGATCGAAGTTGGCGGCGAGGGCGGCCAGGAGGCGCTGTCTCGCCTGAAGCAGACCTTCAGCCGGGTCGAAACCGGCTGGCGACCGGCTGACCAGGAGGAAAGCTACGAGATCGTCCGTCGGCGCCTGTTCAAGGAAATCCCTGGCGACAAGTTCCACCACCGCGACAACACACTGAAGCAGTTCGCGAAGATGTATCGCGACAGCCCGAACGAATTCCCGCAGAACTGCGAGGGCGAGGATTATCGGCGGAAGCTTGAAAAGGCGTATCCGATTCATCCGGAGCTGTTCGACCAGCTCTACACCAGCTGGGGTTCTCTGGAAAAATTCCAGCGCACCCGCGGCGTGCTGCGGTTGATGGCACAGGTGATCCACGAGCTGTGGATGAACAACGATCCCTCGGTGATGATCATGCCGGGCAGCGTTTCCATCAGCTCGGCGCGAGTAGAACCGGAGTTGCTGCATTACCTCGACGTGTCATGGCAGTCGATCATCGCAGGCGATGTCGATGGACCGAACTCCACACCCTATCGGATCGACCAGTCGGCCCCAAACCTCAACCGCTATTCGGCTACCCGCCGCGTGGCCCGGGCGATCTTCATGGGAACCGCACCGACCCATGGGCAAGATAACAAGGGCCTCGATGATCGCCAGATCAATCTGGGTGTAGTGCAGCCCGGTGAACGTCCTGCCATCTTCGGCGATGCCCTGCGCCGCCTCGCGAATAATGCCAGGTTCATGCATGGCGATCTCGGCCGCTACTGGTATTCGATGTCCGCGAGCCTCAATCGGCTTGCGGCCGATCGGGCCGGACAGATCGAAGAGCCGCTGGTCCTTTTGGAAATCGACAAGGCGCTGGCGACCTACATCAACGGCTTGGGCGACCGCGGTCATTTCGACACCGTGCAAGTCTCGCCAAGCAGTTCCGCAGATGTCCCCGACGAAGCCGGTGGCGTTCGTGCCGTCGTGCTTGGCGTGGCCCACCCGCACACCGGTCGCGAGAATTCCGATGCTATGGCAGAAGCCAAGGATATCCTGCTTCAGCGCGGCTCTACACCGCGGGTCTATCGGAACATGCTCGTATTCCTTGCGGCGGAGTCGCGCCAGCTTGATGGGCTGAAGGAGGCCATGCGGTCGTCCCTCGCTTGGGCAGGGATCGTCAAGGACACGGATCGGCTGAACCTGACGCAGCGCGACAGTGCCCTTGCCAAGGCGAAAGTCGCCGAGGCAGCCGAGACAGTTAAGACACGGCTAAAGGAAACCTGGTGCTACCTGCTCTATCCCATGCAGGATGGCGCCCAGGCGGATGTGGAATGGATCGCATCAAAGGTTCCGGCGCAAGACGGTCTTTTGTCCCGCGCCAGCAAGAAGCTCGCCAGCGACGAAGGGTTGCTGCCAGAGCTCGGTCCGGCCCGCCTTGACCGGGAGCTTCAAAAGTACATCTGGAACGGCAAGAATCATCTCTCGCTCAGAGATCTCTGGGAGTACCTGAACCGCTACATCTACCTTCCCCGAGTGAAGGATCGAAACGTCCTGATTAAGGCCGTGCGGGCATCAGTCGGTGCAATGGTGCCAGGTCCTTTTGCTTATGCAGAGCGGTGGGACGAAAAGAGCGGCCGATACATCGGCCTGGTTCTACAAAACGGCGCCAACGCAGCAGTCGTCATCGATTCAGACAGTCTCATTGTGAAGCCCGAAGTTGCTGAGAGGCAATCCAAGGAAACGACCGTAGTTGCTGCAATCCTAGTCGATCCAGAACAGACTGCAATCAAACAGGCAGCTGAACAAACTGGCCTTCGGCAGACTGGAACTGCCGTTCAGCCAGAGCGGGAACCGACCCGCTTTATCGGTACCGTCATGATTTCCGCAGACCGTCCGGCGCATGAAATGCGCCAAATCGTCGAAGCGATCGTTGAGCAGTTAACGATCCTGCCGGGCAGTGAAGTGTCGCTTAAGCTTGAAATCGATGCCGATGTTCCGAATGGTCTCGACCGAAGCAAGGTTCGTACACTGCTCGAGAACGCCAACACATTGGGTTTCATCGATAAAGTGATCAAGTGATCTGGCCTTTGATCTCCACCTTCTGGGGTGTTCATTCCATATCCCACGGATTGATCACATCTACCCCGCAGCCGTCGAAGTCCTTGACGTTGCGG
>REEU01000046.1 GCA_007694905.1 Gammaproteobacteria bacterium | reverse complement strand
TCGCCGCCGTGGTGCTGCACCAGTGCACGCATGACCTTGGGGTCCTTCGGCAGATCGTCGAAGCCGTGGGTGGTCATGATGCAGCGGGGGCAGGGCATCTCCACCTTGATGATCGCATCACCCATGCGCAGTTCGCGCCCGACCCAGTCGTCCTCGACAAAGCCTGCGTCCGGCGTGTCGATGAGCAGGTTCGGACGGAAGCGGCGGGCGTCGAAGACCGACGCGTTGCCGGCGCTCCGCGCGCGCCGCTCAAGTTCGCCCAGGGCGCTGCGGGTGATCAGCAACAGCGGGAAGGCATCGAAGTACGTGCCCGGTGGTGACTCGTGGGTGGCCAGAATGTCCGGAAACTGGCTGACGTTCGGCAGTGGTTCCTCTGGCGTGCGCGCGAACAGCTGCCTCAGCATGGCCTCGATGTCCGTGCCTTCGGGCAGGGGCTCGCGGCGATAGTGGGCTTCCAGCTCCGGCGGCAGCAGCGGCCACAGTGATACCGGATGACCGAGCAGTTCGCTCAGTGCGTCGTTGACGTTGCCGTCAGCGCTGGAGAGCGTCCTGCCGCGGGCGCGGATCTCCACCGCAGGCGAACGTTGCTCGGCGCTGGGCTGCTCGACGTAGCGCGCGGAGAAGGACATCAGCTCGGCGAAGCGCTTGGCGCCGGTGAGGGCCCCGCGAACCTCATCCTTCAGCGCCCAGCCCCGGTCGCCGGCGAGGCCCTGGCCGGTCAGCTCGACCCGCTCCAGCTGCTCTCCGAGCATGCTCTTGATGGGATATCGATTAATCTCGGCGATCTGCATGGTTCGCGCTCCGATACATGCCAGCGAAGAGTTTAGCGAGAAGCGGTCATGAACGGGGAGTAGCGCCTGACAGGGTGAGTCGCCGGAGTCAGCGCGGGCCGGAGAATCTGTGGGAGAGCCCAATCCGGCGCAGGCGGATGGGCCGATGCGATCCGCTTTCTCGGACGCCGTCAGCGTCGACCGTGCGGTGCGCCGAAAGAGGGCGACGTCTTCGGAATGTACCGTGAAGAAGTGGCGCGCCCGACAGGATTCGAACCTGTGACCCTCGGCTTCGGAGGCCGATACTCTATCCAGCTGAGCTACGGGCGCGTGGGGGCGCAATCATACAGCCGGCCCCCGAGGGCGTCCACGCGAGGGCTGGCGGGGCTCGGAGCCTGGCGCTAGTCTGGCGAACCCGCTCCCGGCAGGAGAATCGGCCATGAACCCGCAACGTCCGAGCCGCACTGCGGAGGGGGCAGCCGCCCTTCGCGTGTGGCACACCCTGATCGACGATCCCCCTCACGTGTTCGATGATCGCGCGGTCCGGCCCCTGCTGTCGGGTCCGACCCGGCTGATGTTGCGCAATCCTCCGGGCCTCATGCGCAGTGCCATCCGCGCCAGGGAAAGGGTGCAGCCGGAACTGGCCGCGCTGCGCGGGCAGGTGGTGCTCCGTTCCCGTTTCACCGAGGAGGCGCTCGAGGCGGCACTGGCTGCGGGCTGTGATCAGGTGGTGATCCTGGCGGCGGGCCTGGACACGACGGCCCTGCGACGCCCGGAATTGGCGCAGGCCGGGGCGCTGTTCGAAGTCGATCACCCGGCCACTCAGGCCTGGAAGCAGCAACGGCTGCCGGCGGATGTGGCCGCGACCGTGCGCTTCGTCGCCGTGGACTTCGAGCGCGAGGCTTTAGACGAGAAGCTGCTGGCAGCAGGGATCCGACCCGAGGCGCCCATGTTCGTGAACTGGCTGGGCTGCACCTACTACCTGGAGCCCGAGGCGGTGACTGCCACGCTGGCAGCCCTCGGGCGGGTCGCGGCTCCGGGCAGCCAGATCGTGCTCGATCACTGGTTGCCGGACGCGGAGCTGCGCTGGCGTCCGCGCCTGCTCCTGGCGGGCGTCCGCTTTGCGGTGGCGTTGCAGCAGGAGCCGCTGCGCTGTCTGCTCGGAGCCGACGAGCTCGCGTCCCGGGCCGCGGAAGGGGGCTGGACGGTGGTGGAGGACCTGGATGCCGCGCAGCAGCGTCAGCGCTGGCTCGCGGGTCGGACAGACACGCTGGCGCTGCCGGACTTCGCGCGCCTCGCCCGCCTCGTCCGCATCTGAAACGTTACACTTTTCACCCCACGGGCAGACATCGAGGAGAACGCAACATGGCGGTCGAGGAAGGCAAGGCAGCGCCGGCATTCACGCTGGCCGATACGGACGGGAAAAAGGTTGCTCTGAAGGACCTCAAAGGCAAGCATGTCGTGGTCTACTTCTATCCCAAGGATGACACCCCGGGGTGCACGAAGGAGGCCTGCGGGTTCCGCGATCTGTGGGGCGACATCAAGAAGACCGGCACCGTGGTGCTCGGCGTGTCGCCGGATGATGCGGCGTCTCATCGCAAGTTCGTGGACAAGTACGAGCTGCCCTTCACCCTGCTCTCGGACCCCGACAAGAAGGTGATGGAGAAGTACGGCGCATGGGGTGAGAAGAACATGTACGGCAAGAAGACCATGGGCGTCATCCGCTCCACCGTGCTGATCGGCCCGGATGGTTTGGTCAAGAAGCACTGGAAGCGGGTCAGCAAGGCCGAAGAGCATCCGGCCAAGGTGCTCGAGGCCATTCAGGCGGGCTGATCTCCCGGTTTGCGAACACGGCCACGTTCGGGTCGGACGTGGTCGATGGTGATGCCGGGCCCGGTGGCCTATGCTCGCCACATCCGTGCACCGGAGGCGGGGTTCCTGCCTCCGGTGGCCATGCTGCGATTCCCCGGTCATGCAGAGTGCTCGCCGCCACATTCCGCTGCGTTGTTTAGCCGTCCTCGTTCTGGCCGGCGCGCTGCTGGCGTGCGGCGGTGGTGGCGGCAGCAGCGGCAGCAGCTTCGCGCCGCCGGCGGTGGGATTCGGCGGTGGTGGCGGCGGGAGTTCCGGAGGCGGCAGCGGCTCCGGCGCCAGCCTGCAATGGATGGAAGGTGTATTTGCCTCCTCTGCCAATTTTGCCGCCCGCTGTGAGGCGCCCCGCAGCGGGATCGACAGCCAGGGCCGCCCTTTTCCTGACCAGCCGGGCAGTCTGCTGCACGAACAGCACTGGCTGCGGTCATGGAGCCACGAGCTCTACCTCTGGTACGACGAGATCGTCGATCAGAATCCCGCCCCGTTTCCGTCTGCCGAGGCGTATTTCGACGTCCTGAAGACCAATGCGCTCACCGCGAGCGGCCAGCCTAAGGACCGCTTTCACTTCTTCATTCCCACCGACGAGTGGGAGCAGCGCTCGCAGTCAGGCGTCAGCGCCGGCTATGGCGCGCGTTGGGTGGTGCTGGCGCGCACGGCGCCCCGGGATGTGCGGGTTGCGTTCAGTGAACCCGGATCACCCGCGGCGAACGCTGGCCTCATCCGCGGCACCCGTCTGCTGGAAGTCGACGGCATCGATATCGTCAACACCACGAACTCCGCCGAGATCGCGGCGCTGAATGCGGCCGTGTTCAGTCCGGCCTCTGGTTCCAGCCATACCCTCACGCTGAGACAGCCGGACGGGACCGACATCATCGTGACGTTGACCGCGGGTAACGTCACCAGCAGTCCCGTTCAGAACGTGACGACGCTGGCCTCCACCGTCGGCAGCGTCGGTTACCTGACGTTCAACGATCACATCGCGCCATCGGAACAGCAGCTCATCGACGCCATCGCATTCCTTGCGGCGGAAGGCATCGACGAACTGGTTCTGGATCTTCGCTACAACGGTGGCGGCTTCCTCACCATCGCCAGCCAGCTTGCCTACATGATAGCCGGCAGTGCGGCGACTTCGGACCGGGCCTTCGAGTCACTGCAGTTCAATGACAAGCACCCGACTCTGAATCCGGTCACCGGCGAGACGTTGCGGCCCATACCGTTCCGTTCAACCACCGCGGGCTTCTCTGCGTTCCCGACCGGGCAGCCCTTGCCGGAACTCGGCCTGTCCCGACTCGCAGTCATCACCGGCAGCAATACCTGCTCTGCCAGCGAGACCATCATCAACGGGTTGCGCGGCGTCGACCTGGAGGTGATCCAGATCGGCGGGCGCACCTGCGGCAAGCCGTTCGGCACCTATCCCGCCGACAACTGCGGGACCACGTGGTTCACCACCATGTTTCAGGGTGTGAATGATCAGGGCTTCGGCAACTATCCGGACGGGTTTTCGCCGGCGGGAAC
>REEU01000048.1 GCA_007694905.1 Gammaproteobacteria bacterium | reverse complement strand
GCGTAGGCCTGACGCGCCTGCTCGCCCTGTCCGAGGGCGCGGTAGAGGTCGCCCAGGATTGAAAGGATCGTCGCATACTCCTTCTGAGCCGATTGATCCACGCCGCTGTCAGACGGTGGCGCGCCCTCAGCGATACTCGCTTTCGCCATTGCGATAAGCCGATCCGCGGATTCGAATGCGCGGGAGCTTTCGATTTCCATACCGCGCCAGCGCAGCGAGCCGGCATCGCCCATGGGGCGGCGGGCTATGATCGATCGGGCGAGTTCCACAGCGGCGACTGACTGCCCGTGCTGGGCCAGGTGGTGGAACATGGACTCGCCGACTTGATCGACGCGAACCCATGCGCCCGCTTCCATCCAGTGGTCGAGGGCTTCGAACGCGTCCTCCCAGGCGATAGCCTTCGGTCTGTACCACCAGTCAGCGGCAGCGCAGTGCAGCGAGGCCTCAGGCGGCGTTTGCGCAAGTAGCCAACTGGCGGTCCAACGGTGGACGAGCCATGTCTCGGTATACTCCGCCTTGCCGCCGTCGGGGCTATTTCGGACCATGGGTCCGGTCATTGCGACAAGTGTGCGGTCGTGCAGCGCTTCGAGCGCGGAGTCGACCGCCCTGGCGTCGAGGGAAAGACCGGCTGCACATGCGACTTCTACAATGGCCTCTACGGGCACACCGCGCCGGAAGATGGCCATCGCATTCAGCAGACGGCGATGTTCTGGATCGACTGTCGACAGCAGCGCTTCGAGCAAGACATCCTCGGCTGCCAGTCGGGCCGCTTCGGACGCGGCCCTTTCCGGATCGGTGATGTCCCGACGCAGCTTCTCGATTCTGGTCTTGCTGAGCGTGTTGATCTTCGCCTCGATCTCCCTTGCAACATTGACGTGCTCGTTCGGTGCTTTTGTGCGGTCGCGCAGCAAGGCATTGGCGAACTCGAGTGCCCGTGGGTGGCCGCCGAGCGCCTGCAGCAGCTTTTTGCGCGGCTCATCGTCGAGCGCATGGAGGGCCGGCAGACGCCAGAGAAAGCGAGCGGTCTGGACCGGAGTCAGCGGCGAGTCGGCGTCGACGTGCTCGAGGTAGGTCGCAAGCTCCGGGACCGCGTAGCGGCAGGTGATGAGCATCGCGCCTGCCTCAGCCGCGATCGCCAGGTGGCGCATCTGATCGGCCAAACCGATACTCAATTCGGGCTTGAACTCGCCGGCGACGTTCGGACCACTTTGGTTGGTCTCGAAGTTGTCGAGGATGAGCAGGATCTTCTCTTGTCTCAACAGGTATCGCAGCTTCGCCAGCAACTCCTGGTCCGACATCTGATTAGCCTCAGCCAGCTCCTGGCAGTGCTTCGCTCCGGTCGAACTGAGGACATTTGAGTTCTTGGGTTGCTCAAGCAGCGCTGCATGGATTGCACCGCCAACCGTCGCCATCGAGACTTCGCCGACGATGACGGCCACCAGCCAACCCTTGCGCTGGAACGAACGTGCGACGGTGGTCGCCAGCGTCGATTTACCGACCCCGCCCATGCCGGTGATGACGGCGCCGTGTGACTTCGCCAGAGCGCGTCGGATTTTGCGCTGGAGTTCACGTCGACCAACGGCGTATCCGACTGGCCGAACCGCAAGGCCGGGGATGGCGATGGCCTCACCACGCGGAGTACTGGGAAGGCCTGGCCGCGTGCCATCGAACAGCGCGGTCAAGGGGGCGTTGGCTTCGCCGTAGGCAGCCGGCGTTGCAAACTCCGGCGACGGGAACCGGGTCTGTTGCCCGCGCTCGGCAGCGGTGAGCCGCTCCCGCTCGACGGCACGGCGGGCTTCGGCCAGTGCCACCGCAGGTACGGGGTCAACACTTCGGGCCAGCTCGCGATAGACATGCTCGGCCAGCTTTGTTGCATAGCCGTCGCTGACGGCGTGTTGCATGGCAATCACCGCCGGCACTCCGGCCGCGATCAGATCGCGTGCGAAGTGCATGTGCGGCGTGTCGGCACCGGTCGCTGACGTTTCCGCTGTTGATTCATCGCGTGCCGAGCTGGCCGAGGCGCCGGTGAGGCACGCTGAAAGGAGTACCAGCGGCGGTGGATGCGCGCTTTCGAGCAGGACAGTGGCGAGATCATGGGCTGTGGCGCCGAGGGGCCCGCCGTCCTCGTCTTCCAACCAAAGCTGTCCGTCGCCGCCGTGGGCGGAGATATGCAGAACGTGGTAAGGCTGAGAGTCGAGTTGTGCTCTGATGGCATCCAGCGTGGCCCCGTCCTCGGCGAAGCCGACCGCGGCGCCGAACCGGTTCAGTCCTTCCACCGCGTCAAGAATGACCCTGGACTCCTCTTCATGATCGAGATCATCCAGCGGCGCAGCGACGGCGAAGAGAACGCGCAGTGGGCCAGGGCTGGAGATGTTCTCGCGGCGCTCAGTTACCGGAATCGCGCGGACCAGCGTGGTCCGTGCCAGGATGCCGAGTGCGGGCAGGTCACCGAGAGTCAGCGCCTCCCACGGCAGGGAGAGCGCTCGTTCATCGTCGGCGCGAATGACCACGTTGGCCCGGCCGGGTCGAGCGACCAGATCGAGACGTGTGCGCAGAGACAAGGCGATTTCCTGGCCGAGCAGAGCCTCGAGATGCCGACCGACGTCTCGAAGCCGGTCGTGGGCGGCCGCCGACGCGGCCGAGTCAGTCCGGCGTGTGATTCCCCCCACCCGCACCGCATCCCGGAGCCGATTCACGTCGTCTTCGGTCAGGCGGGAACCATGCTCCATGCCGTCGCAGCGCACCGTCAGTTCGTCAGCAGCGCGGTCAAGCTCAATCGTCACCTCCTCTGGCGGTTGGGCGAGCTGCAACGGGCCCAGTGGCGGTGTTTCCGGGTCGATCAATCCACAGTGGCGCAGAATGTGCTTGGCGAGACGATCGAGATCCTCCGGGGCATCGCTGGCAGGAAGCGGGCTGCGGATCTTCAGAAACTGCGGCATGTCGGGGCAATTCCCCGACTCAAGAGGGATAAGAAACGGCTTCTGCGAGCGATGCCGCTGATCGACGACGCGACCCATTAACGCCGAAAACTCTTCGTACGACCAGCTTCCTTCACCGACTCCCGAGGGTGTGCACAGGATCAGGCCACCGTGCGCGCGACGGAGACCGTCGTCCATTTTTGCAACGAAGTTGTCGCCGCCGAGGATCTCCCAGCCGTCATACCAGCATTCGATCCCACGAGCATGGAGTCCGCGCGCTATCTTCTCGGCCAGTGCGTCGTCGGCCTGGCGGTGAACCACGTACACCAACGGCTGCACTATGGTCGCTTCCTCTTCCCCTTGTCGCTCAACGTCGTCCATCAGCCCTCCCTTGCTTTGCTCAAGTGCGCTGACGCTGCCCTACGTTGCCCCGCTGACGGGCCAGGAAACTGGAAGCGTAGCTGCCAACGCTCGGTTTTGGGAGCTTACCTCAGCGGAGCGAAGCAAGCCACTCCCTGGTCCGTTCGAACGGCAATGCCATTGCCTTGGCGCAGTCAATTTTCCGACGAATAGTTTCCAAGCCCTCTTTGAGCTTCCTGCGGTGACCAAGCTTTCCCACCATCACGACACGCACTTCGTCCGCCACCTCATGCATGATCCGGCCCACACGTTTCCGCGGTAACGCCCAGGCCGTTGGGGCGGGTTTCGGTGATCGGATTGGCGGATGCGGCTGACGACGATTAGCACGTCTGAACTCCCGGCCCGGAGCCCGAGATGACCTTGTTTGCCCCCCTTGTCAGGCGGCGTTGAGCGGGCGGATGCGTCGGACATCTTCTTGGATGGCCTGCCCAGCTTCCCACAGGTCCACTGCCCGCTGTGCGTTCAGCCAAAACTCAGGACTGTTGCCGAAAAGTCGGGCCAGCCTCAGTGCCATTTCGGGGCTGACAGCGCGTCGCTCGCGCAAAAGTTCGTTGACTGTCTGACGTGATACGCCGATGGCTTCGGCCAATCCGCTCACCGCCAAATCATAGTGGGGTCAATCCTTGTTCTCGGATGCAGTAGCCAGGCTAAGCTGCTTGTTCCTTGTCCTCGTTCGGTTCATGGAGGGTCTTGAGGCGAACCTTCTTGTGCCCGGGAAACTTCACATTAAGCTCAAGTTGTCCACCAAGGCCTTGAACATAATCATGTAAAGTGCTCAGCAGCATATCGGTACGTCGCTCGAGTCGGGAGACGGTATCCTGGC
>REEU01000314.1 GCA_007694905.1 Gammaproteobacteria bacterium | reverse complement strand
CACGTAGCCAATGAATTGGCCAAGATGTTGGGCTCGCTCGGGGGCGGAAAGCTATTGAGCACTGCCAGGCGCTGCGCTTGACAGCAGGCCTCGTCGGATGGCGATCGAGGGACACAATGGACCCTAAGGTCACAAACGAGGCAACAAGATGAAACCGCACATTGAAATCCGCAATCTCAAGACCGCAGCCTTCGCAAGTCAAGAGACGCTGTGCTTCTCGGCGAGGGTGTACGTGGACGGAAAACCGTTCTGCGAGGCCCGAAACGAAGGAAGCGGTGGGCCGAATATGTTCCAGCGAATTCCGCGCGGCCCTGAACAGCTGAACTCGGCAATCCGCGAAATCGCACTGCGGTTGCGACCGAACAGCGTCGCGCTTTCCGTGGACGCCTCGCGGGCCAACGAGGCCGCAGGGTTGACGCCGGCCGTACTGGGTTGGGAGGCATGGGTGAAAGCGCGTGAGGACGGTCGAGTCGTGATCACGCACTGGGAGGCCTTCGAACTGGCCGTGGATCAGGCTGTGTCCAAAGCACTTTGCGTGCGAGACCTGAAGCGCAGCCTGAAGACGCGGATCCTGCTCACGCGCGAGGGACAGACGGGTGTGTTCCAAACCAAGGCGATGAAACCGCAGGAACTGCACAGGGCGCTTCGGGCGGAAGGGTTGGAACAGCGCTTGGGCGCAAAGCAGGTACTGAACCTGCTGCCGTTCGAACAGGCGCTGGCGATATACCAGAAGCAGGCCGCGGCCTAGAACGGCTGCACAGGGGTCTTACAAGGGGGCGGGAGAGGTGCTCACAATGAACCACAGCGCAAAGGCGCGCTCCGCGCGACCGGAGATCAGAAACCCAGTGCTGGCCCTGCCATCGGCGAGAAAGCTGGCGGAGATGGACCCTGTGTCACGTCGGGCCGTCGAAGCCGTGCTGAGAGATCTGGCCGACGACGCGCGGGCGCGCGCGGACAAGGCGTGGCGATCGCACAAGGCGCCGATGGCGGCGTACTGGAAAGCTGTCTCGGTGTACGCACGACATCTTGCACGGGCGTTGCGCAGTGCCCAGCGACTCCGCGGTGGCGCAGATGGCTGAGCATCGACCAGAACACAGCGAGGACTACGTGCGAGTACAGCACTTCATGGACCGACGGAAGACTGAAGCACGCATGTCGTGGGACGACACAGAACGATTCAACCGCGCATTCAACCGAGGCTGCGCGGCTGCATGGAAGGGGTTCCGGACGATACCGGCAAATCCGTACGGCGCGGCCACGCTTGAATGCCGCGCGTTCGACGAAGGAGCTCAAAGCGGGATCAGGGATCGGCAGGGCTACGTCGATGCCGGCTGGTACGACGACATACATGCGGTGCTGGCTAACATTGCCCGGGTGGAAGACGCGTGAGCGCCTGGCCGAGCCCATCGAGTGGCTGGGACGGGCACCCACAGGGCGCATTGCCGCTGGGCATCGCTCAGCGCTGGCGGCAGCGGCGCGAGTGGCGGGTGCCCGCCGCGGGCGTGATCGACACGCGACGCTATGGAGTGGACGTGGTGTGCGAGCGTAAAGCCAAGCGATTTGTCGTTGAACAACATTACTCCGGAACCTACCCTGCGGCCAGGATGGCCGTCGGCCTGTACGAAAAGCGTGGTCATCAGCGCCCAAGCAGCCTGGTCGGTGTTGCGGTGTTCGGCGTGCCGATGAACCAGCAGGTCATCCCACGACACCTGGGGCTTGCGCCCGATAGGGGCGTAGAGCTATCGAGGCTGGTGCTGCTGGATCAGGTGCCGGGCAATGGAGAATCGTGGTTCGTGGCGCGGTGTTTTCGTCTTCTGCGGACCGAAAAGCCGGAAGTAGAGGGGGTTGTGTCGTACTGCGATCCGGTGGAGAGACGTGGCGACGATGGGCAGATTGTGATGCCGGGGCATGTGGGTACGGTATACACCAGGCGCTGAACGCCAACTACCGTGGCCGGGGATCAGCCAGAACACTGTGGGTCGGGCCGGCGGGTCAAGTCATCTCGGAGCGGGCACTCTCGAAGCTGCGGCAGGGCGATAGCGGTGCCGACTACGCAGAACAGCAGCTGCGCAGTATTGGCGCGCCGCCAAGGGCGCGCGGGGAGAACGCCTGCGCGTGGTGGTCGAGAATCAAGTCACACGGGTGCCTGCGATCTATCAGACACCCGGGCAACCACGTCTACGTGTTCGGATTGACCGCCTCCGCCCGGCAGCGCCTGGGTGCCGCAGACCCTGGGGTCTATCCGAAACGACAATAGCACCGCCACGCAAGGCGGTTGCTCAGGCTCGGTTCGCCGCGCTCGTCAGGTACGTGATGCCGAGTAGGCTGGTGTCAGCTCAGAAGAAAGGTCACGCGAGTTGACGGAGGCGAAGATGATTACAGTCAGAGATATCGAATACAGCGCATCGCCCTATGGACATATTGCGACCATACCGGCAGGCACGAAGGTCGAGCGCGCCCATAATCTGCCAGGCAATCATTTCTGGGCGCTGCCCTGGAAAGGCATGACGCGGAAAGCCTATGACTGGTTCAAAGGGTACGGATTCCTGCTTGAAGCCAGTGACGTGACCGGCCAGTAGGCCAAACCCGCTACGAAGAAACCGAGATGAGCAAAAACCGTTACGTTATCCACGTCTACCCCAATGGATACGCCGGCCCCATTGTTGTCAGCCGCCGGCTGCGCACCTATCACCGCGCCCGAAGACTCGCCGCCCGAATCAAGGCAAGGGGTGTAGACGCGCAGGTTTGGTACTGGGGCAAGGTCTAGCCCACAGAGAAACAGGGTCCTGCCTGGGCGATGGCCAGCGGATAGATCCGCGCTGAGTCAGCGCTGCAATCAACCATCGACGGCGAGCGCGCTGTGCCCCACGCGAAGCGAATGCTCACGCCCGGTTCGACCCCCTCGTCAGATGCCCATTGCCGCGTAGGCTGGAGACTGTTCACCAAACAGTTCAAGCGAATTGAGCATCCTAGAAAAGAGGTTCGATGATTATGGGCAGTATCAGGACAGAACAGGTGCATCTGACTCTCACCGACGGAAGGTCGGACAAGGAATATCAGGCGTGGCTCACGCAACAAGACGACGGCTGGCACGTCGAGTTTGCCTATGGGCGGCGGGGCAGTTCGTTGAAAACGGGCAGAAAGACCAGTGAGCCGGTCAGCATCGATGCGGCTCGCAGCGTGCTGGAGAAACTGGTCAAGTCCAAAGAGTCCAAGGGCTACGCACGCGACGGCAGTGGGATCGCCTACCTGGGCACCGATCTGGCAGAGCGCGCCAGCGGGCAGCCGGTGCAGCTGCTCACCCCGGTCGATGAGGAAGCCCTGGCCTCCTTGATGGCCGACGATCGCTACGTCGCACAGGAGAAGTTCGACGGGGTGCGCACACTGATCGAGAAGTCACCAGACGGTGTCCGGGCCATCAACAAGCGAGGACTCTACGTGGGCGTCAGCGAGACCATCGCAAACGCCGTGGCAGGACTGCGAGCGACTACGTGCGTGATCGATGGAGAGAGCATCGAGGGGCGTCTTTTCGCATTCGACCTGCTGGAGGACGACGGCGAAGCGTTAGGCGATGCCCCGTACCACGACCGATTGCAAAGGCTTGAGGCGCTTGTGGGCGGCCACAGCGGCGAGGCGCTGGGCGTGGTGGAAACCGCGTCAGGCACGCGCGACAAGCACCAGCTGCTCGAGCGGGTGAGGGCGCAGGCGGGCGAGGGGATCGTGCTCAAGCGTATCGATGCGCCGCACAGTGCCGGGCGGCCAAACAGCGGAGGTCCGGTCCGCAAGTTCAAGCTCGTGGAAACGGTCAGCGCGATTGTCACGGGCAGAAACGCTACCCGAAGATCAGTCGCCGTGGCGCTGCTCGACGAGGCGGGCGAGCAGGTGCAGGTCGGGAGTGTCGCGGTGCCGCCCAATCAGCCGATCCCGGAGGACGGCGCACTGGTGGAGGTTCGCTATCTCTACGCAACCTCGGGCAATGCCCTGTTCCAGCCGGTCTATCTCGGCCAGCGCGAGGACATCACGCGTGTGGAGTGCACGCTGAAGCAACTCAAGCACCAGGGCGGTCAGGCTCGTCGGAACGGGACGTGATGGGAGAATGAACGAAGTCACGGGAGGGTTGCATGACGGACTGGCAATGCCGCGTCGCACCACGGTGTCTTCGGACCACGACGTCTCGGCTCAGCAGCA
>REEU01000274.1 GCA_007694905.1 Gammaproteobacteria bacterium | reverse complement strand
ACTTGGCCCTGCCCTCTTCAGTGTTCTGCCCGAACACGGTCAGCGTCCGCTTGTACTCTCCGGCCGTCAGGACTTCGACATCGATGTCGTTGCGCTTCAACAGGCGATGCACGTTGGGGATCTGGGCGACGACGCCGATCGAACCGACAACGGCGAAGGGAGCAGCGAGGATGCGATGGCCAAGACAGGCCATCAGATAGCCGCCGCTGGCAGCGACCTTGTCCACCGCCACCGTGAGCGTCAAGCCCTCCCTGGACCTGATGCGATGCAGCTGGGACGCAGCGAGTCCGTAGCCGTGGACCATGCCGCCTGGGCTCTCGACGCAGGCGAGGACCTCGTCACCTTCCCGGGCCAGGGAGAGAATGGCCGTGATCTCCTGCCGCAGGCCGGCAACAGCGTTTGCCTGAAGATCGCCGTCAAAGTGGATCACCCACATACGGCGCCGATCAACCGTTGCCTCTTTCTTGCGTGCGCGAACTTCCGCCTTCACCGCCTTGCGGTAACGCTTGGGATCGAGCACATGCCGATTGAGTGCGTCACGCATGTCATCGATGCGATCGTTGACACTGCGCACCTCGATGCGCCCCTGATCAGCACTGCGGCGCTGGCGGCTGGCCACGGCCGCCGCAGCCGACAGCAGCACCAGCAGGATCACCAGTACAGTGACGCTTTTGGTCAGGAACAGTCCATATTCAAGCAGGAATTCCGTCAATGTCCGCCTCCTGCAGCGCTTTCGCGCATCCGGGAAAGCGCGCTACTCTACCGGCGCCCTTCAGGGGCGTCCACACGCCACAAAAGAGGCTCGCTCCAGCGATCATGCAACCGCCGATAGACGAGGTGAAGCAACGCCTGCTGCGGGCATTTCAGCCGGAAGCCGCAGCTGGTATCGATCGTGTTTATCAGTTCCACATCGGCGGAGAGAGGCGGTTTCACATCGAGGTACAAAACGGTGTGCTCACAGTGAGTCCCGGGGCGCATGCGGAACCCTCGGTCACCCTGCTGTTCCCTGATGTGGATACTGCGCTTGCCCTTATCGAGGGTCGTCTCGACCCCATGCAGGCCTTTCTCGAAGGTCGGATCCGCAGCGACGGCAACCTGATCCTTGCATTGCAGCTCCGAGCCTTGTTCTGGCGCTGATCAGGACTCGGCAACTGAGCCAATCGCGCGCCAGAGCGGCACCACGCCACCATGCTTCGCCATGACATCGAGCAGCTGCTCGTGCCTCGCAAGTTCCTCGTCATTGGCACGCAGAACACGCAACTGCGGCCGATCAGCCGGCAGCCTCATCACGATCGCCTGCTCATCGGCCCGGGAAGGCGACGTCTCTGCATCCAGGGACAGGTCCGTCTGCCCACCGGTCATGACCAGATAGACCTCAGCGAGGATTTCCGCGTCCAGCAGTGCTCCATGCAGTTCGCGTTGAGAATTGTCGATGCCATAGCGACGGCATAGGGCATCAAGACTGTTTCGCTGACCAGGATGCCGCCGCCGCGCCAGCGTCAGGGAGTCGACGACCTCGCATAAGTCGACCATACAACCGGGGCTGCTCGTCAGCAGGGCAAACTCGTGTTCGAGAAAACCAACGTCGAAAGGCGCATTGTGGATGATCACCTCCGCCCCACGAATGAAATCCACGAATGCCTCGACCACGTCGGCGAACTTCGGCTCCGTTTCCAGCCGCTCGCGGGTAAGTCCATGGACCTCGACCGCGCCCTCGTCGACGTCGCGCTCCGGATTAATGTAAGTGTGGAATTTACGATCGGTGATACGCCGGCCGATGATCTCGACACAGCCGATCTCGATCACCCGGTGTCCGAGCTCCGGTTCGAGACCTGTCGTTTCCGTATCCAGCACCACCTGCCGCATGTTCAAACACGCTCCTCCGCCATGTCCGTCCGTCCTTCCAGGGCGAACTCATCCACACCGCGATTCGCCAGTTCGTCGGCCAGCTCATTGCCGGGATCTCCGCTGTGCCCCTTCACCCAGTGCCAGCGGATCTGATGCCGCTGGCAGGCATCGTCCAGCGCCCTCCACAGATCAGCATTCTTGACCGGCGTCCGCGCCGCCGTGCGCCACTGCCTGCGCTTCCAGTTGGCCAGCCACTCGAGAATGCCTTTTCTGACGTATTCAGAATCCGTGTGCAAATCGATGCTGCAGGGCCTGCTGAGCGCCTCCATTGCCCGCAGCGCAGCGGTCAATTCCATGCGATTGTTGGTGGTGGCAGGCTCACCGCCCCACAACCGGCGTTCGTGGCCATTCCAGCGCAGTACCACGCCCCAGCCCCCAGGCCCTGGATTGCCCCGACATGCACCGTCCGTCCAGATCTCAACGCTCACGATCCTGCCCTGGCCCGCAGGTGAGGAAGTACACATTGTCGACGCGTGCGAGCCGTGCCCGGCCGCGGGTGGCGCCACCGGCGGCCAGTGACCGCCCCGCCAGGGAAGGCTGCCGCACCGGTTCCCGGAGCGTGACCCCCGCCGTGGGCTGGCGGCGGGCGCGGATGATCCAGACACCGCCAAGCGGCAGCTTGACCAGCTGCTTGAGTTGCCGCCCGAACGCGCCATCGAACATTTTTTCACCGCGGGTCATGGGCGGCCGGTAACGAGCGAACTCTGTCGCCAGCACGCGAAAGTCGAGCAACGCGAGCCAATCCGCCATGCGCACCGGGTTGATGAAATTGGCGTTCCAGGGCGCGCGCCGGCGGGAGAACAGACGCCGCAGTCCCCACAGACTCCATGGATTGAAGCCGGTGATGACGAGTTCGCCGCCATCGGCGAGTACCCGCGCGGCTTCCCTGAGCGCCTGCTGCGGCAGCGGAGCCACGTCCAGGGCGTGAAACAGCACCACAACGTCGAAGCTGCTGTTCGCGAAAGGCAGATTACCCGGGTCCATCACTGTCACCGGACTCGCACTCACCGGTGAACGCTGGGGGCCGTCGAACTCAGCCAGCCGGGCAATGAAGCGATGCTGCACTTGCATGGCATCAAGCAGCCGCTGATCGCGACCAGTGCCCATGAGCAAGGCGCGGGCACCAAAGCACTGATCGACCTGCCGCCGCAGAACTTCGATTTCCGCCTGTTCCAGGGCTTGGCCGAGCGGTGTGCCGAAGAATGCCATACCGTCTCGCGCTCGGGCGGCGTCGTAGGGCGTTTCGAAGCGCACGGGGCTCATCTGTCGACTCCTTCCCAAAACCGGCATACCGGGGTATTCAGATACGCCGGCGGGATGACCTTTCGCGAGCAGCTCTCGTATCATCCCTCGCTGAATCGAGATTCGGAGGGCTGATGACCACAACAGGAAGACGCCGCTTTAGCACGGGTCAGCTGCATTGTGAGGACAGCCGGGACACCCCGCAAGCGGCAGGCACGGGCAGGGTGAGGTGTCTGTGGCAGCCGTTCATCGCCGCCACGCTCGCCTTGGGTATCGGCGCGTGCTCCAGCATGCCTGTCGCAGAGCAGCCCCGCCTTGCCGCAGCGACACTGCTCCCGCCGGAATTGATTCCAGAGTTGCTCGTCATGGACGCGCCCGAGCCCGAGCCCGAGCCCGACCCACCGACGGACCTCTGGGAACGACTGCGCGCAGGCTTCGATTGGCCAGATATCGAGCACGACCGCATCGATGCCCAGATGGCCCGCTACACCCGCCATCCGGACTATCTGAGCCGGGTGGCTACCCGCGCGGAACGCTATCTCTATCACATCGTGACCGAGCTCGAGCGCCGGGAACTGCCACTTGAGCTCGCCCTGCTGCCTATCGTCGAGAGCGGCTACGACCCCTACGCCTACTCCCACGGCCGCGCCGCAGGCCTCTGGCAGTTCATTCCGGGTACCGCGCGCATGTACGGCCTGGAACAGGACTGGTGGCACGATCAACGTCGCGACGTGAAGGAGTCGACCCGCGCTGCCCTGGACTTCCTCGAGGATCTCGCGCAGGCATTCGATGGCGACTGGATGCTGGCCCTGGCGGGCTACAACGCCGGACCCGGCAACGTACGTCGGGCACTGCGTCGCAACCGTGATCGCGGCCTGCCGGATGACTTCTTTGCCTTACCCCTTCCGGCCGAGACCCGTGCCTACGTCCCGAAGCTTTTGGCGTTGCGGAAACTGATCGCAGATCCGGAAGCATTCGATCTCCTGCTGCCGGAGATCCCGAATGAACCTCACTTCGCGGTGGTAGCCATCGGCGGCCAGCTCGACCTGGCCCAGGCAGCCGACCTGGCCGGTATCGACAGTCGCGAGTTGTATCTGCTGAATCCTTCCCTCAACCGCTGGGCCACCCATCCGAAAGGGCCGTATCGTCTGCTGGTCCCAAAGAACCGGGCAGAAACCTTCGAGCGCGGGATCGCGAACCTCGACCCCTCCGAGCGCATCGCGTGGCATCGTCACATGATTCGTCCAGGCGAGAGCCTGTCGACCATCGCTCGCCAGCACAACACCGATGTCGCGACCCTGCGCATGTTGAATGACATTACCGGGAACATGATTCGGGCCGGCGATGCGCTGCTGATCCCCCGCGCCAGTGCCGGAAGCGAAGCGTACGCACTCAGCCAGGATCAGCGTGCAGCAGCCCGCGACACGCGCTTCGGTCGTGACGAGAGTCGCGAAGAGCTGCGCTATCGGGTCCGGCCCGGTGACAGCTTCTGGACCATCGCCCGGGCCCACGGTGTGAGCGTGAATCAGGTTGCGCGGTGGAACGGCATGGCACCGCGAGATCCGCTGCGCGCGGGTCGGGAGCTGATCCTATGGCTGCCGGGAGGAGGCAACGCGCGATCGAGCGCAGGCGCACTCTGCGCCGACGGCGGGTGCAGCTTGCCTCAGCGCGAGGACGAAGTGCGCCGCGTCAACTATGAGGTACGCAGCGGCGACTCGCTGGCACGAATCGCGAGCCGATTCGGTGTCAGCGTGGCCCAGATCACTGAATGGAATCAGCTCAATCCAGCCCGTTTCCTGCAGCCCGGTCAGCAACTGCTCCTGCACGTTCCCGTCACGGGTGGTCGCTGAAACGTCGCTGTCCGTCCCAGGCTCGCGAACCTGAAGCTCGGGACACCATTCAGGACTCGCGGCGCAGCTCGACCCCGAGATCCCGACGCAGGGTCTGCCGGTAGGCTTCGAACTCCTGCTCGCCGAGGTTGTTACGGAGCAGACTGCGCAGCTGCTGCCGCTCGGCCGTGGTCAGCGCATCAGGGTCGCCTGCCCTGACGTCGGTGATGACGACCACCACCTGACTGCCATCCTCGAGTTCCACTCGATCCAGGCTGCGATCCTCTCGCGCCGGGCGTGGCAGCTCGAAGGCCATCTCGCGCACGCGCGTAGGCACATCGACGTCGTTCCGGGTCAGGCCGTCCCGGCGCTCCCATTGCAGGCCATGGCGAGCAGCCACACCAGAGGTGGATCCGCCTTCACGCAGCCGGGTCACCGCTTCCTCCGCAGCCTCTCTTGCCAGGCGTCGGGTCTCCTCGGAGAGATAATCCTCGCGAACCCGCTCCTCGACCTCATCGAAGTCCAGCTGCCGCGCGCGTTCCCGCTCATCCAGCCTCAATACCATGACTACGCCATCGTCGACCTCGATGGCGCTGCTGTTGAAACCCTCTTCCAGCACATCGCGGGAGAAGGCAGACCGGATGACTTCACGCTGGCCGAACATGCCTTCGCCACCATCGCGGGTGAACGGACCCGCCTCGCGGATCTCGAGCCCGAGAGCCTCCGCGGGCTCCTCGAGGTCCGGCGTCTCGAATGCCAGCGTATCCAGTTCCTGACGCAGCTCGCTGAAAAGGCTGGAGGCAGTTTCTTCCCGCAGGCGCGCCTCCAAGGCTGGGCGGCGGCGGTCGAAGGATGGTGGCTCGCTGCGGTCGATCTCCTCCAACCGGATCAAGTGCACGCCGAACTGGGTCACAACCGGATCGGACACTTCGCCGGGCTCGAGTGCGAACAGCGCACGTTCGAACTCGGGCACGAAGGTGTCCCGACCCGCCATACCGAGATCTCCGCCATCTACTGCAGAGCCCGGATCGTCACTGAATTCGCGAGCGAGCTCCGCGAAGTCTGCCCCATCTTCGAGCCGGCCCTGCAGATCACGGGCGCGTTCCAGCGCCTCGTCCTCGCTGCGCTGAGCACCGACGCTGATCAGGATGTGCGCAGCGCGGCGCTCTTCCTGGCCCTCGAAGACTTCCAGCTCACGCTCATAGGCGCCCCGCACGGCGGCCTCGTCCACATCCACGTCATCGAGAAGATCGGACCGATCCAGGAGCACGTAGCGCAGCGTCACCCGCTCCTCCGCATAGTAGCGGTCCAGGTTTCGCTGGTAGTGGTCCTCGAGCAGGCTTTGATCCACGTCGACCTGCTCCCGCAGCTGCTCGGGATCGAAACGCAGCCACGCAGCATCCCGTTCCTGCTGCAACAGCGATGCCATTTCCGCGACTTCGCGGCGAGTGCTGAAACTGCTGTCGCCGAGGCCTGTCGCCAGTTGCTCGATGAGCAGATCCTCGGCCAGTGCCCGCCTGAACATGGGTGGCGACATCCCGGCACTCGCAAGCACGAAGCGGAAGCGATCGGGGTCGAATCGACCGTCCGTACGGAACTCGTCCATCCGCACGATCATGCGGTCGACCTCCTCCTCTGGAACCACCATGCCTGCTGTTCGCGCGCCTTCGAGCAGCAGGGTGCGCTGTACCAGCGCGGACAGCACACGTCCGCTGAGCGCCTCGTCTTCGATCAGATCCGGGTCGACGTCGTCGCCCATCGCCGACAGCAACTGCCGCCGCTGACGATCGATTCCCTGCTCGAGTTCCGCTCGCGTGATCTCGGCACCACCGACCTTGGCCACCGTGGGTTCGCCAGACACGAAGGCCGTGAAGGCGCCGAATCCGAAAAGGGTAAGCACCACCACGATGGCTCCGAGGATCATCCAGCCGAATACACCTCGTGACTTGTCTCTTATCTGCTGCAGCATCTCATCTCACGCTCTGCGGGGAGCGGCTCCACAAACGAAAAAGGCGCACCTAGGGATGCGCCTTTCAGGGTTTTATGTCCCGATCAGTGCTCGTCACGCGGCATTGAGCAACCCTGTTCCTGACGGGCATCGCTCTAACGCGACATGATCGGTGCTCAGTTCAATGCGTCCTTCAGGGCCTTACCGGCCTTGAAGGAAGGAATGCGCGCCGCTGCAATCTGGATGGGCGCACCAGTCTGAGGATTACGACCCGTGCGTGCAGCACGCTCCTTCACTGCGAAAGTCCCGAATCCGACAAGCACAACCTGTTCGGACTGCTTCAGAGAGTCGGTCACGGCATCGAGCATGGAATCAAGCGCGCGGGCTGCGGCGGCTTTGGAAATGTCCGCGGAAGCGGCCATTTTATCGATAAGTTCGGCTTTGTTCACGTTCGCCCCTTAAGAGAGAAAGGCTTTCTGATTTTGGAAGGTTTCAGCGACCGACGACCGGAAGAGCCGCCTTCGACGCTGGTTTATACCAACCGGCGAAAAACAGTGTCAAGGAAGCCAGAGATACGGCGTCAATCCTGTCACGATCAACCACCACACTGCTTAAGCCTGCTCGACGACACAACCGGAAGATGCACTATCTTCCCACGAAAATAGCACCTGCGCACGACCAGAAGCATATTGATGAGCAGAACGTTCAATGGGTGCTGATCCGCACGCCATCGTCCTTTTCATCCTTGCCTTCCTGGCTCTTCACCGCAGCTGCAGGTTCATCCTTGCGCGGAATGGGCATATGTTGCAACGCCAGTTCCAGAACCTGATCCATCCAGCGCACCGGCCGGATGTCCAGTTCACCCTTGATATTATCGGGAATCTCTTTGAGATCACGCTCGTTGTCCGCGGGAATAATGACTGTTCGAATACCACCGCGGTGAGCTGCAAGCAGTTTCTCCTTGAGCCCGCCAATGGGCAGCACCTGCCCCCGCAACGTGATTTCTCCTGTCATCGCCACGTCCGCCTTGACCGGAATCCCCGTAAAAGAAGAGATGATTGCGGTGCACATCCCGATCCCTGCACTCGGTCCATCCTTTGGTGTCGCACCCTCGGGAACGTGGATATGAATATCGAATTTCTCGTGAAAATCAGGCGCCACGCCAAGTACAGCTGCGCGACCGCGAACGAAGGTCAACGCCGCCTGAATCGATTCCTGCATGACATCGCCGAGCGAGCCGGTACGAATCTGCCTGCCCTTTCCGGGCACCACGGCCGCTTCGATGTTGAGCAGTTCACCACCTACTGATGTCCAGGCCAACCCTGTGACCAGACCCACCTGATCCTTCTCTTCGGCGCGGCCGAAGTCGAACTTTCGTACGCCGTTGTACTGTTCGAGGGTGCTGCTGTCGACCACCACCACCTCGCGAGATCCGGTGGTTGTGTGTTCGCGAACCACCTTGCGGCAAAGCTTCGCGATCTCGCGCTCGAGTCCGCGCACGCCTGCTTCGCGGGTGTAGTAACGGATCATCTCGCGAACAGTCTCGTCCGGAAGCTCCAGCTCCTTGTCGCCGAGACCCGCGTTGCGGCGTTGCTTCGGCAGCAGATAGCGCCGGGCGATCGCGACCTTTTCCTCTTCCGTATAACCGGGAAGTCGGATCACCTCCATCCGATCAAGAAGCGGCGCCGGAATGTTCATCGAGTTTGAGGTACAGATGAACATGACCTCGGACAGGTCGTAGTCCACTTCCAGGTAATGGTCGTTGAACGTGTGGTTCTGTTCCGGATCAAGCACCTCGAGCAGCGCTGATCCAGGATCACCGCGCATGTCCATGCCCATCTTGTCCACCTCGTCGAGGAGGAACAGCGGGTTCTTGACGCCGGCCTTGGACAGCTTCTGCATGACCTTGCCCGGCAACGAACCGATGTAGGTTCTCCGGTGCCCGCGGATCTCAGCTTCGTCACGGACACCGCCGAGCGCCATGCGCACGAACTTGCGATTCGTGGCCCGGGCGATGGACTCTCCGAGCGAGGTCTTGCCGACACCAGGGGGGCCGACGAGACACAGTACCGGCCCCTTGAGCTTCTTCACCCGACCCTGCACTGCAAGATACTCGAGGATGCGTTCCTTCACCTCTTCCAGACCGTGGTGATCCTCGTCCAGGATCCGCTCTGCAGCCTTCAGGTCGCGACGTACGCGATTCTTCTGCTTCCAGGGAATGCTCAGCATCCAGTCGATGTAGCTGCGCACCACGGTGGCTTCCGCAGACATGGGAGACATCATTTTCAGCTTGCCCAACTCAGCCTGGGTCTTCTCGCGGGCCTCCTTCGGCATCCCTGAGTCGTCGATGCGTAGCTGCAGATCCTCGACTTCGTTGGGCGCTTCATCGAGCTCTCCCATCTCCTTCTGGATGGCTTTCATCTGCTCGTTCAGGTAGTACTCGCGCTGGCTCTTTTCCATCTGCTTTTTGACGCGCCCGCGGATGCGTTTCTCCATCTCGAAGAGATCGATCTCCGCCTCCATCAACGCCAGCAAATGCTCGATCCGCTCCGCCAGAGCCACCGTTTCCAGAATCGCCTGCTTGTCCTCCACCTTGAGTGCCAATTGTCCGGCGATGGTGTCGACCAGGCGTCCGGGTTCCTCGATGCTCGACAACGACGTGAGCACTTCCTGAGGCACTTTCTTGGACAGCTTCACGTACTCTTCGAACTGAGTCATGACCGAGCGGACAAGGCCTTCGGACTCCCGCGGGGAAAGCTTCGGTTCCGGAATGAGCTCCACCGTGGCCCGCAGATGGTTACCGGAGCCATCCATGTCCACGGTTCGGGCCCGCTGACCGCCTTCCACCAGCACTTTCACGGTTCCATCGGGTAGCTTCAGGAGCTGCAGAATGGTGGCGACAGTGCCGAGTTCGAACAGGTCCTCGGCGACCGGGTCCTCGCAGGCAGGATCCCGCTTCGCGATCAGTAGCACCTGCTTGTCGCCGGCCATGGCATCCTCAAGCGCATGGATCGATCGTTCCGTGCCCACGAATAGGGGATGCACACCCTGTGGATACACCACCATGTCACGGAGCGGCAGCACCGGGACATCGGTCATGCTCGAAGCGGCCTGTTGTCGGGATGCGGACATGGAATCACCTGCTGTCGTGGAGGAAGGAAACGGCATGACCGGAAGCAACGAGGATCAAGGCCTCGATGCTTGACCGGTTCCATAACGGGGAGGGGAGCAGAACGCCGCCGCGCAGCCGGCGACGTAGAGGAAAGCTCAGGCCGACCAGAGGATAGGTCAGTCAGTGGTCCTCCGGCATGGCCTTAGGCTGCTCCACGTTCTCGTAGATCAGCATCGGCTCAGACTCGCCCTTGATCACGCTCTCGTCGATGACGACCTTCGACACACCTTCTTCTGACGGTATGCGATACATCGTGTCGAGCAGCATGGCTTCGAGGATCGAACGCAGCCCGCGGGCTCCGGTCTTGCGCTCCATGGCTCGTTCGGCGACGGCGCGCAGCGAATCCTCGCGGAAGTCCACTTCGACGCCATCCATTTCGAACAGCTTGGAGTACTGCTTCGTGAGGGAATTGCGCGGCTCTGTGAGGATGCGAACCAGCGCGTCCACGTCGAGCTCCTCGAGGGTCGCCAGTACCGGCAGGCGGCCCACGAACTCGGGAATCAACCCGTATTTGATGAGATCTTCCGGCTCGACCTGCTTCAGGGTCGCACCGATGGTGGGCGCATCCTCCTCGCCCTTCACAACCGCGTTGAACCCGATGCCGCTACGGTCGGAGCGCTCCATGATCACTTTCTCGAGACCGCCGAACGCACCACCGCAAATGAAGAGAATGTTGCCCGTATCGACCTGCAGGAACTCCTGCTGCGGATGCTTGCGGCCACCCTGAGGCGGCACCGAGGCCACGGTACCCTCGATGAGTTTCAGCAGCGCCTGCTGCACGCCTTCACCGGACACGTCACGGGTGATGGAAGGATTGTCGGACTTACGCGAGATCTTGTCGATCTCGTCGATGTAGACGATCCCGACCTGCGCCTTCTCGACGTCGTAGTCGCACTTCTGCAGCAGCTTCTGGATGATGTTTTCCACGTCCTCGCCGACGTAGCCCGCCTCGGTGAGCGTGGTCGCATCGGCGATCGTGAATGGCACATCGAGTAGGCGTGCGAGCGTCTCGGCGAGCAGGGTCTTACCGCTGCCGGTCGGCCCGACGAGCAGAATGTTCGACTTCGACAGCTCGACTTCGTCTTTCTTGCCCTTGTAGTTCAGCCGCTTGTAGTGATTGTAAACGGCAACCGAAAGAATGCGTTTGGCGCTCTCCTGGCCGATGACGTACTGGTCCAGAATGGCCTTGATCTCTTCCGGCCGGGGCAGGCGGGTGCTGTCGGACTTGTCTCCGCTCTCCTGCACCTCTTCACGAATGATGTCATTGCACAGTTCGACGCATTCATCGCAGATGAACACCGACGGGCCGGCAATCAGCTTGCGAACTTCATGCTGGCTCTTGCCACAGAACGAGCAATACAGCAGTTTGCCGCTTTCTTCGCCCTTTCCGGTCTTGTCATCGGCCATTAAGGCACCTCAATCAATGCGCCGTTGCTCCCCAACGATGCGGGCAACGTGGTGTTTTTGCAAGGCCCACCTCATGCGCCCGGGCCCCTTTTGGAACACCGGCCGCGCCACAGCGACGGAAGGTCGTCCGGCGCCGAAGCCGTTGATTCAGCGGCCGGCAACCGCCGCCTTCGACCCAGACCGCTGCCGCGGCTCCTGGACCAGGTCGATAAGCCCGTAGGTGACGGCCTCATTGGGCGTCAACCAGCGGTCACGATCGGTGTCACGAGCGATCTGCTCGACCGGCTGACCCGTGTGGAAGGCCAGAATACCGTTGAGCTGTTCGCGCATGCGCAGGATCTCGCGGGCCTGAATTTCGATGTCAGCTGCCACACCCTGAGATCCGCCTGAAGGCTGGTGAATCATGATTCTGGAGTTCGGCAGCGCGAAGCGCTTGCCCTTGGCGCCACCGGCCAGCAGCAATGCGCCCATGCTCGCTGCGTGCCCCACGCACATCGTCAACACGTCACACCGGATGAACTGCATGGTGTCGTAGATGGCCATGCCTGCCGTCACGGCCCCGCCCGGCGAGTTGATGTAGAGGTGGATGTCCTTGTCGGGATTCTCCGACTCCAGGAACAGCATCTGGGCGATGATCAGATTCGCCATGTGGTCTTCCACCGGGCCCACGGCGAAGATGATGCGATCCTTGAGCAGCCTGGAGTAAATGTCATAGCCACGCTCACCGCGCGCGGTCTGCTCGACCACCATGGGCACGAGGCCCAGATTCCGGATCTCCGGAGCGCTGTCGCGGGAATCGTCGTACTGGCTCATTGGGAGACTGCTCCTCCATCGGCCTGATCTGGTGCATCCCCGGTCGAGGATGCATCGTCTTCGTTACCCTCTGTCCGCCCTGCAGCGGCGGCGAGAATGGAATCGTAGTCTTTTTCGACCTCCGTCACCGCAGCCCGTTCCAGGACGAAGTCGACCACGGCATCCTCCAGCGCTGCAGCCCGGATCTGCTCCATCTGCTGCGGGTTTCCATGATACCAGCTCTTGACCTGCTCCGGTTCCTGGTAGCGGGATGCCACATCGTCGAGTATGGCCTCCACTCGCTGCGCATCCGGCTCGATTTCGTGCACGTCGACAATCCGATTGAGGATGAGCCCGAGCCGCACGCGGCGCTCGGCCTGCTCGCGAAACAGCTCCTCCGGTAGCGAACGCGGATCCATACCCTGACCGCCGAATCGCTGCACCATCTCCTCTTGCATGGCGTGGACTTGCTCATGGACCATGGCCTTGGGCGGAGAAAATGCGTGCAGCGCTGCAAGCCCGTCCATGACCTGATTCTTGAGCTGACCGCGCACGGCAGTTTCGAGCTCACGCTCCATGTTCTCGAGCACTTCCGCACGGAAGGTTTCCAGGGTGCCATCCTCGACCCCGAGTTCAGCGAACAGCTCGGCATCCACTGCCGGAAGCACCGGCTCCCTGACCGCTGTGACGCTCGCATCGAAACGAACCATACGACCCTTGAGAGTGTCGTTGCCGTAATCCTCGGGGAAGGTGACATCGAAGGACCGCTCCTCACCCGGCTTCACCCCGAGCAGCGCGTCTTCAAAACCGGGGATCATACGGCCGCTGCCCAGTTCCAACTCGACGTCGTCGGCCTGCGTCCCCTCGGCCGGCTCACCGTCCAGATGGCCGGCGAAGCTCACCACGACCTGATCGCCATCTGTCGCCGCGCGGTCGTCGCGCTCTTCGAAGCGCTTCCGCTGTTCGCGGAGACGCTCGATCATGTTGTCGATATCCACCTCGGTGACCGCTGCCACTGGCTTCTCCAGCGCAATGCTGGCGAAGTCACCCAGTTCGATTTCCGGCATCACCTCGAACGTGGCTGCGTACTGGAAGTCGACTCCGGGATCCATCTGCACCGGTTCCAGCTTCGGCTGCCCGGCGGGCTTGAGAGCTTCCTCCCGCACAGCTTCGAAGAAGGTGCGCTGCATGAGCTCACCCGCCACTTCAGCGCGCACGCCATCACCGAACCTGCGCCGCACTTCCTTCATCGGCACCTTGCCGGGACGGAAGCCCGGCAGGCGGATGGAGCGCGCAGCCTGGGTCAGGCGCTGGTTCACCTGCTCCTCGAACTCGGCGGCGGGCAGCGTCACAGTCATCCTCCGCTCCAGGCTGGAGGTCGTCTCGATGGAAACCTGCATGGTCGTCTCTGTTACCAAGTGAATGTGAGTTGCCGCATCCGGTGGTGCTGAATCCGGAGCTGCCGCTATCGCCTCAGGTCGCCGCCACAGCATGCACCGGTCGCCGCAGCCGGGACGCTGAAGGTGGCGTGCGCCAGGGAACGGACCCGATTGTGGCGACGACAGGGGCAGCATCCGAAACTGGGGTGAGCGACGGGATTTGAACCCGCGACCGCCGGAGTCACAATCCGGAGCTCTACCAACTGAGCTACGCCCACCAGTCAAACCCTGAGGTCCATACCCACTGCGACCTCTCCGACCCGGGCTGAACCTCCATCGTCAAATGTTCTGGCACGCCCGGCAGGGCTCGAACCTGCAACCCTCGGCTTAGAAGGCCGATGCTCTATCCAATTGAGCTACGGGCGCTGCGACCCGAACCGGCCGCTTAAGGGAGTGATGGTCGGGGTAGAGAGATTCGAACTCCCGACATCCTGCTCCCAAAGCAGGCGCGCTACCAGACTGCGCTATACCCCGAAAACGACGCTTAACCCGGGCACGATGGGATCACCCTCCGGCCCTGCGAACACAATGACCATTTCGCGCCATGGACTCCATGGTGCACACGACGAGGAGCCCGGAACGCGAGACGCGGCATGATACTCAGGGTCCCAGGGAGCGTCAACGCGGTTCGGGGATGTCGATGGCGCTGCTGCAGCGCGTCGTCCAGTGCCTTCAGGCGTCGTTGCGGTGGGCTAGGCGCCTGCGCTCATGCGAGAATCGCCATCGCAATCATGCCCTGCTCCAGTGGAGTCCCACCGCATGCCCATCGCGGACAGTTCACCCGCCGTTTCCAGCTCCGCCGACGTCGCGCTCGGTCGCATCCTGGACGGCCGCAACATCGCTGCCCGCGTCCGCGAACGCGTCGCAACAGGCATTGCCCGGCGCGTGGCAGCGGGACGCAGCGCGCCTGGCCTGGCGGTGATCCTCGTTGGCCAGGACCCAGCCAGCGAAATCTACGTTCGCAACAAGGGCCGAGCCTGCGACGAGGTGGGCATCGACTCCACTGTCATCCGAATGCCAGGGGACATCGGCCAGGCGCGACTGCTGGCAGAGGTGGCGAAGCTGAATCGTGACCCTCATGTGCACGGCATTCTGGTGCAGAGTCCGCTCAGTCCTCACCTGGATGCCAACGCGGTGATCGACGCCATCGATCCGGCCAAGGACGTGGACGGCTTTCATCCCTGGAACTTAGGACGCCTTGCCCAACGGCGACCCGTGCTTCGCAGCTGCACGCCCAAGGGCATCATGACCATGCTGGCGCATACAGGCATCCCCATACGCGGTCTCGACGCGACCATTGTCGGCGCTTCGAATCATGTCGGTCGCCCCATGGGTTTGGAACTGCTGCTGGCCGGCTGTACAGTGACCACCGCGCACAAGTTCAGCCGCAGGGCCGAAGAGCACGTTCGGCGCGCCGACATCGTGATCGCTGCAGCGGGCCGCCCGGGACTGATCCAGGGCGACTGGATTGCGGAGGGCGCCGTGGTGATCGACGTCGGTATCAACCGCCTCGAC
Source organism: Gammaproteobacteria bacterium (assembly GCA_007694905.1). Classification (GTDB taxonomy): domain Bacteria; phylum Pseudomonadota; class Gammaproteobacteria; order Pseudomonadales; family Azotimanducaceae; genus SLTB01. The sequence goes on along the minus strand of REEU01000274.1, from coordinate 5,487 downwards.
GATGGCAGGCTCGTGGGTGACGTGGAGTTCGAGCAAGCTCGCAGCCGGGCATCATGGATCACACCAGTTCCCGGCGGCGTCGGCCAGATGACCGTGGCAGCGCTGCTGGAAAACACCCTGCAGGCTGCCGAACTGCAGAATACCGCTGCGGCGTGAGCCGACTGCTGTTCATCTCCGACCTGCATCTGGACGCCTCCAGACCCCACGCTCTATCGCTATTCGAACGCTTCTGCCGTGGGCCCGCCACCCATGCAGACGTCCTTTACATCCTCGGTGACCTGTTCGAAGCCTGGGCCGGCGACGACGTGGAGGATGCGGTCTCGCAGCGCACCGCACAGGCCATCGCTGGGCTGACGGTAGCCGGCACTGCCGTGCGCATGCTGCATGGCAATCGCGACTTCCTGCTTGGCTCTGCATTTGCGAAGCGCTGCGGCATGGAGCTGCTTCCAGACCCCACGCTGGTGGTCTGGGAAGGTCGGCGTCTCATCCTCTGCCATGGGGACAGCCTGTGTACTCGGGACGTCGACTACCAGGTTCTGCGCAGGACCCTTCGTGACCCAAAGGTCATGGCAGCCCTGCTCGCTCGACCTCGAGGCGAACGGGAGGCTCTGGCTCAGCGCGCCAGGGAAGCATCGCGGACCGCGAATGCCAACAAGCCGGAGATGATCATGGACGTCACAGCTGCGGCGGTGGATGCGCTCCTCGACGCCGAGAACGCCGCGCTGCTGATTCACGGCCACACCCACCGCCCGGACTTGCACGTCTGGCAGCATCCGCGTGGTACCCGACGGCGCATCGTGCTGGGTGCCTGGGAGCAGGGAACCCGGTTCGCGCAAGCTCACGCCGGCGAGGTCCAGCTTCTGCCCTATCCCTGACCGCACTCCGGTGGGCCGCTGTGGAAGCGGAAGCTGGGATCCGGCCGCGTGATCAGGTCTGCTTCAAGATCCTTGAGCGTCACCAGCCGGCTCGACACGGCCTGTGCTCCGGCTACGCTGCGCGCCAACTGTAGATAGTCCTCGAAGTGACGCGCCTCCGACGCCAGCAAACGCCGGTAAAAACGCGCCAGATCCTCGTCCAGCACCGGAATCAACGCAGCGAAACGCTCGCAGGACCGCGCCTCGACCAGTGCGCCCACCAGCAGCAGGTCCAGCAGCCGCTCGGGCTCTCCCGCGCGCACGCCCGCGCGCAACCCGCCCGCATAGCGACTGGCGGAGATCGGGCGGACGGCAATGTTGCGCGCCGACAAAAGGCCGAGCACCTGTTCGTAGTGGCGCAGCTCTTCCCGCGCAAGACGACTCATCCGCGGCGCCAGATCCGCCACCGAGTCGTAGCGGAACAAAAGTGACACAGCTGTCGCAGCAGCCTTGCGCTCGCAATTCGCATGATCGAGCAGTAGCACCTCGAGCTGCGCGCCGGCCGCTTCGATCCAGGCCGCTGGCGTGGGACAGGCCAGGAATGCGCGCACCGCTGCCACGCCGTCGGCATCACCGCGCATCATGACTGCCTCCCAGTTGCGGGCTGGTGGAGGACAAAGTACCGCTCGTAGTGGGCCTCTGACAGGCGCTGATAGTCGGCATCGATGAGATCACGCAGCTGCAACGGAGACAGTTCGTCATGGGGTGGCAGGGCCCTCAGTCCGTAGAGTGCCAGCACGCCCATGTGCCGGGAACCACGGCGCAGCAGGAGCCAGACCCGGGACGCGTCGGAATCCTGACCGGAAAAGGGAATTCGATGCCGCTGCAACTGGCTCTCGAGCAGACACCGGTCGATGACTTCGATTCGCCCCGCCACCACCTGATCGCGCAGCATGAGCAGCCGCTGCCAAACCGCATCCTTGGCTTCGGCTCCGTAACGGTTCCAGTCCACCACCTCGTGGGCGAAGCGCTTGCAGCCCCTGCACACGAGATCGCCATAGGTGGTGGAACAGCGGCCGGCACAGGGCGTCCGGGTCCGCAGGCGCGCTCCATCCGAGGGTCTCTGGCTCACGATACCTGTCCCAGATCACGTTGACCCGGATCACTTTTCAAGGCCCGGGACCCCCTCAGCAACAGCAGCCGCAGTCGCAGTCGTGCCAGCCGCAAGTGACTGTCAGCTGGCTCGGGGAGTTGCTGGCTGGCACCGGCCTCCGGCCCGAACAGCGCCGACTCGAGTCGGGTACCGAGGACCTGAAGATCGGCTTCGAGGTCCGGATACCGGAGCGCGAGGCGGCCTGTGTATCGAGCCGGCGTCTCGCTGGGATGGCGCCCCCTTCCGGCCCGTTCGAAAGCGCGACAGAAGGCATCATGGAAGCGCAGCAGCGGTGAGCGACGGCGCCTCATCATTCCGGGCAGCGCCCCAAGCAGAGCAATGAGCACTGCAGCACCGGCGGCGCTCCCGGCAGCGATGGCCACCCGGAGCGGGGTCACCTCGCCGACCAGGTCACGCAGAAAGCGGTTCTGCCTGGACGCGTCGTAGCTCACCACAAGTACGTTCCAACGGTGCTGCAGGCTGTCGATGAAGTAATATGCTTCCGCCATCCAGTCCATGCGGCGCCAGAGTCGATTACCCGCGAAGTTGCCGTAGGCCGCTTCTTCAGCATTGTCCGCGAACACCGCTTCCGCGCCGCGTTCGATCCGCTCAGGCGCCACAGCCATGGTTGGATCGAAACGCACCCACCCCTCCGCCTCGATCCAGACCTCCGCCCAGGCATGCGCATCGTACTGACGCACCGCGACGTAATCGCCGACCGGGTTGTAATCACCGCCCTGGTAGCCGGCCACTACTCGCGCCGGCACGCCCGCCAGACGCATCATGAACACGAAGGCGGACGCGTAATGGCCGCAGAAACCGCGTCGGGTATCGAACAGGAAGCCGTCGATATCGTCCCGCCCAAGAGGCGGCGGGTTCAGCGTGTAATGAAAGGGTTCTTCCGCAAAGTGCCGCATCAGCCGCTCGGCGAGCGCACGCGGCGCAGAATGCTCAACGGTCAGCTGGCCCATGAACGCCCGGGTGCGCGGATTCACCCTGGTGGGCAGCGCGGTCTCACGCAGGGCATACCAGTCGGGCAGCTCCGGATCGAGTCGAGCCGGACGGGACTCGACCTCATAGCGAAACCGCTGGGTCACGGGGCCCTGGCGCAGGACCCGGAAATCGCGTCCAAGACCTGTTGATGGGGTCAGCGGGCGAGCGAAATCCAGGGCATAGAGCCAGGGCCGATAGGTCGGTTCCGCAAGCACGCTGTAACGTACCGCTTCCCCCTGGGGCGCCACGCGGCGCAACCACTGCGGTTCGGACTGGGCGCCCACCCAATGCACGGGCGGATCGAGCACCTCACCGAGGGTTCCGGGCTTCCAGATCCCCGCGTCATACTCCGAGTACGTCAGAACACGCCAGTAAAGGGTTCGCGCAGGCGGTGGCGGGCCCTCGAACTCCACCCGGAAGGCCAGTTGACTGGAACGGCCGAGCTGGGTGATAGAACCCGGCGACATGGTCTCGGACATGCCCGTCCGTGAGGAGGCATCCGGCAGCGGCACCGACCACAGCGGGGCAACGCGCGGGAAGAAAACGAAAATCACCACCGTCAATGGCACCGCCTGCAGCAGAATGATGCCGGCGGTACGCAGGCTTGCCCAGGGTCGCGGACGGTTCCAGCTCTGATTCAGGGCGACCAGGGCCGCCGTGACCATGAGGACCGCGAGCAACTGGTAGAGCGTCATGGCGATACCCTGCTCGAACAGGAACTGGGTCGCGATGACGAAGTAGCCCAGAAAGATCACCACCAGAGCATCCCGGCGTGTTCGCATCTCCAGCAACTTGAGCGCAAAAGCGAGGATGAGCAAAGCGACGGCAGGGTCCAGGCTGAACTGGATGCCATGACTCGCGCTGACGCCGACGATCGCCAGAACCACGAATCCGGCTTTGGTCCATGCACTCGGGTAGCTCCAGCGTCCTTGATAGATCCAGACCCGCCAAAGCACACAGGCGCCCCAGAAAGCCAGCGTCCATAGAGCCATGCGCGGAATGTGCGGGGCGATGACCACACCCTGGGACACCAGCAGCAACGCCAGCGAGGAACGCGGAATCTGTTCCAGCACACCCCGGTTCACTTGGCCTCACCCTGATCTTGACCGAACAGCGCCAGCGCCCGCAGCAAGGTCCTGCGATGCGCTTCGCCGGACCCTGGCGCAATGTCTACGCCGGGCAGACGCAAGCCGTAGGCATCGCGAGTTGCGGCGCAGGCCAGCACCCAGCCACAGAGCCTGGACAATCGATCCTCGGTGGGCAGGCCGGCAAGCGCCTCCCAATCCAGCCACAACCGTCGGTCCGCGTGGCCGCCGTACTCCTTGACCATGAGCTCGCCGGCGCGCGCAAAAGGCTTCCAGGCCATGTGCTTGAGCGCATCGCCCGGTCGATAGGGTCTGAGACCGACGAAATCGTCATTCCCCTCGGTGACCAGTTCCTCGCCGTCGCCGGATGCAGACGCGGCCCGCTGCGGGACGCCGGCTTCCTCAGGGCGCGGATACACCAGCGCGCGCTGGGCGAGGTCGAGCCAGGTCCAGGCACGGAGCAGGCCCAGAGGCCACCTGGTCTCCAACCGCAGACGACCGGGATCGAACCAGCCCCGATGTCGGGCCCGGGCCGGGATGCGAACCCGTTGCTCCAGCTCCTCGTCGAGGTCGACGTTCTGGGGGATCTCCCCTGGCCAGCCGAGCCACAGCGCATGGTGGCCCGAACCGGGATTACGCCGGAGGATGACGCCGAACTCGGCATGCTCTCCGGCGAATACGGGGCGCACGCCGGCGGCTGCGACTTCGAGCCCGGCAAGGTTGCGATACGTGTGGCCGATGGTCAGCGCGAACGTGCTCGCCAGCAGGAACGCGAGCCCGAACACCATGGAGTTCTGATAATTGATCGCCGCCAGGACCAGCAGAGTGATCAGCCCCAGGAACGCAAAACCGGCCCGGGAGGGGAAAATGAAGATGTTGCCCCGATGCAGGCGCACATGGCGTGCGGGCGGAACCCGGCGATCGAGCCAGACGCGCCAGCGCCCACGGGGCGTACTCGGCATGAACCGTGTCGCCATGCGACCTTCTGCCGCCGCGTCAGCGCCCTGCACTACCTCTGCCATGACACCTCCGCAACCACCTCGGCACAGGCGTTCCGATGCCGGAAGCGGCCACGCTCAATTGACCACGTCCACCACGGCAAGCAACCGCTGGGCCAGCGCAACCCCCCCACTGCGGCCATGATCAGCATGCTCCCGCAGCCGATGCTCCACCACGGCGGGCAGGACGGCCTGCACATCCTCCGGGACCACATGCTGACGACCGCGGATCAGCGCCCACGCCCGCGCCGCCCGCACCAGGGCAAGTGCGCCGCGCGGCGACAGTCCCCAGGCGAAGGACGGATCCTTGCGCGAGTGCTCCACCAGCCGCTGCACATAATCCAGCAGCGCCTCCGAGAGCCTTACCGCTGCTGCCTGCTGTTGCAATGCGGCAAGCTGCTCGA
>REEU01000109.1 GCA_007694905.1 Gammaproteobacteria bacterium | reverse complement strand
CGTAACGCGCGGGTTCGGGATCAGTCCGCGATCGCTGCGTTGCCTGCAGTCTCCCACGCGGCTTCGTTCGGGCGTTGCGTTTGTGGGAGAGCCCAGGCCGCCGCAGGCGGACGGGCCGAGCTTTCGGCGTAACGCGCGGGTTCGGGATCAGTCCGCGATCGCTGCGTTGCCTGCAGTCTCCCTCATGGCTTCCTCCGGCCGGGACTTTGACGTTGCGGGGGTAGGGCTACTCAGGGCGTGCCGCCGTCGAGGCGGATGATCGCGCCGGTGGTGAAGCTCGACGCATCCGAGGCCAGATACAGCGCCGTGCCGATGATCTCGTCGGGCTGTCCACCCCGCTGCAGGGCAATGCTGCTGGCCGCGCGCTTCTCGAAGGCCTCCATGTCCCAGGCTTTGGAGATGTCCGTCAGAAACGGTCCCGCCATGATGCAGTTGACGCGCACCTTCGGACCGTACTCGAACGCGAAGGAGCGCGTGAGTGCATTCAGTCCGGCCTTGGCTGCACCGTAAGGCTCCGCTTCCGGTGAGGGTTTGACTGCAGCAACGCTGGAAACGTTGATGATCGCGCCACCGTCGCCCTCGGCCATGCGGTTGCCGACCAGCGCCATGAGTCGAAATGGTCCTTTCAGATTGACGCCGAGTACCTTGTCGAACAGGGTTTCGGACACCTCCGCAAGCGACGAATACAGTGGCGACATGCCGGCATTGTTGACCAGGATGTCGACGCGTCCGAAATGGGAATAGACCGCGTCGACCATCTCACCGCACTGATCCCAGTCCGCAACGTGGCAGCCCCAGGACAGGGCCTCGCCGCCGAGGGCGCGGATTTCGTCGGCCGTTTGCTCGCACTGGTCGAGTTTGCGACTGGTGATTGCCACCTTGGCCCCGCGCCGCGCGAACGCAAGCGCCATTTCGCGGCCAAGCCCACGGCTGCCGCCGGTGATGAGGGCAACCTTGCCTGTCAGGTCGAAGCTGTCGGTCATGGAGGGCTCCAGGGTTGGGTCAGCGGTCGATGCGGGAGATCTTCGATCCGCTCAGAGAAAGGTCATACATGAGGCCGCGATCGGCGAGCACGAAGCCGATGACGGGCGCCCGTGCGGTGGTGGTGTCGATTGTTCCACCGACACCGATACGCACCAGGGTGACGCTGCCGTCGACGCCGATCTCCCAGCCATCCTTGGCGCGGAAGGCGTCGAGTGCCTCCTGGGTCATGAACAGCAGGAACTGGGATTTCGCTTGTGCGCCGAGCTGAAATCCGACGGACGCGGCGGCAGTGTTGTAGTACTGCACGGGGCTGCCGTCGATACGCAGCACGCCTTCGCCGTACTCGCCGCCGATGCCGATGCCGGCTTTGATGACGCGTGGAAAGATCAGCACCCCCTTGGCGCGCTCGACGAGGGGTCTGGCCTCTGCGGTCTGGGCGAACAGCCGTTCGAGGGCAGCGTCGGAGCGGGCATCGATTTCATCCGCGCTGGCTGCCCGTGCTGCACCCGGAAGCATCAGCAGCAACATCATCATGAGGCTCAGCGTGAAAATCGATCTGGTCATGGCGTATTCACCATCCGTCCAAAGAGAATTGCTGCGAATTATCCTCGCACCCGGTACCGAGTCCAATCTCACTTTGGCACGCTGGGCGAGAATTCGCCCAGTGCTTCGACTGCATCGGTGAACGCGTCATGCAGCGTCTCGAGCAGGTCTTCCGGGAATACGCCGTACTCGAGCAGGGCCTGGCTCAGCTCCACCTCGAAGCCGAGGTAGGCATCCCCGAAGAGGCGGCGCATGGTTCGGGCCATACCGTCGCCACATCCCTTGTAGGGATAGTTGCGCCGCGTCCGCAGCCGGCTCGAAGCCTGCAGCCGGTGCTGCCAGAGCACGGCCAGCGATTGTTCCTGGCTGTGGCGGGGATCGTAGAGCAGCCCGATATCCGCATTGCGGCGCTTGCCGTCGAGAACGGGCGTGAAGGAGTGGCAGGACAGATGAATCACCTGTCCGGCAGCGGTCAGCCGATTTTCGACTTCGGCGGTGACGGCTGCGTGATGTGGCGCGTGCCAGGCTTTGATGATGGCGTCGCGATCGGATCTCGGCAGAGCGCGAATCGCGGGCGCATGCACGTTCGGATTGCTCGCGGAACGGTTGGCGTCGGCCAGCAGCCGGGTGACCTGACCGTGATGCACGGGTGTTTCGAGACGTTGGCCGAGAAAGTCCGCCATGCCGGCTGCACCCGGATCCCAGCCGCGATGGCTCTGGAGCAATGCTGTGTCCGCGAGCAGATGGCGCCAGGGATCGGGTACATGGCAGGTTGCATGCTCGCAGGAGATGACGAAAGCGGCTCGGGCTTCAGTCAGCACGGAACAAGACTCCAGAGCGAAGGCAGTCCGCGAGTCGCAGATAGACTGCAGCCAGAGCTTCCCGTGGCAGCGCATTCGCTGACGGGAGTGCCAGGGCGCGGCGCAGACGACGCGCCAGCGTTCCCTGATCAAGAATCAGCTCCAGCGGACCGCCATCGACGCCGGTCGCTTCGAATCGGTCCTTGCAACGCTCCAGCAGATGGCCCCAGAGATCGCGGGCCCAGTAGCTGCCGCGAAGCCCGAACGTTTTCAGCCAATGCCGGTCGTCGATCTTCGCTTCGTCGCCATCACGCACGCAGAGCTCGAGCACAGCGGCTAGGCGTCCGGTTTCCAGCGCGTCGAGATCAGCCAGATGCGCGAAGCGTTCCTCGATGAGCGCCTGCAGCACCGCAACGATCAATCCGAGAATGGCGAGGTCAGCGCGCGGACACTCCTGGGTGTCGAGCACCCTGATCTCAATGGCGGAGCGATCGAAGCGGGCGATGGCGCCGCGGGAGTTCAACCATTCATCGCGCAGGATGCCCTCCGGGTCGTGGGGCGCGATTGCCTTGTACATGGGCTCCAGGATGCGCGCCTGATACTCGGCCTCCGAGTGAATGGATTCCGGCACCACCTGGCCCGTGACTTCGGGAATGCGCGCGGAGTTGTGGCGATAGACCTCCATTCGGTAGTCGGCATGGCCGCTGTCACGCCCGTCGGCGATCGGGGAACTTGCGGCCAGCGCAGGCAGCAGCGGCAGCAGATGGCGGATCGCAGCGTGTAGCCGATACAGCTCGTCATCGTTGCCGAAGGGCAGATTCAGATGCACGCTCTGGAGATTGGCCCAGCCATGGCCGCGGCAATCGAAGATGCGATCGTAGGCCTCGTAGATGGGGCTGTAGTCGTGGGGCCAGAGCACCACTTCACGAAACGGATCCATCCAGGGGTGCATGGCGCCCGGCAGCAGGCGCGCATCTTCGCCGGCGAGAATGCGCTCGATGTCCGTGATGGTCGTGGCAAACGCGCCGGCCAGAGGGGCGAGTGTGGGTGCAGGGCCGTTGGTCTTGACCTCGATCAGGTGGGAGGCGAGCTCGTTGCTCCAGGCGACGGGGCCGCGCTGGACCTCGTTGGTGATCTCGCCGGCCACGGCCGTGAGGACACGGTCGCAGTAGGGCCGGACATCGAGCGTGTCCGCATCGATGATCATGTACTCGATCTCAACGCCGTAACCCTGGAACAGGTGCAGAGGATCAGGCATCGCCGCGCTTCAGTCGTTCCACCCGCGCAAGGAACGTGTTCATGATTTTCAGGTAGAGGCCATTCTTCAGCACGCTGTCCTCGACGCCGCCGTCGATGCTCGGATTGTCGTTCACCTCGATCACGTAGTAACGGCCTTGGGACTCCTTGATGTCGACGCCGTACAGGCCGCGGCCAATGGCGTTCGAGGCTTTCAAGGCCATGCGGATGACTTCCGAGGGAGCATCCGCAAGGGCCAGCGTGTCGGCGTTGCCCTCCGCCTTCTTGCCGGAGGCGTCATGCTTGACGATCTGCCAGTGGCGACTCGCCATCCAGTAGCGGCAGACGTACAGGGGTTCGCCGTCCACGATGCCGACGCGCCAGTCGTACTCGGTCGGAAGATACTCCTGGGCGACGATGAGTTCGGATCGGTCCAGCAGCTCGCCCACCATGCTGATCAGCCCATCTCGGGTATCCACCTTGTGCACACCGCGGGAAAACGCGCTGTCGGGCGCTTTCAGTACGCAGGGCAGGCGCAGTTCGTCGACCACCGTATCCACGTTGCGGCGATGGACGATCACGGTCCGCGGCTGGCGGATTTTCAGCCGCTGCAGCAACTCGGCCAGAAACACCTTGTTGGTGCAGCGCAGGATGGATCCGGGATCGTCCATGACGACGAGACCTTCAGCCTGGGCGCGCTGCGCGAAGCGGTAGGTGTAGTGGTTGACTGAAGTGGTGGCGCGGATGAACAGCGCGTCGAATTCGGCGATGCGGCTGAAGTCCTCCCGCGTGATCCGCTCCGCCTCGAAGCCGACTGTGCGCGCTGCGCGCTCGAATCGCGTCAGCGCGCGCTCGTTGGAGGGCGGGTCCGGCTCGTCCGGATCCACCAGAATCGCCAGGTCGTAGCGGGCCTTGGACCGCCGTCGCGTCGGCGGTCGCCGGCCGGCGAAATACTCCGCTGCGACGCGCACCACGAAGCCATGGTGCTCCGGTGGAATGGCATCCGCCGAGATGGGTTTCAGGCTTACGAGCTCCCAATGCTCGCGGCGGACGAAACGGGCGCGGAGCAGTGGGGCTTCAGCCAGTTCGTAGAGCCGTGCCGCCAGGGTTGCGTGGCGCTTGGCCAGGTTGCGCCCGAAGTAGATGGAGAGCACGAACTCGTCGGATTGCAGGCTGCCGAGACTGCGCTGGATCAGGTCTTCGAGGTCTTCCGATGCCATGCGCACCGTGTGCCGGGAGCGCGTGTCCTGAATGGTGGCGAGGCTGGGTGACGGGCGGTGTCCCCGGGCCTCTGCCAGCAGCGACACGTAGTAGCCGACGCTCTGATAGGCGTAGGAGCGGCAGAGATTGAACACGCGTGCCCGTCGGAGTTCCGTCCAGGTCGGCTCGGTAAGGTACTGCCGTGCACCGACCACCTCCACGCCGACGATATCCAGGGGCCAGTCCTTGGGCGCATCGACGACGAACAGGATTCTCACGTGGGCGGCGTCCTCGAAGGGTGGTCGACGGGCGTCAGCGTCAGCAGATTCGCATCGTGGGTCAATACCCCGAGCATGATCGCCCCGATCACACGCTCGATGCCCACCAGGTAGTGGTGACCTTCGGCCATGGGATTGCGCAGCAGGGGATCGGAGACGTCCACCAGCCTGCCTTTCCTGTCATAGCCCGACAGCACGACGAAGTGTCCGGAAGGTTCGCCGCGGATGTCGTCGTAGTCGTCGTTCGGGCCCCACTCTCGGGCGCTGCCGTAGAGATAGGTGGCCGACAGCCCGGTGATCACGGGGATGCCGCGGGTCAGCGGCCGGCGGATGAGCCGGGTGCGCAGTTCCTGAAACTTGAGCGTGCCGCCGAGCTCGAGGAAGCGCAGGTAACCGCGGGTAATGGACTCCAGCCGCTCGCCACCTTTGAAGGCGAGCTGCTGCTCCAGCCTGTCCCGCAGGTCCATGCCCGGCGTCGTGAACCAGCTCGGGTCGAACACCTTGAGGTTGTAGGTCCAGATGGTGGCGTCGAAGCCGCGCTCCAGTGCGTGGCAGGCCAGATGCACCGCGAGCGTGCCGCCGCCTGGAAGGACGTGGGTTTCGTCGATCACCTGGCGCAGAGAGATGTCTTCCCCCCAGAACTGATAGACCGCATGCAGGCAGGTGGGTCCACAGGTTGTGTCGTCCGGCTGTGGCTGAATGCCGAGTGGAAGCTGGGTACGGCTGGGAGCTGGACTGGACATGGTCGGGTTCGATGAAGGTCGGCGCGAAAGTCTGGGGCCGGGAACGTGGGCGCGCAAGGTCAGCTCAAGGGTCTGAGCGAATGAAGAAGCGGTTGATCAGCGCGGCGCTGATGATGCCCAGGGTGACCGCGAGGATCAGCAGCGTGGCCAGGGCATTCACCTCCGGTGTCACGCCCAGACGCACGCTGGAGTAGATCACCATGGGCAGGGTGCTCGAACCGGGACCGGAGACGAAGCTCGCGACCACGAGATCGTCCAAGGACAGGGTGAATGCCAGTAGCCAGCCTGAGATCAGCGCCGGACGGATCAGGGGTACGGTCACCAGCCAGAAGGCCTGGCCGGGACGGGCGCCGAGATCCCGAGCCGCTTCCTCGATGGACGCATCTGCCTGCAGCAGTCGGGCGCGGACGACAACGGCCACGTAGGCGCTGGCGAAGGTCAGATGGGCCAGCGCAACCGTGGTCAGCCCGCGCCCAGACCAGCCGACCCACTGATCGAGATTCACGAACAGCAGCAGCATGGACAGGCCGATCAAAACGTCCGGCATGACCAGCAGGGAGCCGAAGCAGGCCAGCAGCAGTGCCCGGCGGATGCCGGAGAGGCGCACCAGCGCGAGGCCGGCAGCAAGCCCGACCATCGTGGCGAGGCTGGCGCTGACCACGGCGACCTGCAGCGAGCGCAGTGCTGCCCGCAGCAGGGTCTCGTTCTCGAACAGTGCGACATACCAGCGGGTCGAGAAGCCGCCCCACACCGTCACCAGTCGGGAGTCGTTGAAGGAATAGAACACCAGCAGGACGATGGGCACGTACAGAAACGCGTAGCCGAAGCAGACTGCCGTGACGAAGCCGAAGCGTGCCAGGCCGCGGGCGCGGATGCCGCGGACCGTCACGACACCACCTCGTCGCGTCGTTGCAGGCGCTGCAGCAGCGCCAGCGGCGCCAGCAGCACCACCAGCATGGTCAGCGCCAGCGCGCTTGCCGTGGGCCAGTCCGCGTTGCGGAAGAACTCGTTCCACAGCGCGGTGCCGAGCATGTAGCTTTCCGGTCCACCGAGCAGATCCGGCACCACGAACTCGCCCATGGCAGGAATGAACACCAGCAGGCAGCCGGCCACGGCACCCGGCCAGGCCAGCGGCAGGCTGATGCGCCAGAACGTCTGCCACGGCGTCGCGCCGAGATCGGCGGCGGCTTGCAGCTGATCCTCGTCGAGGCGCGAGAACGTGGCGTAAAGCGGCAGGATCATGAACGGCAGATACGCGTAGGTCATGCCGATGAGCACGGCGGCATTGCTGTGCAGGATCAGCAGCGGCTGCTCGATCAGACCGGTGGCCATGAGCGCCGCGTTGATCAGCCCCTCGGGTTTGAGCAAGCCGATCCAGGCGTAGACGCGGATCAGGAAGCTGGTCCAGAAGGGCAGGATGACGGCGAGCAGGAGCGGTGTGCGCCATCCCAACGGCGCCCGGGCGATGGCCCAGGCCATGGGCAGCGCCAGCAGCAGACAGGCGGTGGTGGTGAGGCTGGCCATGGTCAGCGATCCGAGCAGGGCATCGCGGTAGGTCGGGTCCTCCAGCAGCCAGCGCCATGCCTGCAGAGTGCCTTCGAATGCCCAGCGTCCCGACTCGGCGAGGGCGAACAGGTCGGAGTAGGGCGGCTGTTCGAAGCGCGGTTCAGACAGGCTGACGCGCAGCAGGATGGCCACGGGCAGCAGCAGGAAGACGCTCATCCAGCCGAGGGGAAGCAAGGCAACGCCCCGGACGAACGCGGGCGATTTCACTGCGTCAGCACCCTCACTGCGTCGGCATCGAAGCCGACGCGCACGTCCGTGCCGGGTTCACCGCGGGTGCGCGGATCGGTGAGCAGGCGCATGGTCGCACCGTCAGGGAGTCTCAGCAGCAACAGGCGCGAGGCACCGAGAAACTCGTTGCGCAGGACGCGGGCTTGCACTTCGTGGTCGCAGTGCTCGTCGCCGTCGAGGATGCGCAGGCGTTCCGGACGGATGGCAACGGTCGCCGCATCGGCCTGGCCCGTGCCTGCCGGCAGCGACAGGCCCAGACTGGCGCAATGCAGGCCGCCGTTGCGGGCAGTGGCCTGAAACAGGTTCAAGGTCCCGAACAGTTCAGCGACGGCGCGATCGGCCGGCTCGTCGTAGATTTCCGACGGTGTCCCGATCTGCGCGACGCGACCCTGGCGCATGACCGCGATCCGGTCAGCCAGCGTCAGCGCTTCCTCCTGGTCATGGGTGACCAGAACGCAGGTGACACCCACCCGTTCCAGAATGGCCGCGAGTTCCGTACGCGTGCGTTCCCGCAGCTGCCGGTCCAATGCTGCCAGGGGTTCGTCCAGCAACAGCACGCGGGGGTGGCGTGCCAGCGCCCGTGCCAGCGCCAACCGCTGGCGTTGGCCACCGGAGAGCTGGTGTGGGCGTCGGTCCGCCAGTGCTTCGAGGCTCGCCAGGGCGAGCATTTCGTCGACGCGTTCGGCGATGGCCGCACGGGCCAGGCGTTGCCGCTCGAGACCGAAGGCGATGTTGCGGCGCACGCTCATGTGCGGAAACAGCGCATAGGACTGAAACATCATGTTCATCGGTCGCCGATGGGGCGGCAGCGTGGTGACGTCCTCGCCATCGATCAGGATGCGACCCGAATCAGGCGCTTCGAGACCAGCGATGGTGCGCAGCAGCGTGGACTTGCCGCAGCCGGAGGGCCCGAGCAGGCACAGGGTCTCGCCGCGGGCAACGTCGAGGTCGACGGCGTCGACCGCCGCGACCTGACCGAAACGTCGCGTGATGCCCTCGATGCGCAGGAAAGTCGCGGGGTCAGCGCCCACGGCGAATTCGGGTCCACGCCCGGGTACGCTCGCGGAGTTCGATCGGCGTCAGCACGCGCATGGACCGCAGGTTCGCGCGTACCTCGTCACTGGGATAGATGCCGCGATCGTCGCGGATCGAAGCGTCGAGCAGCGCTGTGGCCTCGCGGTTGCCGTTCGCGTAGGCGACGTAGTTGGACACCTCGGCGATGACTTCGGGCCGCAACAGGAAGTCGATGAAAGCGTGCGCCGCTTCCGGATGCGGCGCATCCCTGGGGATGGCCATGGTGTCGGTCCAGATCAGCGCGCCCTCGCGGGGGATCACGTAGCGCACCGTGTGTCCCCGCCCCGCCTCCTCGGCCCGCATGGCGGCCTGGATCACGTCGCCGGAATAGCCCATGGCAACGCAGACGTCGCCGTTCGCGAGATCGTTGATGTACTGGGAGGAGTGGAAGTAGCGCAGGTGTGGACGTGCGGCGAGAAACGCGCGTGTGGCCGCCTCGACGTTGTCCTGTGCCGGGTCCGAGGGATCCTTGCCGAGCCAGAACAGAGCCGCGGGAAGTCCGTCCAGGGCGGCGTCGAGCACGGCAATGCCACAGCCTGCCAGCTGCGAGGCGATTTCCGGATCGAAGATCAGCGCCCAGGTGTCGAGTTCGACGTCGTCGCCGAGTCGCGCCCGAACCGCTTCCTCGACGAAACCGATCCCGGTGGTCCCCCACATGTAGGGCAGCAGGTGCCGGTTGTCGGGATCGATGTCGGCCAGATCCGCCAGCAGCACCGGGTCCAGGTTGCCCAGGTTCGGCAGCAGGCTGCGATCCAGCGGCCGATAGGCGCCGGCCGCCACCTGACGGGCCGCGAACGGTCTCGCGGTCGGAAACACGACGTCGTAGCCGGACCGCCCGGTGAGCAGTTTCGCCTCCAGGATCTCGTTGGAGTCATAGACGTCATACACCACGCGGATACCGGTCTCGGCGGTGAATGCGGCGAGCACGGAGGGCGCGATGTAGTCGCTCCAGTTGTAGACATGAACGACCTGGCGGGCATGCCCTTGCAGGCCCGCGAGCAGAACAACCACAAGCACGAGCAGAGGGCGGGTGCGGTTCAAGGCAGGATTCCGGGATGGAAGGGGATGCAACGCGCATGTATACAACAGCCGCAGTCGCTGCGAAAGATGGCAGCGACTGCGGCAGCGTGAGCCGTGTTCAATCCCGCTGGATCAGCTCGGCTCCCAGGCCATTGAGCATGGCGTGGATCTCAGCGAGCACGGAGTCAAGCTGTTGCTCGTCGGTACCGCGAATGACCAGGGTGGTGCCGTAGCGCCCGGATTCGGAAAATGGATAGCTGCCGACGTCAACCTGGGGGTGGCGATCCTGGATCGCCCGCAGCGGATCGGCCACCAGGCTTTCCCCGAGAAAGGCACCGATACTGCGCGAACGCACAGGCAACGCTCCGTTCAGCTTGGGGGCCAGCAGGCTGATCATGGACTGCATGACGGCCGGAATGCCTGCCATCACATAGACGTTGTCGATGCGGAAACCCGGCGCCCCAATCTCCGTGTCGATGAGGTCCGCGCCTTCCGGTACCCGGGCCATGCGCAGGCTGGTCTGGATCACCTCGGGTGCCAGCCCCCGCTGCTCGGCGTAACCGCGAATGCGCGCCTCGATGTCCGGATGCATGATCAGCTTGACGCCGAACGCCAGGGCGATGCACTCGGCGGTGATGTCATCGTGGGTGGGCCCTATGCCGCCCGTCGTGAACACGTAGTCGAACTGTTTGCGAACGTCATTCACCGTCTCGACGATGACGTCTTCGAGGTCCGGAATCGTGCGTGCCTCGCGCACCTGAATGCCGCGCTCGTTCAGCGTCCGGGCAATGAAGGCGAGGTTCACGTCCTGGGTGCGGCCTGAGAGGATCTCATTGCCGATCAGCAGAACGCAGGCGGTGACGGGTTGCGATGACACGACAGCGGCTTGCGACATGCGGGCTCCTTGGTCCGGAAGCAATGCGCCCACGCCATCATACTGTGCCCGTCGCCCTCGGGTCAGCCTGCATTGGGCCAGCGGCCGGCGCGGCACACCCAAGCAGGTCATGCAATAGCCGCTGAAGCGGTGCTGGCTGGCCGTGGGAAGGATTGCTGGCGGGCAGCCCGCGGCGCTGGCAGCATGTTTGCCAACTCACCCTGAGGAACTGACGATGGCACTGAGCGGATACGTCCATCCTGCCTGGGCGGACGTTGCGTCTGCCTTGAACCGCCAACTGCCACGTAACGGGCCCGGCGGTGCCGCTGTGTGCGTCTATCACAAGGGTCAATGTGTCGTGGACGCCTGGGGCGGCAGTCGGGATCGGGACGGCCGCCCATGGCTGGAGGACACCGTGGCGCCTTCGTTCTCCACCACGAAAGGTGTGCTGTCGACCCTCCTGCATATTCTGCTGGAACAGCGCGGCATCGATTTTGATCGACCGGTTGCGGAGTTCTGGCCTGAGCTCGCGGTGCGCGGGAAGGCGACCATGACCCTGCGCCATGTGCTCAGTCATCAGGCGGGTCTCTACCGCATGGGCGAACTCACGCGCTCGCCGCGACACATGCTCGATTGGGATGCGATGAAGGCGCGGCTGGCGGAGGCGACCCCTGCGCATCTTCCCGGTGATGGGCCCGGCTATCACGCGCTGACCTATGGCTGGCTGGCAGGCGGCCTCGCCGAGGCCATTGGCGAGCGGCCGCTTAAGGAGCTGCTGGCCAATGAACTTGCAGGCCCGCTGGATATCGATGGCCTGTTCATCGGCCTGCCCGAGGACGCGCTCTCGCGGCGCGCCCTGCTCATCCACAACGACGGTATCTCGATGCCGAAAAGGCGGATTCAGCAGGGAGTTCAGGCGACCCTGCGCCGCTGGATCGATTCCGGCATGCGAGGCATAGGTTGTGACCTGGCCGAGTTTCGCAGTGCGCTGATGCCGTTCACCGAGCCGTTCGACTGGAACGCACCCGAGACCGTTCGCGCCATCATTCCGGCCGCGAACGGCCAGTTCACCGCCCGGGCCCTGGCCCGGGTCTACGCCATGCTGGCCGAGGGTGGCGCGCTTGCTGGCGTGCGTCTGCTCTCCCAGGGCCGGATCAACGAGATCGCCCAGGTTCAGAGTCGTGCCCGTGATCGGGTGCTGTTTCTGCCCATGCATTGGCGTCTGGGCTACCATCGGGTGTTCGCGTTCGGGCGTCGGGTTCCTGCTGCTTTCGGACACTTCGGGTTCGGCGGCTCGGGCGCCTGGGCTGACCCCGAGCGCCGCCTCGCGTTCGGCCTGACATTGAATTCCGGTGTCGGGACCCCCACTGGAGATCTGAGGATTGCCCGCCTCAATCGAGTGGTCCTCGCTACAGTGGATCGCCTTCGCTGAGCGATGGCGTCATGAGCAGGCAACCGGCCGGCAGGGAGCAGAACATGTCCACGCGAAACATCAAGGGATTTTTTCTCATCGTCATGGCGATGGTTCTGGCCGGGTGTGCCGGTCAGACGGATAGCGGTGACGCGGATGCAGCGGAAAGCGACTCCATTGACCTAGCGGAGGAGGAGCTCTACGAAGCGTTTCCGCCCGGCGCGCCCCAGCGCTGCATCGACGTCCGCCGCATCAGCAGGATCGAACCGATCGGCAACCACACGCTGCTCTTCCACATGCGCGGCGGCGACGTCTGGCGCAACCGGCTGCCTCGGCCCTGTCCGGGTATTCGGCCGAACAGCCGCTTTCTCTATGAGCCCCGAAGCGGACGCCTGTGCGCCATGGACATCGTCTACGAACTCGTGGACGAGGGCTTCGGCTTCCGTCGCGGTGCCGGCTGCCCACTCGGCGAGTTCGACTTCCTGACCGAGGAGCAGGCCGAGGCGCTCAAAGACCTGCGCTGAGCGCGCGAGGCCGTTGGAACCGGCTGCCCGCAGCCTCAGCGGGTAAAACTTCACGGCAGAGGGATGGCGCTGCTTCTCAGGGGCTGCGCTGCTCGGCCTGGGAGGCACAGTCGATGCAGAGCGTGGCCCACGGCAGGGCGTGCAGGCGCAGGCGTGCGATGTCTTCGCCGCAGACGCTGCACTCGCCGTAAGCGCCGTCCTCGATGCGCTGCAGGGCGCGGTCGATCTGCCGCAGTTCCTGGCGAGCATCCTCGTCCAGCGCTTCGAGCACCTCCTGGTTCTCGAGCTCTACGGCTTGCTCGGCAAAGTCCGCGGGCAGCGGCTCCTCCCGATGGTGGACGTCCTTGTCGAGTCGACGCACCCGGTCGAGCAGCGATGCCCGCTGCTCGAGCAAAGTGCTTTTGATCGCTTCCTGATCGATGCCGTCTTTGCCCGTGCTCATTGCCACCTCGGCGCTCACCGTCCCATCATTCCATCTGGAGTCTATCGCACAATGTGCAGATCCGGCCAAATCCTGCTTCCCGGTATGGCCCGCGGCCTGGCTGGCGGTAGGATCCTCAAAACTGTGGCCTCGCGCACAGTGTTCAGGTCCGCCCCGCGCGACGACGGCCGATGCTCGTGTAATCTGGAGAAGTGAAGATGAGAAGAGATGGCGTTGCGCGCATTCGGGATTTCGCGTCCTGGCGTGGGCTGTGTTTCGGCGCACTGCTTGCGTTGCTGGCCGCCTGTGGGGGCAGTAGCGGTGGTCTGGACCTTGGTGCCGGCGACGGCGAACCGGTGGGCAGCGCTCCCGGAGACAGTGACGGCAGCGGCACCGGCAGCCTTGGCATCACGGTCGGCGATGACCCCACCCGCGATTTCGACGAGATCCTGATCACCGTCAACAGCGTCTCCCTGCTCGGCGAAGGCCAGGACGACCCGCTGCTGCTTTCTGATCAACCCTTCACCTTCGATCTGCTCGCGCTGGATGCGGCGACGGAACTCCTGGTCGCCGTCGACAACGTGCCGGTGGGCAGCTACAGCAAGATTCGCCTGCAACTCGACTCCATCGAGCTGCGCAAGGTCGATGAGGATGGTGAACTGACCGAGGATCCTGTGGATGTACGGCTGGTCGCCAACGGCAAGCTGGATCTCAATCCGCGCGGTGTCTTCGAGATCGCGGAAGGCAGGGTGGTGATCGTCCAGCTCGACATTCAGGCCGGACGTTCCTTCCTGGTGATTCAGACCGGTGCCGGCCGCACCCTGTTCCGGCCGGTGGTATTCGTCGACATTCTCGGGGATGGCGACCTGCGCCGGATCACCTTCCTCACCGGCACGATCCGACTGCTGGCCCCGCCCGATGGCGACGAGGCCTTCGAACTCTGCGATGCGCGGCCGCTCACCGGGCGCGGTTTGGGCGATCGGCGCCTGGACGAGTGCCGTCGCATCGATTTTGCGCCGGACATCGCCCTGTTCGATGCGGATGCGAACCCCATCGAGCTGGCCGCCATCGATGACCAGTCCCCGGCCATCGTCGCCGGTCGTGTGATTCCGGTGGACGGACGCGTGGGCTTCGAGGCGCTGATGGTGCAGCTCGGTGAGCGTTCGGACTTCAAGCGCGTCCGTGGTTTCGTGGCCGAGGATGTGGATGACGGCGCCTTCCGGCTCATCAGCGCTCCGGATGCTGATGAGACGGGCATTGCCGTGAGCGTGCAGCCTGGTGCACTGCTGTTCGATCAGGATGGTGAGATTCTCGAAGTCTCGGCTTTGACCGCCGGCACACCCGTGCGCGCCATGGGGCTGTTGCTGCCTGCGTCCGATCCCGATCCGGCCCAGCTGCTCGCGACCGCCATCTCGATCGACACCGGACCGTCTGATGACGAAGGTACCGAGGTGCTGCGAGGTGAGATCACCGCCCTGACAGTTGGGGACAGCCGCATCGATCTCGCCCTGGAAGCGGGTGAAGGTTGCGCGGTCTTCTCCGAGGATACGGTGTTCAGCATCGTCACGACGGATGAAGGCGACGGTGTGACCGCGGAGCCCGGTTCCGCTCCGGATCTGGAAGTCGGTCAGCAGATCGAGGCGGTCGGTCTGCCCGGCGAGGACGGATGTATCCTGGCGAACGAGATCATCATCGAGATCGAAGCCACCGAGGAGGTATGACGCTGCAGTCATGAAGACCCTGCTCCTGACCGGATTCGGACCTTGGGATCACTACGACCGCAACGCGGCCTGGGAACTCCTGCAGGAGCAGGGCAGGAATGCCCCTGACGGTTGGCGAATCCGGACGCTGCAGGTCCCCGTCGTTTGGGACGCCGCCTGGGCCGCCGTCGCGGCGGCCTGGGACCGCAGCGTCCACGCGGTGGTCGCGTTCGGTCAGGCCGAGGACGATGCTGTTCGCGTCGAGCGCTTCGCCGTCAATGCATCGAGTACGACTGCCCCAGATCGGGATGGCGCCTGCTTTCGATCCGATTGGATCGTTCCGGGAGCAGCGCACGCATTGCACACCCGGCTACCCTGGCAGCAGCTGCAACAGGCCCTGGCCGCTGCCGGGCTGCCGGTCCGCGTGTCCTCGCATGCCGGCGATTACCTCTGCAACCATCTCTTCTATCGCATCCTGCATCGGGTCGAGCAGGAGCGCTCAGGCCTGCTGGCGGGCTTCATCCATGTTCCGACTCTGGCGCGTCTGGACCTCAAACAGCTGTCGACAGCGGGTGGGCTGGTGTTGGACACGGTATTCGAGCATCTCCATCGCGCGCATGCCCCAGGGTCAGCGGCCTCGCTTGCGGCACAGAGTCAGCCCGTCGCCGATGGGCAGGAGACTGAGATCGACCCGTGAGTCATCGTGCAGCTTGCGGTTCAGGGCGCGGATGGCGCGGGTGTCACGGTCGTCCACCGTCGGATCGGCCACCGTGCCATGCCACAGCGTATTGTCGATGGCCAGCAGCCCGCCGGTCCGGAGCAGCTGCAGGCAGGATTCGTAGTAGCTGTCGTAATTGCTCTTGTCTGCGTCGATGAAAGCGAAATCGAAGCTGCTCCCGCCCCCTTGCTGAAGCAACGCGTCCAGGCTGTCGAGCGCGGGCCCGAGACGCAGCTCGATTCGATCGTCGAGCCCGGCCTCCTTCCAGTAGCGACGCGCAATCCGGGTGTAGTCGTCGCTCACGTCACAGGCGATGAGACGGCCGTCCGGTGGCAGCGCACCCGCCACCATCAGACTCGAATAGCCGGTGAAGACACCGATCTCGATGCAGCGTCGGGCGCCCATGAGCTGGACGAGCATGGCCATGAACTGCCCCTGCTCCGGCGCGATCTGCATGTTGTGCTCCGGCATGCGCGCCGTCTCCTCGCGCAATCGCCGTGCGAGGTCGCTCTCGCGCAGGGACACGTCGAGCAGGTAGCTGTGCACCCGGTCGTCGAGCTCGATGGAGCGATTGGACATGGGGGATGCCTCCAGGAGTGGATCCAGCGCGGTGTTCACGGCGCTGTCAGACGAGCTCGTCGATGAAGCGCGCCAGCTTCACGTCGCGCTCGGATAGACCGTCTGCATCGTGGGACGACAGGCGGATATCCACCTTGTTGAACACATTGAACCACTCCGGGTGGTGGCCCATGGTTTCGGCCGCCAGGGCCACCCGCGTCATGAATCCGAAGGCGGCATTGAAATCGGTGAATTCCAGCTTGCGCCGAATGCCCTTACGATCATCGTCGAGCTGCCACTGGGGCAAGGTCTGACCGAGATGGTCGATGGCCTGGGCGTCGAGTGCGTCGCGGGTCATGGGTTGGCTCCTTGCTCACGTGCTCACGTGTTCGCGAGGATGCCAGGGGTGGACGACGGGAGCCACCGCGCCGCCATGTGGTGCCGACGGTCTTGGGTTACCATCTTTGCATGGGTCGACGGAGGTAGCATGACGGACGTGACCGCCGCCCACGGTGGTAGAGCAGAACCGGACGCCGGCACGGAAGAGCTTGATCCGGCCCTGCGCGACGATGTGCGCCTGCTCGGCGAGTTGCTTGGCCAAGCCATCGCGTCCGATCGCGGCCCTGCATTCATTGAGTGCATCGAGCGCATTCGGCAGCTGGCAAAGGAGGTACGTGCCGGGAGCACACCCTGGGCGTCGCTGCGTGATTATCTGGCTGAACTGCCGGAAGGCGATCTGGTGGATGTGGCGCGGGCATTCAACCAGTTCCTGAACCTCGCGAACATTGCCGAGCAGTATCACCAGATCCGGACCCGGGCGCGAACCGAACAAGGTCCGGATGCGCAACCGGATCTCCTCGCCGGTGTCTTCCAGCGGCTGCTGCAGCAGGGGCATGGAGCGGAACAGGTTGCTGCGGCGCTGGCGGACACGAGGGTCGAGCTCGTGCTGACGGCGCACCCGACGGAAGTGATTCGACGCACGCTCATCCGCAAGTATGACGCCATTGCCGAACGCCTCGGCGAGCTCGAGCAGCTGAGGGGAACGGCGGCGCAAGAGGCCCGTGTGGGGTTGGCGCGACTGGTGGCGGAGGCCTGGTACAGCGACGAGATCCGGCATGAGCAGCCCACCCCTCAGGATGAGGCGAAGTGGGGCTTCGCTGTGGTGGAAAACAGTCTCTGGCAGGCGCTGCCCTGCTTCATGCGACGCCTGGATCGTGAGTTGGCAGCCCTCGGGACCGGTCCGCTGCCGCTGGACGCCGCGCCCATCCGCTATGCGATCTGGATGGGCGGCGACCGGGACGGCAATCCGAACGTCACCGCCGCCGTGACCCGCGACGTGCTCATGCTGGCGCGCTGGATGGCCGCGGACCTGTTCCTGCGGGATGTGGAGGCTTTGCAGGGCCAGCTCTCCATGGTGCGCGCGACGCCGGAGCTGCAGGAGCTGGCCGAGACACAGACCCGAGAGCCCTACCGCGAGGTTCTGCGCGGTCTGCGTGATCGGCTGCGCCGCACCCTGGTATGGGCCGAACGACTCGACCCGACACCGCCCGCGGACGCATCCAGCATCATCCTGGAGCAGGATGCTCTGCTCGAGCCGCTGCTCGCCTGCCACCGATCGCTGGTGGCATGCGGGATGGAAGCCATTGCCAACGGCGAACTGCTCGATACGCTGCGCCGCGCAGCCTGCTTCGGTGTGCATCTGGTCAAGCTCGATATCCGCCAGTCGGCGGACCGCCATCTCGACGTGCTCGATGCCATCACCACTCACCTGGACATTCGCGATGCAGCCGGCAACAGCTATGGCGCCTGGGACGAGGCGGAGCGGCAACAGTTTCTGCTGACGGAATTGCAGGGGCGCCGGCCGTTGTTTCCGCGCCAGTGGCCGATGACCGATGCGGTGGCGGAGGTGCTCGAAACCTGTCGGGTGGTGGCGGGGCAGCCGGCAGCGGCCATCGGTCAGTACATCATCTCCATGGCGGCCCAGGCCTCGGACGTGCTTGCGGTGCTGCTGCTGTTGCGGGAGTCGGGTCTGGAGCATCCGCCGCCCGTGGTGCCGCTGTTCGAGACGCTGGATGACCTTGACCGTGCTCCGGCGGTGATCGACGCGCTGCTGGGCATCGACTGGTATAGGGATCTGATCCGCAGCCATCAGCACGTCATGATCGGCTATTCGGATTCGGCCAAGGACGCGGGGCAGCTGGCTGCGGCCTGGGCTCAGTACCGTGCCCAGGAGGCCCTTACCGACGTGGCGCGCCGTCACGGCGTGCGCCTCACCTTGTTCCACGGCCGCGGTGGCGCGGTGGGCCGTGGCGGGGGCCCTGCCCATGCGGCGATCCTCAGTCAGCCGCCGGGGTCCGTCTCCGGCGGCCTGCGGGTGACCGAGCAGGGCGAGATGATCCGCTTCAAATTCGGTCTGCCCGAACTCGCCGAGCAGAGCATGGCGCTGTACACCGGGGCGACGCTGGAGGCGACGCTGCTGCCGCCGCCCATGCCCGAGCCCGCCTGGCGCGAGGCGATGGACCGGCTCGCGGATCGTGCCCTGGCCAGCTACCGCGGCGTGGTGCGCGAAGATGCCGCTTTCGTACCTTTTTTCCGCGCGGTGACGCCGGAGCGGGAACTCGGCAAGTTGGCGCTCGGCAGTCGTCCCGCGCGACGCCGTGAGACGGCGGGCGTGGACAGCCTGCGGGCCATTCCCTGGGTGTTCGCCTGGACGCAGATCAGACTGATGCTGCCGGCCTGGCTGGGGACGGATACCGCCCTGCATGGGGCCCTGGAGTCAGGTGAGCAGGAACTGCTGGCCACCATGGCCGAGGACTGGCCGTTCTTTCGCATGCAGATGGACATGCTGGAGATGGTGCTGGCGAAAACCGACTGCGCGCTTGCGCGCTGGTATCAGCAACGCCTTCTCGAGGCGGATCAACGGGAGTTGGGTGAGCAGCTGTGCCAGCGGGCGGAAGCGCTGACGGGCGACCTGCTCGCGTTGCGCGGGCAGCAGGCATTGCTGGAACGGGACGCCCAGCTGCGGGAGAGCATCAGCGTACGCAACACTTACCTGGATCCACTGCATCTGCTGCAGGCGGAATTGCTCGAGCGGTCGCGCCAGGGCAGGGAAGCGCCTGCCGTGGTCGAGCGGGCGCTGCAGGTGACCATGGCAGGCATTTCGAGCGGCCTGCGCAACACCGGCTGAACGAGGTTACGCATGGAGATCGAGGGTGTGGGCGCCCTGGTGACCGGTGCCAACCGTGGTATTGGCAGGGCATTCGTCGAAGAACTGCTGGTGCGGGGTGCCGCATCGGTTCATGCCACCGGGCGGGATCTGGAGAGTCTGGAATCCATCGCGGCGCTGGATCGCGACCGTATTCGCCCGCTGGCGCTGGATGTCACGGATGCGGTGGGCATCGAGGAACTGGCCGCAGCCACCGAGGCGCTGGATCTGCTGGTGAACAACGCCGGGGTGGACTGCCCTGCCGCGGTGATCGGCAGCGACAGCACCGCGGACCTGCGGCGGGCCATGGAAGTGAACTACTTCGGCGTCCTTAACATGAGTCGGGCGTTTGCCCCGGTGCTGGGCCGATCGGGCCGGTCAGGGATCATCAACATAGGCTCCATGTCCGGATGCATTCACGTCGCGGATCACACCGGCTACAGCGCTGCCAAGGCGGCCCAGCTGATGTTGTCCCACGGTCTGCGGCATGAGCTCGCCAGCCAGCGTACCCAGGTGGTTCAGGTGCTGCCTGGGTTCGTGGACACCGACATGGGCGCCCGCTTTCAAATACCCAAGGCGTCGCCGCGTGCCATTGCCGGGGCGGCCCTCGACGGGCTGCTGGCCGGTGAGGAACTGGTGCTGCCGGATCGGTTTGCGCGCATGAGCTACGAAGCGTGGCTGGCGGAGCCTGATCGGGTGATGCGCGATCCAGGCTCGCTGGTCAATGCGCTGCTGGAGCGCCTGCTCGACCAGCGGTCAGGCGATTGAAGGCGGCTGGTCAACCCTCGAACACGCGCAGGATGCCTGACTGGCTGGCGGTGGCGAGCAGGTCGCCATCCTCGGAGAACAGATGCATCCGCCCATGCACGAAGCCGGCAGCCACGGCGAAGATCTGGGTGTCGCAGAGAATCCACTCGGTGGGACGGGTGCACACGATCCGTAACGTGTTGTCGAGGCTGTTGGCGCCTGCTGGCTGATCCAGCGCGGTACGGATGCCGGCAGGAACGTAGTCCGCGATCACCGCAAGCAGGCCGGCGGACATTTCGCCGCTGTCCTTTCCGTTTTCGCTGCGGCAGCGCAGCCACTGCCGCGAGCGGCCGTCATCTTCGCCTGGGTCCCGCGGGATGCCGCGGTGTTCGAAGCGACCATGAAGTCCGTCCGGGTCGCGGTGGGCGTGCTCGATGAGGTCGCAGTCATCTGGCTTCGGAACGCTCGGCATCACTGCGAATTGCCGCGAATGCAGCTCGGCGCGCTGACCGAGCGCTGCGTTCACCGTAACGATCTCCCGTTCGCCGACGTGGCCCACGACCCGGGCTTGAGTGACGCTCTTTCCTGCCACAGGCGTGGCGACGTCGATGTCGAGCATGGCATCCGGGTTGGCATACGACAGGTACTGGGCGGTGGCCCAGATCAGCGGGCGGCCGGTTGCGCGCTCCATCGCAGTGACCGAGGCAGCGAGGCCCACGCCGCCGAACAGGAACTGACGACCCGGCGGCCCGACACATAGGCTGCGGGCGACGGGCAGCACCCAGCGCTGAGGATTGTGGGTTGGATTCGGGGCGTAGAAGGCATCCATGGTCGGGCGAAGCGCTCCACTGTGGCGAAGGGGGCGGCGAGTCTAGCCCGCTTCGGTCCGCGATTCACGAGCCCGGCGGCCCACTGCCGTCCCGGGACGCTCGGCCCG